>JAHFDZ010000063.1:10743-23777 GCA_023248745.1 Myxococcales bacterium | reverse complement strand
GCGAAAGCTTGCGCTCGCGTGACGTTCCTTGTCGATAGCATCGTGTCAAAGGCACCACATTGAATGAGGGCTTCGAACACGCTGCGGTTAACTTTCTTCGCGTCAACGCGCGCTGCGAAATCGAACATGTCAGCGAACGGTCCACCTGCTTGACGAGTTTCAAAAAGCGTTTCAAGCGCCGCACCACCAAGACCACGAACCGCGCCGAGTCCGAATCGAATTTGCGGACCGCAGCCGTCCTTTACCCGTTCGGTGCGACCAATTTTTCGATCTCCGTCCGGATGCGTATAGATGACCTTGAAGTCCGTATCGCTTTCGTTGGCGTCAGGCGGCAACACGGTGATGCCCATCGAACGCGCGTCTGCAATCGTGCGCACGATCTTCTCGATGCGATCCTTGTCGCTCGTCAGAATTGCGCATAGCAATTCCACCGGATAGTGAGCCTTGAGGTAGGCGGTTTGATACGTAATGAGTGCGTATGCAGCCGAGTGGCTCTTGTTAAAGCCGTATCCAGCAAAGTACTCGAGCAGACCAAAAATGCGCTCGGCATCTCCTGATTCGACGCCTTGCGCGATCGATCCATCGACGAAGATGCTCTTTTGCTTCGCCATCTCTTCGGGCTTCTTCTTGCCCATCGCGCGGCGCAAGAGATCCGCGCCACCTAGCGTGTACCCAGCGAGCGCTTGAGCAATCTGCATGACCTGCTCTTGGTAGACGATAACGCCGTACGTCGGCGCGAGGAGCTCATCAACGCGCGGATGCATCGATCCAATTGGAGCCTTACCGTGCTTGCGATTGACGAAGTCAGCAACCATTCCTGTGCCAAGAGGACCGGGTCGATAGAGCGCTACAGCAGCAACGATGTCCTCGAAACAGTCGGCTCGGAGATCCTTGAAGAGCTGTTGCATGCCACTCGATTCGAGTTGGAACACGCCCTTCGTTTCGCCAGATCCCAGCAGCGTGAAGGTTGCCTTGTCGTCGAGCGGTATCTTCGACAGGTCTAGCGTCTTTCCCTCGCGCTGCACGTCAGGTCGCGCGTTGATGATTCGTTGCGCAATGTCGATGACCGTGAGCGTTTTCAGACCAAGGAAGTCGAACTTGACCAGGCCTGCCTGCTCGACGTCCTCTTTGTAATATTGAGTTACGTACGCGCCTGTCTTTTCGTCTCGAAAAACGGGTACGTGATCCCAAAGTGGACCTTCACTGATCACAATACCAGCGGCGTGCTTTCCGGCATGACGAGTAAGACCTTCGAGCTTTTGAGCCTGATCGAGGAGTTCTTTGATTTTCGGTTCGGTATCGTATTTCGCCTTCAGCCGTGGCTCGAGCTCGAGGCTTTCCGCAATGCTGTAGGTCTCTGCTGGCGTCTTTCGTGGAATGAGATTCGCAATTAGCTGCGCTTCGGTCGGCGTGATGCCGAGGCAACGGGCAACGTCCTTGACGGTACTCTTTGGTTTGAGCTCAGCAAACGTTGCGATTTGCCCGACGGAGTCACTGCCGTACAAACGCTGTACGTACTGGATCACTTCGTCTCGCCGCTCCATACAAAAATCGATGTCGAAGTCGGGCATCGACACGCGCTCCGGATTGAGGAAGCGCTCAAAGAGCAAGTTGTAAGGTATTGGGTCGAGGTCAGTAATACGCAAGGCGTACGCGACGATCGATCCCGCTCCCGAACCACGGCCAGGCCCTACCGGGATTCCTTGCTCCTTCGCGAACCGGATGAAGTCCCAGACGATCAAAAAGTAACCGGCGAAGTTCATCCCGCAGATGACGTCGAGTTCAATCTGCAAGCGAGTCCTGTAACCCGATTGGTCAACGTTCTTGCCTGTCGCAGTAAACTCGGCAAAGCGCGATTCGAGCCCTTGCGCCGAAACGTGCCGAAAGTAGCCGTTCGCGTCAAAGCCAGTCGGAACCGGAAACGTGGGGAGCATCGGCACGCCAAGGTTCAATTTGACCTTGGTGCGTTCTGCAATCTCGAGCGTGCTCGCGATAGCTCCTGGATGATCGGCAAACAAGTTGACCATCTGCTCGGCGCTCTTGAGGTACATCTCTGCAGAGCCGTGATGTCGTGCTTTGGCCTCTTCGTACGAGCGGCCGCTCTTGATGCACGAGAGGTAAAGTTGCGCTTCGGCGTCTTCGCGTGATCCGAAGTGCACGTCGTTGGTTGCGACGAGCTTCAGATCCATGCGGCGCGCGAGATCGACCAGGATGCCGTTGAGGATCGGTTGCTCTGGCAGACCATGGTCTTGAAGTTCGACGTAGAGATTCTCTTTTGGGAAATACGCGAGAAGCGACTCGAGCATGCGTTGTCCGGCTTCCTCGCCTGATTCAAGAATGCGCTGGGCGACAACGCCGCCCATGCAACCGGTCATGGCGATGAGGCCTTCGGTGCGCCCTGAGAACGTATCGAGTGCGATGCACGCACTGCCTCCGCCGGCAGCGTCAGGTCGAACGTGCCCTTGGGAAACGAGCCAAGCCAGGTTTTGATAACCCTTCGTGCTTGTTGCAAGCAGAGGAAGGTGGTGACCATGGCCGCTTGCCGCAACTTCTACTTCGCTGCCTAGAATCGGCTGGACGCCTGCGTCTTTTGCGGCTTTGTAAAATGTAACCGCACCAAACATGTTTGTATGGTCGGTGAGTGCAACGGCTCCCATCTCCATCTTCGCAACGCGCTTGACGAGGTCTTTTACTTTCAGCGCGCTATCGAGCATCGAGTACTGAGAATGCACGTGCAGGTGAACGAACTCGGCCGCCATGCGTTTTCGGTATCACTGGCGTGAACAGATATCCCGCCAGATCGCCAGCACTTCCCCTTGGCGCGATGTTTTACCCGCCCAATCTCTCGCATCTTGCGCGTTGCGTCAGAGGGTTGTTCGGCGCCAATGAGTGTCTCCATAGGAGATGAGCGCTTGCTCACTATCACGGGTCGCGCATAAACTACGTGCGCTGGAAGCGTTCTGCGCATGCTGCGCGTCACTTGAAAATGGAGACTCGACTGATGAACCTGGCCCGCGTCGGCATCGCCGCACTTTTTGGAACATCGATAGTTACAATTGCGCTCACGCAAGCGTGCAGCAACGGTGGCGCCCCTGCCGATGGCGGCGCGAACGCTAGCTCAGCGCGCTGGCCTGCAGAGCCAAGCGGCCCGGTCGTTACGGGCACAGACATCCACAACTACGCGCTCCGAAAGCTCTACCTCGGCGACACGTCGACATGGAAAAAGTACGGCTTCGACCTCGACGGAAAGCGAACAACGGCAGCTTCGACCGATGTTTGTAAGGCCGCTGCAGGCGCTCCCAAGAACAACCAAGAAGATGGCGACAACGGTATCGACAACTCATTCGGTCGCAACGTCATGCTTATTGTGGCGAACTTGCGCCAGTCCGCTCAAGCGGACGTGAATGCCGCTCTCGATGACGGCAAGTTCACCATTATGATCGTCACCAAGGGCTGGACACCGACCGATACTGCTTTCACCGGCAAGGGTGTCACGGCGAAGCTCTACGCCGGCGGCAAATTCTCCGACACGGGAAAGCCAACCTGGACGACGGCAGACGACTGGCCCGTGGCGCCAAGCTTGCTCACCGATCCGACCAACATCGATTCGACAAAAATCGTGCTCGACAAAGCGTACGGCGTAAAGGGAACGTTCGTCAGCGGTTCGCCGACGAAGGTCTCAATCAGCCTCTCATTCGGTGGTATCGATCTCGCCCTCGACATCGAGCAAGCGATCATCACGATGGACATCAACGGCGCATCCGCCACGAACGGCCGTATCGCAGGCGTCATCAATGCCGAAAAGCTGATCGACGGTCTGCGTAAGCTTGGTGGTCGTTTCTCACCAAGCCTTTGCCAAGGCTCGGCGATCGATTCGATCGCTGATCAGATTCGTCAATCTGCGGACATGTTTTCCGACGGGACAAACGCTGCCGGTCGCGACTGCGACGCCATCTCCGTGGGCCTAGCGTTTGATGCGACCGAAATCGGCGCACCAAAGCGCATTGCAGCCGCCGGTGCGACAGAGCCGGATCCATGCTTGGGCGACGCTGGAACAGATTCTGGAGCAGACGCGCACTGAGTCAGTTCGTAAACTAAATTTACAAACATAGTGTGCAAATAAGGGGTGTCGCTAACGCGGTGTCCCTTTTTTAGTGGCGCAACCGCTCGACGATGTGCGGCGACAGATGTTGCGCAAAACTGTAGATCGAAATTTGCGGAGGACCACCGATGCTCGTTGGAAAAAGCGATCCGTCCGCGACGAATAGGCCACGCACTTGATGGTGCTCTCCCCTGGAGTTCACGACGCTTGAACGCGGATCATCACCCAATGGCATTGTACCCATCGGATGCACGGCTGTGAGCGGCACGGAATGTGGCTTGCCGAACGACCAATCGATGCTGTCGAGATCGCGACGCGATTTGACAACGACTCGCGGCGTCGCAGGAATTACGACCTCTTCGGCCCCAGCCGCAAAGAGTAACTCTGCGCACGCACGGAGCCCCTTTTGCAATTGTAAACAATCGGAACGACTCATCTGGTAGCGCAGCGCGGGCCTACCGTCTGGTGCTAGGTACACCTCACCCATCGACTCGTCATGAAGCATCGCCGTCAGCACCGAGAAGTGCCGGTAGCTTCGCATCATGCTCATGTGCTTCGCGCCAAACCCAGGAAGCACCGATGCCGTGCCGATCGGGTGCGCAAAGGCTGTCGTGATCCAAACGCGCTTATCGCTGCCCTCCTCGAAAGAAAGGTGCTCCGTGCATTCGTAACTTTGAGGAATACCTTTGTCGCCACACACTTCATCTTTGAAGCGACCTGCGACGACGCTCCCTGGGTGCATCCGCAGCCGTCGACCAATCAAGTCATATCGATCAGGTATACGACTCGCACGCGCGAGGGCTGCTGAGCCGACTGCGCTCGCCGAAAGAACGACGACTGGCGCGTCGATCGTCACTTCGGCCACCACCCGCCCCTCGCGGTCGATGGCCTCGCCATACAACCCAAGTACGCGGCTGGAGTCGTGAAGAATCTTGACCGCTCGCACGTCGGCGATCACATCAGCGCCCGCCAAAACGGCCTCTGGAATTACAACTTTAAGTGCGTTCTGTTTCGCGTTGTAGACGCAACCAAGCTCGCAAAAGCCGCTTCCTTGGCAACCGACACGGTTGTGCTTCAGCTGGCCGCCGCGCCATCCGAGCGCCTCGGTTCCGATGCGCAAAATGTCGTTGTTGCGGTTGCGCATCGCGAGTGGAATTTCGCTCACGCTCAAATCGCGCTCGATGCGCTCGAACGCAGGAGCAAGCTCGCTCGGTCGCATGCCCGTGACGCGGTAGCGCTCGTGCCACAACTCGAGAATGGCGTCTGGCGTGCGCTTGCAGAGGTTGGTGTTGTGGACGGTACTCCCGCCAATGCCGCGCCCCTGAAGAACTCGAATGGCGAGATCATCGGTGGTTCGGCCACCGCGATCTTGAAACAACAGGGGCAGCATTTGTTCTTCGCGCTGATTGAAATCAGCCGAGGTACTCAACGCACCTTCTTCGACAGCGATCACCTTAGCGCCCGCACGCGCGAGTTCACGCGCAGCGATAGAGCCACCAGCGCCTGTACCGACAACGACCGCGTCGCATAGTAAACGTACTTGACCTTTTAGATCGGCCCCGCTCCGTATGCTCATGGAGTGACTGCTCGGCCAATGGTTGGACCGTCATAGTTGAGCAGCGACCACGTCTTCGGGTCGCGGTAGTACCCCATAAATAGCAACGCTTTTAGCCCTGCGAACCCGCCTCGTAAGAGGCCATTGTCGTGCACTTCGAGCGCGGAAAGAACGTCGTCTTGGCTGGCTTTTGGAAGCAAAGTGAAGCGAGTCGCATGCTTTGCGAACAAGGGCGCCACGTGCTCGATGACGCCGAGAAAGAGAAGCAAGTCTCGCCTCATTCTCCCCGGCATCGAGACCGCGAACGTATCGACGAAACCTACGACGTCGGTCTCCTCGATCGACGGGGCATCACTGCCATCTGCAGCGCAAACGCAGCTTGCGATAGCCGTCAAGATCGTGAACTGTGCCGCATCGAGCACACGAAGCTTGCCTCGACGATGCGCGGGCAAATCGTAGCCGGACGTTCGGATGAATGTCGCAACGCCTCCCAGAGCCAGGAGCCCGACTCCGAGTCCGCGTAAGACAGTACGACGGGAAACGCGTGACATGGCGAGGGGCATCTTTGCGTACACTGTGACTTATCACAATGAGAGTCATCGGTCTTACCGGTTCGATCGCGTGCGGAAAGAGCACCGTCGCCGCTCATCTTCGGTCTCGAAACGTATCGGTGCTCGACGCCGACGTGATTGCGCGCGAGATCGTTTCGCCTGGCTCACCGGCGCTTGAAGAGCTTCGCGCTGTCTTCGGCGAAACTATTATCGCGCGCGATGGGACGCTAGACCGCTCGGCTTTGGGGGCGTTGGTCTTCGGCAATGATGCCCATCGGCATAAACTGAACGCCATCACGCACAACCGCATTTGGGAGCGTGCATCAGAACGCATCGCGGAGCTCGCTGCCAAAGGAGAAGTTCTTGTTGTGTGGGAAGCCGCGCTGCTGATTGAAAATGGTTCCGCAGACATGTTTCGCCCACTCATCGTTGTCACGTGCGCGCCTGCCGTGCAGCTCGAGCGCCTCATGAAGCGTGATGGCTCCGCCAAAGCCGATGCGCAGGCGCGTCTTTCAGCCCAGATGAGCGCCGCAGAAAAGGCCGCTCACGCTGACTATGTGATTGCGAATGACGGCGACGCCTTTGACGTAAAGGTTCGGACAGACGAAGTCCTTGGAAAAATATGCGACCAGTGTGGCTTTCCGCGATCCCGCTTTGGGCTTTGAGTACCCGTTGGTACGATCAGAAGTGATGAGCGATCCAGGCCCCGATGCGACCGGCACGCTTTCAACGGTCGATGGTCCGGCGGCCACACGTGACGCGGTAGAGGCGGGGCTCGTGCTGCTCTACTCGGCGAACTACCGAGAGCTGAGTCCGGCTTACCTAATTCGTTCAAGTGAAGTTACAATCGGGCGCGATCCAAATTGCGATCTCTGTTTGCCCGTTCACGCTGTAAGCCGTGAGCACGCGTGCATTCGCAAAGATGCGCAAGGGTATGCCATTAGCGACACAAACAGTCGCAATGGTGTGATCGTCAACGGCCGCAAGCTCACCAGCGTGCAGCGACTCGAACACCACGATGAAGTGCGGGTCGGTGATGCACTTTTTAAGTTTGTCGAAACTGAAGCTGCACACTTCTTACCTTTCGCGCTGGACGGCAAAGCGGGTCCGTTCAGGCGTGCGACCAAGGTGCGCGGCGTTGTGGGTGGCTTTCAAATTGACGTCGTCGCGGCAATCGTTGAACAGGTTGCGAAGACTCCTCTGTCGTGCCTCATTCAAGGCGAAACCGGCACCGGCAAAGAAGCCATCGCGAATGAACTTCATCGACTCTCCGAGCGATCGGGTCCGATTGTCGCAGTGAACTGTGCGGCTATCCCAGCCAACCTTGTTGAGAGTGAACTTTTTGGCGTGCGGCGTGGCGCGTTTTCTGGCGCCGATCGCGATCGACCCGGGCTCGTCAAGCAGGCTGACGGAGGCACGCTGTTTCTCGACGAAATCGGCGAATTGCCACTCGAGGCACAAGCAAAGTTGCTCCGCGTTCTTCAAGAGCGCGAAGTACTTTCAGTAGGCGCATCAACACCGCAGCGAGTTGACGTCCGCCTCGTGTGCGCCACACACCGCGATCTAAAAGAAGAAGCGCGTCATGGTCGTTTTCGAAACGATCTCTATGCGCGAGTCAACGAAGAACAGATCAAGCTGCCAGCATTGCGCGAGCGTAAGGAAGATATCGTTCAGCTTGTTGACCATTTTTGCAAGAAGCATGTTGGCAAGCTTATCCCGTGTTCGTTTGCATTCTTTACAGCGCTCATTCACTACGACTGGCCTCACAACGTTCGTGAGCTCGAGAGTGCGATCAAGCGCGCGGCGTTACTCGTACGAAGCGGCACGCTCGATGTTGCGGATCTTCCTCCAGATGTTGTCTTTTGCATGCAAGGCTACGGCTCGCCTTCCGTTCCGGAGCCGCGGCCAAGTGCGCCCTCATCCCGGCCGGCACCTTCTGAGGACGAGCTGCGTGATGCTCTAGAGCGTCATGCGGGCAACATCACCGCGCTCAGTCGAGAGTTCAACAAGGAGCGAATGCAGATTCATCGTTGGCTCAAGCGCTACGGCCTCAACCCCGAAACGTTCAGGCGCTAACGCCGCCCCTTGATCACTCGTCAGAACTCGTGATGCGCACGGAGCCGTCGGTGCTCTGAATCAGATTGAACCGCACGCTGCTCTGCGCGGGGCGAGGCATGTAGGATCGCGTCATCGGCGCGCCCTCCAGCTTCACGTCGAACACCATGGCGACTGCACCCTCCGTGTCAATGATCTTGACCGTTTCGGGATCGAACACTTCGTCACGCGTGTGGCCATGTTGATAGCGCCCGCGCTGTATCCATCGCTGAACGAGCAACTCACGACTTCCCGGTATGACTTCCGCGGTAATGTCGCGGAGTTGTTGCGCGTTACCGCTCAGAACCGCGTCGACCCACGTTGTCGCAATCCGTTGAGCGGTTCGGCGATCGATTGACTGCGCGAGACCAATAATTCCGTTGCGATTTGTCGCCTCGCCCAGTGGTGCCGGTTTCGCCGCGATCGGCTCGACGAAAATGCCTTCGGAGGAAACCGTGGGCTGTGCTGCTGGCCGCGCCGCGCAGGCGGCGAGAAACAACATGCATGCCGCTCGCAGTGCGCTCACGACGCAATAACCTCGAGTGAGGTTCGCGTCGCGACGACAAAGGCGCCTAAGCCGATCACAGACCACGTTGGAGGTGGCTCAGAGTCAAAGTCGCTGGCGACCATTGCAAAGTACATGCGTTCCATCTCGGGAACTTTGCGACGAAGCGAAAGGTCGTCGCCAATTAGCGTATCTGCATCGGACTTGCCTCGATAGATCCTTGTCGCCATCGAAGCGCCTCGCCTCGCACCCACCACGTACTCGCCGCCGCTCACAATCCAATTGAGGCCGACAACCCCAGACCCCTCTTCGGCGACCAAGCTCTCGAGCAGCGAGTAGGTCGACCGCATCGCTTCGATGATTGCGGGCGGTTCGACTGTTGCGCCATCGAACGCTCCTTGGTCGTGCATGAACGAGAGCATCAGGTGAAACACGAGCTCTGCATCGGTGTCGCCTCGAATTCCACCACGTAAAAATTCTGGAACGCGTTCGAGCATGCGACTGCGAACGTGTGCAAAATTGGGAACAGTGCCTGTCTGCGCGAAGACCCACTGACGGTATCGAAACGGGTGTGTGTTCTCCGTTTGAAGAGAGCCCGTCGTTGGCCTTCGCACGTGACCGACGACTGCATCCGCGCGTACATCGGCTGCGAGCTTCGCGACATCGAGTTCACTTCGATCGTCAACGGGCCTCCTCCGCAAGAGCACTTCTCCGCCTTGGAAAAAGGCCATGCCCCAACCCGCAGGAGGTTCGCTAACCCGCACCGAAAGCGCAGCAGATTCGGCGAGCAACACGGGTCCGCCGAGATCAGGTCGATTCCCAACAAGTCCGAATAGTCGTGCCATGTCGCTTACCGCCCTTTCTTCACGTTATCTCGAAGTAGCGTCCGGTCCACTTCGTTCGGAAGAAACCTGACGCTCGAGCTGCAAACGTGCCTCACGCTGTGCGCGGTTTCGCATATGCGACACCCACGCACGTATCCACCAAGGTAGCGCGATCACTAGGACAAGTGGAATCGCAAGCGGCAGCCAAGTCGTCACATTCACTTTTGCGTGGGCGTAACAACGAAGGGAACGACGTGTTCTTTCTGTTCAAACGTCGAACGGTACGTAACGGCCTGCTGCTGCGTTGAAAATGGTCCCACGCGCACTCGGTACCACGTTCCACGCCCTTGAACTTTGGCTTCGGTCACGTACGCTCGGTGGCCACGCGCACGCAGTTGATCGGCAAAATGGTTCGCTTCAGCCTGCGAACGAAACGAACTCACTTGCAGTTGGTATCCACCTTCGTGCCCAGATGCTGCCGATGGAGCATCGGCACTCGGCTCGGAGGACTCAACCGCAGCACGCGTAAGAGCGTCACGCGGATGGGTGACCAAAGGAGTCGCACCAAGCACATTCTGCGCTGGCAGTGGGACAACCGGAAGTCGATCGGTTGGTGGCGGAGGTTCGGGCAAGCGTGGAGCTTCGATGTTCGCACCCGGCCTCACAGCCGCAAGAGCGGTTGTCGGCTTGTCGCGATCGCTCAGGATACCTGGAAATGTCACGTCACTCGGCTTTAGGTCGGCGCTCTTGCCATCTTTAGACTTCTGGGCAACGAGTTCACCAAGAGGGTCAACCTTCTTGACGTCTGGACCTGAACGTCGGACGTTCATCGCGAGCCCAGCAAAGACAACGCAAGCGCCGCCTAGCACGACGAGCAACGCCGTCACGCTCCTAGGCGTTCGCGGAGTGTCTTCGTCCTGCTCTTGAATGCGGTCAAAGTGCCGAACGCTCGACTCGGTCATGCTTCACCTCCACGTGTCTATCCGCTAACGCTCTTCGATCGATGAGGCCAAGTTTTGGATCGCGCTCGCCTTCCAGCGTGTCTCGTCGAGCTCGCGCAACGGCTTGCTATCGGCAACAATTCCGCCCCCAGATCCATAGGTTGCGGCGCTTCCATTGACCACGAGCGTTCGAATCGCAACGGCGAGGACCACGCGGCGCCCATCAGCCGAAAGCGCGCCGTATGCGCCAGTGTAAAGGCCACGACGATGGGCCTCGAGCGATGCGATGACCTGCATCGCTCGAACCTTTGGTGCACCCGTCACGCTTCCGCAAGGAAGCACCGCGCGAAATAGTGCTGTTAGTGTTACGTTATCTCGAAGCGTGGCGCTCACTTCGGCGAAGCGACTCCACACGGTCGGCGAACGATGGATCTGAAACGGGCCCTTCAACGAAACACTTCCGGGCGCTGCGACGCGTCCAAGATCATTGCGATGCAGGTCGACCGCCATTGTGAGTTCGGCAAGCTCCTTTGGTTCGGTCTCGAGTTCAGCGCGAATCGCAGCGTCGTCGATCGCACTTTGCCCGCGCGCGCGCGTTCCCTTCATGGGTCGAGTGACGAGTTGAGATTCGACCCTCGCCAGCGCAAGCTCTGGGCTATTTGCGCAGATTGCGTTAGCGTCGCTCGAGCCAAAAAAGTGATACGCGCCAGGTGACAATTGACGGAGCGCAAGGAACGCCTCGAGTGGGTCGCCCGAAAACGCAAATCGAAGTTGGCGCGCCAGGTTGACTTGATACGTGTCGCCTTGCGCGATGAGCGACAACGCATGTTCAATAGCGCGCAAATGCTGAGCTTCGCCTTCGGGATCGTTATTCGACGATAAAGTAAAGTTTCCTGACGATATACCTATTCCTTCCAACAACGCGCAACCAAGACGATCGACTCCTTCTCGAGTGCCTTCGATTGACGCAGAGCCCGACTTTGCGTCGATTCGTATCATCGCTGGATACCTTTTCCAGCACGGCTCGGACATGTTGGTTGGTGCCCGATCGTCGATGCTTGATCGTTCAATATCGCGCAGCGCCTCATAGGGAATTTGACCCACCCACAGAGGTGGTGGAGCAGCACCATTCAGGCCTCGTCTGTCGGTCGCTCGCTCGAGCGGAGGTGCAATTTCGCGCGATTGCGCGTCAGGAAATGCGCCGACGAAGGTACTGCCCCAGTGATCTTCAAAACTGCCGCTAAGAACCGTGAGGCCGTTCGCTCGCGCAAGGGTGCGGGCTACCGTGGCGACGCTTCGCCTGCCCAGACTTCGCACCGTAAAATCCCCAGCTCTCATCGACGCGTCATCGTTAGTCGTAGCGACAGAGACCGCCAAGTTGCAATCATGCGCCCACGTACGTTCCATGGGGTGATGGCTCCTATTTCGGAGTACGGTGCAATGCGTGCGTCGCCCTTGGTTCTTTGCGTTCTTTGCGGCTTGTTCGTCGCCATCAAAGTTACAAATAGAGCTTCTCGTCGAAGACGGTACAACTTGGACATCGGCGCCAGTCATTACGACTCTCGCGGTCGATGTACGCACGAGCGGCGGGGTTCAACGCTTACTCGAAACTCGCGCGGTCGAAGGTTCTGTTACGATTCCGCCAGTTGACGTCAAGACCGCGAGCAAAGTGCTCGTTACAGGTTACGATGATGCAAAGAAGCGCCTCGCATCAGGCAGCACAATTCCGTTCGTAGGCCTTGATGTCGCAGGCTTCACGCTTCGTGTGTTCGTTCAGCGTGCAGGACGCGCCGTCACGCTTCCAGGCACTTTGGCAACCACCCCTGAGGCGCCGCTGCTCACGATCGTAAACGAACGCTCGATCGCATTCACGTCGTCGTCTTCGACGAAGACCGAACTCGAGCTGTACGACCTCGCATCGTATCAGCCATTGTCAACCAGATTTGCTATTTCGCGCGCACCTGCGTCTATGTTGGCGCAAGGCAACCGCATGCTTCTTATCGACTCAACTCGCGCAGAGTGGCTCGACACGACGGCCGCCACCTTCGAGGAAGCAACGCTACCAACCGGAGCTCTGCTTGGTGATCTTGCCGGCGGTAAGGCGTGGACCAACGATAGCGGCGAACCCGTTCTTGTCGGGGCAACCCGCGCGACGGGAGCTCGTACGAAGCAGGTGTTGGTCGTCGGAACCGAAGCAATGCGTGTGGCAACGCTCGATTCGGCCCGCCTCGCCGCTGGCGCAACGTGGGTGCCAGGTGTTGGTCTCGTAGTTTGCGGTGGCGGAGCCACCCTTCCGGCTCTCGAGCTCCTCGCTCCAAATGCGTCCAATGCGATGGCTCTCGCAACACCGCTCGACACCGCGGACGAACGTGCGTGTGCGACGCTCTCATCGGGACAAGTGCTTGTCGCGGGCGGAAAGCTGCCCGACGGCACGGGTGCTCCGACGTGGCTCTTTGATCCAA
>JAHFDZ010000063.1:0-10733 GCA_023248745.1 Myxococcales bacterium | reverse complement strand
TCGCTTCCCCAGATGGCAGCAATTGGCGTGCGCGCATTCTTGATCGGTCAGGATTCTTTACGAAATGTCGTTGGCTACGAACTCAGCGCCGGCGGCTCGACAGCGATCACACTTCCAACCATGCGTACAAGCGCTTCAATTGCGTTGTTACCAACAGGTGCGATCGGCATCGTTGGAGGCGCAAACAAGGTCGACCAATTCGTTCCGACAATTGACTAACGCGGTGGCATCGAGGAAGTTCGCTTAGTGGACTTGCACAAAGGTGTCGCCCCAGTAGATCCGATCTTCACCAGGCTGCGTGACGGTTGCTCCCGGAAGCACAACACACCGGCGATAGACACCCGCAACCAACGATGCACTTTCACCAACAATAACGCGGTCGAGGGTCGCTCCCGCAGTGGTGCTGTTTGCCCCAACCCACGCGGGTCGCCCTTCGAGCAGGTCAAGATTCGCCGCCATGTAGTTCTCGAGCGTGCCGATATCTCGCCACGACTCGAGCGTTGAGTGTGCGCGCACCCGCGTTCCCATTCGTATCCGCGGCATATACAAATCAGCGACTAGGCAACCCGCCTTTGGAAGATGCGCCCACATCGAACTTGAGAGGCACTGCACACCCAACGAGAAGCCACCCGCGACCTCTCCTTTCCTAAGAACTTCGTTGCGAAACCGAACGACCAAGCCGTCGCGATCGATGCCCACATTGCCCTCGCCGCAATGCAAAGGTTCGATCAACAAAGAGGCATCGACGCCTTCCAGATCGAGCAGGGGCGCAAATGACGCACCCGTCAGCACATCCCCCGTCGCAACGAGAATGTTCGAGACCGGCTTCTCTCCCGCAAGCACCGTCCACGCTTTTCGAACACCACCCGCGGTTCCAAGCAACTTATCTTCAAACGAGACAACGAGCCCGAGAGCGTCGGCCTCACGCGCCACGTCGTTCGATCGGAAATATGCGTTAACCGCAATCGCGTCTAGCGCACACCCGCTCATTGACGACGCGATATGCGCGAGCACCGAGCGATTGCCAATCGGCAAGAGCGGCTTTGCGATGTGTTCAGTAAGCGGTCGCAAGCGCGTCCCGAGTCCCGCAGCCAAGATGAGTCCAGAGGTCACGATGGCCAGCATAAACTTGGTCCGTCCCTTCGGCTCGTAGTACGTAACGTGCGTGCGACATCATTCTGCGATTTGCATGGGTGCAGTTCTCTCGCTCGCAGGCATCGCACTGGGCGGATTGGTGAGCGTGACTTCGCTCACCGCCTGCGAATCCGATGCTGTAGGCGTTGATGCGTGCAGACGTGTCGAGGAAGCGCGCTGCAAGCGCGCGCCTGCATGCGGCGTGAGTCTCACGAGCCCTCCCCACGAAGGCTCTCCTGGGAGCGACGTTGATGCCTGTATTCGTTACTATCGCGACGCCTGCTTGCACGGTCTCGTTCGTACGAAGGAGCCGACCAGCACCGAAATCGATGCGTGTGTTGCGCGTATCGAAACGGGAACGTGCGAGGCGACGGTGACGCCTTCCCTCACGAACGAATGCGCGTGGCTCGGCACCGAATTGAACGACGCAGAGAGTGACGTCGCCGTTGGAACCGACACGTCTACCCAAGACACGGGCGCTGCCGATGCGAGCAACGACGTGCCTATTGACGCTACGGGCGACGTTTCAGGCGACTAGCGCTTCACATGCCCGACATGATTTTGAAGCTCTCGCCATCGGGAATGAGCTCAAGACGATTCTCTGCACGTTTCGAGCGCCATTCTTCCTTTTCGACGCCCGGGATACGAAACGCGGCTGAAAAGGTGTAGTCGACGAGAACTCGGTTGGTCTCGGTGCGCGAGATCTTGCGGTACCTTATGTCGTACCGAATGCCCGTTGTCTTGCTGAACTGATTCAGAAGAAAGTCACGCAAGCCTTCGTAGTCGTAGTCGTCGTCGGGTTTCGCATTACCGCCGTCTTCGTAGTACTTCGGACTTGCAAGCTTGAGGAGCTCTCCCACGTCTTTCTCTTCAACGGCGCGCCGATACTTTTCGCAGAAGATGAGGACCTTGCGGTTCTCCGCGTTGTCTTCAACGTCAGTGTTCGGAAAGAGGCTCTTTGAGCAGCCGGCGAGGACGAGCGCCGCCGTAAGAACCAACCACCTTGCTTGAGCAACCACGCACGTGACATTACAACTTTTGTGCCGCGCAACTCAACTTTGCGAAAACATCGGAATCGCTTCCAATTCGCGATGCGCGGTCTCTGAGCGATTGCCAACTTGTCAATGCGGTCACACGCATTTGCAAGCTTGTCAAATTGCGCTTTTCAGACGGAGGCGCGGCGCATTCGGCGAGCGATAGCAGGACCCTTCTGTTCGGATGGCTGCGTTGCCTCATCTTTATTCGATGGCGCGCGACGCGACGCGACTTCATTTCCGACGGTAGTCACGACAGTGAGCACCGTTGCGACGAACGCGAGTCCCGCAATACAACCTCTGAGAGCGCCGTTCATTTGATTAACTCTACGGCCCAAAGATCGGCCGAGCGAACCAGCTCCGCCATTTCTGTAGCGGCGTTGGTTACATAAGGTTACGCCGACGCAGTCCAGCTCAACCTTAGGGAAACGCCCCTTTCAGCTCGCTCGTGCGAACAAGCGTGCGTAGTAGTCCGCAATTTCCTGACTGCCCAGACGACTGAAGAACGCACTGTACGCCATCCAGATCGCCAGGCCGCTGATGTCGCGGAACATCTGAGGCACATAACGTGGAGGCTTAATCACACCGTCGACGACGCGACGCGCAAGGATCGGCACATCTTCATGGGCGACTTTGCCAACGAAAAGGTACGGAATCAGCGCGACGTTATTGTGCTGAATTGCCGAGCGAATGAACGCGTAGTTGAGCACGATGCCCTTGCAGTACGTCGCGTCCTTCGTGAACGGCGCGCCTCCGTCGACGACGCCGCCGCGATAAATTCGGCGCGTATTGTCGAAGCATTCCTGCTCTTCGTACCCTTCGGTTCGAAACCACTCGAACACGTCGAGGAAACTTGCGCCATCTTCAGCCTTGTCGACGGCAATCACGCGATCGGTCAAGCGCCTTGCCCTTCGCGGATAGGTTCGAAACGTAAAGATCTCGAGAAGCGCCGCGAGACCTTCTTGGACCGCCGTGGTGCGAGGAGGTCCCTTTGAAAGCCACTTCGCAACGGTTTGGCCCTGTCCATTGAGCGACGTTGCGACGTGAACCCATCCTTCGTGAACCTCAAGGATGTCGATGTCACGCGACGAGAACTTGGCGCCCGAGCGGACCTTAACGTAATCGCTTCCAGCCGCAGCATCGGCGAGGATGGTGTCGTCGACTTCTACCCTCACGGTGTCGTCGAGAAAATAGCCAGAGAAGCGCGTATTCAATTCTTCGGTGCATTGCTCGGCAGTGAAGCGACGCTCTCCTTCAGAAGGTGGTACGGGCACTTCAACGTTCGTCAGAATTTCGTAGAGCAAATGACCGAGCTCACGAAGCGTCGTCTTACCGTCAGGAAATTTGTCTTTCGGCGACCCGTATAGCGCTCTCGAATACCCATAAAAAAGCGGCGTTCCACGCGCTTCAAGCATCTTGACGACGTCGCGATATTCGAGCGCTGTCGAGAGCATAATCTGCCCAATAGCGTCGCTCTCTCCGAGGTCGCGATCGACGTCGCGCGCAATTTCTTCGAACTCTGCGACTTTCGCTTTTGGGTCAAAGGCGAGATCAACCGATTCGTAGTAGCTCGCGTCGACTTTTGGGAGTTCGCGTGCGCGCGCCCTGAAAAATTGTTCTTCGATCGTGTTGTCCCAACGGATCGATTGCAGAACGCGAATCGGACGTTGTGCATCAACGATGCGTTGTGCCAGCTGCGAGACGACTTCTTTATAGCTGCGCCACGGTCCAGCAGCCGGCATCGGCGGAATTGAGGGGTCGCGATCCCGTTCGTAGCTCGTCGCGACTTCGACCACAGCAGGCATGTTCGCGGAGCCTTCAACCTTCTCGCGTTCTTCCGATTTGGCTTCGCCGACCTTCGTCTTGCGACCGCGCTCATCCCCGTTGCGCTCTGCCACGAACGCGATAGTCCACCATTTTGACGAATTCGGCCACCTTTCATACGCTTACCGAACGGCCGTGAGCAACTTCGCAAGCACATCGGTCGTTTTCACGCCCTCGGCTTCGGCACGATGACTGAGGACAATGCGATGCCGCAGAACATGAATCGCGAGCGAGCGCACGTGCTCGACATCTGCAACCGGTGCGCCTTGAAGTGCTGCGGTTGCCTTTGCAGCGAGCACAAGCGACTGCGACCCTCGAGGGCCAGCGCCAAATCGTACGTGGCTTTGCACAAACGAATCACCCTCTGCAGGTCGCGTTCGCCTCGTTAGCGCGACAGCGAGCGCAACGGCTTCATCGGTTACGGGAACGCGAGGAACTAGTTCTTGGAGCTCATGCAGCGCATCGACGGCCAGCACGCGTGGAACGATCGCACTTCGCGCAGAGGTTGTTCGACGCGCCACTTCACGCTCATCCACCTCGGACGGATAGCCAACTTCGATCTCGAGGAGGAAACGATCGAGCTGCGCCTCGGGAAGTGGATAAGTGCCCTCTTGCTCGATTGGATTGCGCGTCGCAAATACCTGAAACGGACTTGGAAGCGGATGCGTCTTGTTTCCCACAGTTACGTTTCGCTCTTGCATGGCTTGCAACAGCGCCGCCTGCGTCTTGGGCGGTGTGCGATTGATTTCGTCGGCCAGAATGAGGTTGTGAAAAATGGGACCCGGCAAGAAACGAATCGAACGACGTGTTCGACCTTCGGGATCGACTTCATCGTGAAGCGCGTCGGTCCCCGTAATATCGGCGGGAAGTAAATCCGGTGTAAATTGCACACGTCCGAAACCTAGGTCGAGGGCACTCGCCAACGATGAAACAAGAAGCGTCTTCGCAAGGCCTGGAACGCCAACGAGCAACGCGTGTCCGCGCGCAAGCAGCGTCACGAGCATCAGGTCGATCACCTCACGCTGCCCAACCACCTTGACCGCAAGTGCCTCAATCAGCTGCCCGCGAGCCCGCGCAGCTCGTTCCAAAAGTTCTACGTCGGTAGGCATGGCTGTGTCGTCGCACGAGCGCGATGGCCATGTCAAAGACGAAGCCAATATCGAGTGTCCGAGTTACATTGAACACCGTGAATCCTACCGAAGTTGTGCACCGCCCAGAACCAGGCCTTGCGCGAGGCATCATAGAAGCGCCGCCTCTCGCGTTCGCTCTAATCCTCCTTGTTGTTTTGGCATGTCTCTCGTTCTTTGGTCTTCTTAACTTCATGCGCGTCTTTCTCCGCAAGCGATGAGTACAACCTCGACGAACACAAAGCTGCGCCGAGTCCTCCTCGTCATGCTTGCCGGCGTCGTCGTGTATGGCGCGTTCGCTATAGTCAGAGGTCTTGACAAGATGAAGGGCGCGCTCGACCACTACGCCTGGAGCACGTTCGCCGCAGCCTGCGGCCTCGCGTTTGGAAACTATCTACTCCGATACCTGAAGTGGGAATTCTACCTTGCGCGCCTCAACATCCGAGGCATCGGCAAGGTCGATAGCTTCCTTACGTTCCTCTCCGGCTTTGTACTCACCGTAACGCCTGGCAAAGTTGGAGAGGTGTTTAAGTCGGTCGTGCTTTTCGAGACGCATCAGGTCCCGATTGCAACGACCGCACCCATAGTCGTGGCCGAACGTTTGACCGATCTCATTGGGATCATCTTGCTGATTCTTGTCGGCGCTGCAGGCTTCACCGGCGGGTACTTTTGGGCCGGAATTGGCGCCGCGGTGGTCACACTCGCACTCGTGGTGGTGTCTTCGCGTACGTTGTCACTTTTTGCAGTCAGCTTGGTCGAAAAACTACCGGGCCCCTTCCGATCGATCGGGCCGAAGTTGCGGCTTGCGTACGAGAGCCTTGCGGTGATGGTCAAGCCACGGAACCTTCTGCTTCCAACGCTCCTCAGCGTGCTCGCGTGGTCGCTCGAGTGCCTTGCGCTCTGGGTCGTTGTGCGCGGATTCGGTGCAGCTCCAGATGTGCGCGTGTGCTTTTTCTTCTACGCAACGAGCACGCTTGCGGGCGCGCTCGTACCGGTTCCCGGGGGACTCGGCGTGACCGAAGGAATCATGCTCAGGCAGCTTGAACAAATCGGACGCGTTGATCCAGCCGCCGCCACCGGGTCGATGATTCTCGTACGATTCGCGACACTCTGGTTCGCGGTACTCGTGGGGTTTGCCGCGCTGTCATTGCTCAAACGTCGTCATCCAACGCTTCTAGCGTCACAACCCGCAGGCGAAGGAGCGCCTGCCTGAAGTCGTCAGGCGGCTCCGTCGTAAATTGCATTCGCTTGCCTGTGGTTGGATGCGAGAAGCCCAAAAGCCTTGCGTGAAGTGCTTGTCGGTTCAGTTCCTTGACGATTTGCCTTAACTCGCGTTCCTTCGGAGGTTTTCCGTAGAGTGAATCGCCAATAAGCGGATTCCCGGCTTCAGCGAGATGCACACGAATCTGGTGCGTCCTCCCCGTTTCAAGGCGACATCGTACCAGCGTCGCAAGCTGGCCGAACTGCTCGAGAGCCTCGACGTGCGTGATCGCGTTCTTTCCCGTTGTCACTCTGCCGCTAAATCGTATTCGTTCGGTGGGGTGCCTTCCATGGAGCGTTTGGAAAACCTGAGTCTTCACAGCACCCGCCGCAATCGCGATGTATTCCCGATCGATCGAGTGATCGGCAAACTGCACCTTGAGGTGTTCGCGCGCCGCTGGGGTACGCGCGACGACCATGACGCCGCTCGTATCTTTGTCAAGTCGATGAACAATTCCGGGTCTTGAGTAACTCTCCTCGTTGTCCGGGTCTTCTCCGTCCGCGTGATGTGTGGGCCACGATGAGAAGAAGCCACGCGCGAGCAAGCCGTTCACGAGAGTGCCCGTTGCATGTCCTTTTGCAGGGTGCACGACGACGCCCGCCGGTTTGCCAAGAACGACAACCGCCTCGTCAACGTGAAGTACATCAAACGGTACGGATGCATCCGGCGCCGCGCGCGTCGGCTCAGGATCCATCGGTAAAACGACGACGACGTCCCCGGTACGCACGCGATCGCTTGAAGAGCAGGGCTTACCTCGAATGGTAACGCGCCCCTCGTTTATCCAACGTTGAAGCTCTGATCGAGAAGGTTGTAGCTGCGCCGAGCTGAAAGAAGTCGCGAGGTATCTGTCTAGTCGTTGCCCACCATCGCGCGCTCCAACGACAAATGTAACTTCGTTAGTTACCAAAGCTTTGACGCAATGTGCCCTTTAGTCTTGAGCAAAATGTCGACAAGCGCGCGTTCGAACAAGTGGAAGTTCTTCGCATGCAACTCGGGCGTAAGGCGCCGCTTGAAGAGTGCGCGGCCTTCGTCGATCTGCTCGGCAACGAGATCGAAGAGGTTGTCCTTCTCGATCCCTTCATCGATTTTCTTCTCGTAGTAAAACCAGATGTCACTCGCGATTGCGCGAGCGGTTCGCTTGGCGGCGTCTTCGTTGTCGATGAGAGCCATACCGCTAGAATCGCGAAGGTGGGCGCCCGTGTAAACAATTCCTATGGCCGCCCGGCGTGATTGGGCAAAAACCGCGGCCAAATCAGTTGCGGAAGGTGATCGCCGAGGGATGCAGCTGGGCCGTAAGCGGTACGGACCCTGGTTGCTCGCCATCGGTTTCGCACGGAATACGAAGCCACGGATGAGACGGCACCGCTTCTACAAATGTACCGCTACAAGTTACAATTCCGGGCGAGCCGATGTGTGTGCCTTCGTAAATCTTCTTGGTGAGAGAGGCACTCCGCGCCTTGGTGAGGTCGCCAATCACAACCACATCGAACAATCCGTCGCCAAGCTCTGCCATCGGCGCGATCTTCATCCCGCCTCCAAAGTACCGACCGTTCGCAATGATGACGTTGACGATAGGCCCCTCGTAAAAGAGCTCGCCATCCACGCGCACACGGACGGGAGCATTCTCGTAGCGAACGAGCTCCTTGAGCGTTGCGGCAAGGAATCCAACGCGACCTCCAAGCCACTTCAGCGGGTCAGCTGCCTTGACGATGTGGCCCGCGAGTCCAAAGCTCGCAATGTTCGCGAAAGCTCGAAACTTGCATTCACCTTCTTTGGCTTTGTCGAACGTGATAACGCCAAGATCGATCTTGCGCGAGTTGCCACTCGCAAGCTTTGCAACGGCCTCATCGAGGTTTCCACTGAGGCCGAGCGTACGTTTGAAATCACCCCCGGTTCCGCTCGGCAGCATCGCAATCGATGGCCCTTTCACCGGGTTGCCTTCCTCGTCGATGTAGGCCTGCGCCACTTCGTTGAGCGTTCCATCGCCGCCCACGATCGCGATCGTTTCAACGCCGTCGCGAACGGCAGCGCGCGCGAGCTCAGTGGCATGACCCACTCGCTCGGTATGCACGAATTCGTAACTTAAATTGTGACGTTTGAACGCCGCTTCAAGTAACGGAACCTTTCGGCTCGCCGATCCAGCCCCGGCGCTTGGATTGAGAATCACCCGTAGGGTTGCACTCATGGCTCGCCAAGCTACTCGAAACGGTCGATTTGGGGCACCTGCGGATGCTCAAGCGAAGACCGATTCGCATCGCGCATCGAAATTCGCGCAATTTGTGCACAAATGCCGCTGACCTCACCCCCTGCCCTGAACTAAGACGGTTTTCCAATGAGCACCGCGCGCACTATTTCCCAGGCCCTCGCTGACGCTGCGAAATTCGAAAAAAATCACGGGTTTTACTTCATTCCAGAAACCGGTGTTCCCGGCTTCCCAGGCGCTGGCGACGCTCCCGTTCCGTTCTTCTCGTACGCCGAGATCGAACGCCGAAGCGTGCAAATTGGGGCTGCGCTGCAAGAATTGGGACTTCGCAAAGGCGATCGCGTCGCGCTGATTCTTCCGACGAACGACGATTTCATCTTCGCGTTCCTTGGCGCAATCCGCGCCGGAATCATCCCGGTCCCCATCTACCCACCGCTCGGACTGGGCCAGTTGCAAACCTATCTTGAGAACACGCGACACATCGTCGCGCGCGCGGGTTGCAAGATGTTGCTCACGAGTCAGAAGGTAAAGCTCCTGCTCGGTTCGGTGCAGTCGGGCACAAAAGAGCTCGAGCAAGTCGTCGCGATTGAGCAGCTTCGCACCGCAAACGGAACGTTTCGAGAGACCAAGGTTGAACTTTCGGACGTCGCGTTCCTTCAGTTCACAAGCGGCTCCACGTCACGACCCAAAGGCGTCACGCTCACGCACGAAGCCCTCTCGAACAACATCGAATCGATCATGGGCCCGGGCATCGCATCGACATCCGACGACGTCGGCATCTCTTGGCTGCCGCTTTATCACGACATGGGTCTCATTGGGTTTGTGCTCGCGCCGCTATATTGGAAAATCAAGGTGGCCAATATGTCGCCACTGCTTTTCTTGAAACGGCCGGCGACATGGTTCCACGCCTTTACCAAGTACCAGGGCACGATCGCGTTCGCGCCGAATTTTGCATTCGCGCTGAGCGTCAAGCGCGTCAAGCAGGCCGAGCTTGAGGGTGTGGACTTGTCAACGTGGCGCGTCGCGGGGTGCGGCGCCGAACCCATTCGTGCAGAAGCTCTCGAGGGTTTTGC
Source organism: Myxococcales bacterium (assembly GCA_023248745.1). GTDB lineage: Bacteria > Myxococcota_A > Polyangia > Polyangiales > Polyangiaceae > JAHFDX01. The sequence goes on along the minus strand of JAHFDZ010000063.1, from coordinate 1,077 downwards.
GAACGCGTTTGCGAGCGTCGGATTTCGTAAGGAGGCTTTACTTCCGTCGTACGGCATGGCCGAGTCGTCGCTCGCGATTTCATTCACGGAGCACAGCGAGGGCCTCAAGACTCTCACGGTGAACGGCCCGCGCCTTTGGAGCGAAGGAAGCGCCGAAACGGTGAACGACGACCACGAAGACGCCATGCGACTCGTCTCGTGCGGTAAGCCCTTCCCGAAGCACGCGTTCAACATTTTTGCCGGAGATGATCTCAAAAGCGAGAGCCCACTCGGCGAAGGCAAAGTGGGCGAAATTCGCATCCAAGGTCCAAGCCTCATGACGGGCTATTGGGACGATGAAGAGAAGACGCGCGAGGTCTTTGCGGGGAAGTTTCTTCGCACTGGCGATCTCGGCTTCATCCACGACCGAAACCTCTACATCTGCGGCCGTTCAAAAGAGGTCATCATTGTTCACGGTCGAAACTACTACCCGCAAGACATCGAGTGGGAGTCGAGCAAGGTCGACGGCGTTCGCAAAGGCAACGTCATCGCCTTCGGTGCTCGCGACATCACTGGTAAGGATCCCGATCGCGAGCGCGTTGTTGTCGCCGCAGAGGTCCAGGATGCAGCGCAACTCGACCGCACAGAGAGTATCGCGACGCAGATCCGCAAGATCGTTCAAGAGGGTCTGGCACTCACCATCGACGAGGTCGTACTGCTCAAGTCCGGCACATTGCCGAAAACGTCTAGTGGAAAGCTGCAACGCGCCAAGACGCGAGAACTCTACGAACGCGGAGAACTTGCCGAACGCAAGAGTGTCCGGGATGAGAGCAAGCTCGAACTCGTCAAGAATGTTGCCAAAAGTCAACTTGAGTATTTCAAGCTTGCGGTGTTGGGTGGGCGTAAGAAGAAGGACTGATGGCCTTCACGTATTCTCGCGCGGTTCGGTTTGAAGACGTTGATGCAGCTCGCATCGTCTTCTTTGCTCGCATCTTCAACTACTGCCACGAAGCGATGGAGGCGTTTTTCGGTTCCGTCTCTGGAGGCTACGTCGATCTGATTCTAAACCGCGGCGTTGGCTTTCCTGTAGTTCATCTG
>JAHFDZ010000303.1 GCA_023248745.1 Myxococcales bacterium | reverse complement strand
AGTCTGCAGTTCTGGTGACTGGCGGCACCGGGTCCTTTGGCAAGGCCTTCATTAAGCGCATGTTGCGTGAACACCAGCCTCGTAAGCTCATCATCTTCAGCCGCGACGAGTTGAAGCAACACGAGATGCGCGCCGCCGGGCTTGAGCATCATTCTCTTCGTTACTTTGTGGGTGACATTCGCGACGCGGATCGATTGCGACGCGCGATGCGCGATGTCGACATCGTGGTCCACGCTGCGGCGCTGAAGCAAGTGCCTGCGTGTGAGTACAACCCGATCGAAGCCGTGATGACGAATGTGAACGGTTCGCGCAACGTCATCGACGCCGCGATCGACACCGGCGTAAAGCGCGTCCTTGCGCTAAGCACCGACAAAGCGGTCAACCCCGTGAACCTTTACGGTGCGACGAAGCTCGTGGCTGAGAAACTCTTTGTGCAAGCGAACGCATACAGTCCTGGAAAAACGATTTTTAGTTGTGTGCGCTACGGCAACGTTGTGGGGAGTCGCGGTAGCGTGGTGCCGCTTTTTCTTGAGCAGGCAAAAAAGGGAAAGATCACGGTTACCGATGAACGGATGACGCGCTTCTGGATCACGCTCGATCAAGGCGTGAGTTTCGTCATCGGTTGCATCGATCGCATGCTTGGCGGCGAGCTTTTCATTCCGAAAATTCCCGCGATGAAAATGACGGACCTCGCCGAAATCGTTGCACCAGGTTGTCGCATCGAGACCATTGGCATTCGGCCGGGCGAAAAGTTGCACGAGGCACTGATTAGTGAAGAAGAGGCGACTCGTACGCTCGACGTCGGAAGCATGTACGTGGTGCAGCCGGCGCACGCATGGTGGAACGCCGGCGACTGGGGGTCAGGAACGCCTATCGACCCAAACTTCAACTACGTCAGCAATGGCGATGTGCGGGCGCTAACCAAAGACGAACTCATGTCCATGGTGGGTGAGACGCTTGATCCCGTACGGTAAGCAGATCGTCGATCGCGATGACGTTGCTGCCGTCTTAGCAACGCTCGAGAGTGATTGGCTCACGACTGGCCCGAAGGTTTCAGAATTTGAAACCGCGGTTGCACAGTTTTGCGGCGCCTCACAGGGTGTCGCGATTGCGAATGGGACGGCAGCGTTGCATGCGGCGTATGCGGCGCTCGGGGTGGGACCTGGTGACGAGGTGATCGTTCCTACGATGACATTCGCCGCGACTGCGAATGCAGCGGTCTACCTTGGCGCAACGCCGATCTTCGCCGACGTTTCGCCCGATACGCTACTCATCGATCCGGCCAAAGTTGAAGCGTTGGTCACCACGAAAACGAGGGCAATCGTGGGTGTGGACTACGGTGGGCAGCCCTGCAATTGGGATGCGCTTTCCATGATCGCAAAGAAGCATCGCCTTGCGACCGTTGCCGACGGAGCTCACGCCATTGGCGGCGAATGGAGTGGCAGAAGGGTGGGAACGCTCGCCGATCTCACGACGTTCAGCTTTCATCCCGTCAAGCACATCACCACCGGTGAGGGTGGAATGATCATGACGCACAACGCCGAACTTGCGGCGAAGATGCGTGTCTTTCGCAATCATGGAATTGTGACCGATACGCGCCAGCGCGAAGAAAAGGGGACGTTTGAATATGAAATGGTCTCCCTCGGTTACAATTATCGCCTCTCCGATATTCAGTGTGCGCTTGGGACGAGTCAGCTAAAGAAGCTGACCCAATGGCTCGAGCGTCGTCGCGCAATTGCGCAGCGCTACGACGGCATTTTTCAAAAGACCAGGCTGGTCGCGCCGCTTGCCGTCCAAGCGGAGGCCAATCACGCTTATCATCTGTACGTCGTAAAGCTTGCCGAGGGCGTCGATCGGATGCGCGTTTTTCGGGCTTTGCGCGGCAAAGGCATTGCCGCGAATGTGCATTACGTTCCGGTGCACTTGCACCCGTTCTATCGCGATCGGTTTCAGACCCAGGTCGGTCAGTGTCCGATTGCTGAAGCTGCGTATGCTCGCATTCTGTCGTTGCCGCTTTGGGCGGGCCTGGATGATGAAACCGTCGACAGCGTCGCCGAGAAGGTGATCGCGTGCGCGAGTGAGTGCGCATGAAGACGCTCGCGGTGATTCAGGCGCGGGTCGGAAGTTCTCGCCTTCCTGCAAAGGTGCTGCTCGAAATCGCGCCCGGACTCACGATGCTCGAGAGCGTGATTGAGCGTGCGCGCAAGGTAAATAATATTGACCAAGTTGTGGTCGCGACGACGACGGAGCCAGATGCAGTAGCCATCGTGGCGATCTGTGAGCGCCTTGGTGTGCCGGTGTCTCGTGGAAGCGAATTCGACGTCCTCGATCGCTATGTGCAAGCCGCGCGGCCGTTTGCGCCAGACGTGCTCGTGCGCATTACATCCGATTGCCCGTTACTCGATCCAGCGATCGTCCACGCCGTCATCGAGAAGCGCGCGGCGACGAATGCAGACTACGCGAGCAATGCAATTGAGCACTCGTATCCGCGTGGCCTTGATTGCGAAGTCGTGCGCTACTCGGCGCTTGAGCAAGCGTGGCATGAGGCAACGCGGGACTACGAGCGTGTGCACGTGATGCCTTACCTCTACAAGAATCCCGATCGGTTCAAGATCGAATCACTCGTTTACGAACGCGACCTCAGTCATCACCGTTGGACGGTTGATACGCCCGAAGACCTTGTGCTCGTTCAGACGATCATGATGCGGCTCGGTTCGCGCGCGCGCGATGCGGGATTTCTCGAAGTGCTTTCGGTGGTGGAAGGCGACCCCGCGTTATCGTCAATTAACGGAACTATTGTGCAAAAGTCGCTCGAGGCCTGTTGATGCGGCTCGTCGTGCGGGCCGACGCAAGCCCTGCCATGGGCACCGGTCATGCGATGCGATGTTTAGCGCTCGCACAAGCATGGCGCGACCGCGGCGGCGAGGTCACCTTTCGAAGTGCCGGTTTGCCGGAATCGTTAGTCAAGGTTCTTGATGATGAAGAAATCGTCCTCGACCGCGTGACTGAGACACCAGGGTCGAATGAAGACGCGCAACGCACCGCTGCCTTGTGCGCAATGGCGGACGCGACGTGGCTCGTGGTTGATGGATATCATCTCGGTTCTGCGTTTGATGTCGGGCTGGGCTTGCCTGTCTTGCGCATCGACGATCGGCCCGTAAGTTCCGAAGCGACATACTTCTTGAACCAGAACTTGGGCGCAGAGGTTTCCCCAAGCGTGAAGGATGCGCTGCTCGGTCCGCACTACGCGCTCCTTCGGCGTGAGTTCCGAACGTCTCCTCACGCGACGAAGTTGTCCCAATTTGCAACGTGCATTGTTACGTTTGGAGGGGCCGACCCAAAGGGGCTGTCGACGCGGTGGCTCGCGCTCGTCGAAGCTGGATTGTGCGAAGCCGTCCACTTTGTCTTCGTTATCGGGGGCGCAAATCCACTCCGCGATGCGTTAGTCAGTGCGGCGAGCGGGCGCCCAAACGTAGAGCCGCACGTGGCTGTTGCGAATATGGTTCCGTTTCTTGACCGTGCGGACTTTGCAGTTTCTGCCGCGGGCTCGACTTTGTGGGAGCTTGCGGCGCGCCAAGTGCCTGCAATTGTCATCGCTGCCGCCGAGGTCGAAGTGGCGCCTGCGCGCGCGGTTGCGGATGCCGGTGCGGCCGTCTTTTTGGGCTCCGCGGAGAACGTGAGCGATCTCGCGCTGTCTCATGCGATGGCGACGCTCGCGGTGGATAGGGAACGTCGAAAAAAAATGGCCGACGCTGCGTTGCAGATTACCGATGGGCTCGGCGCCGAGCGAGTGGTCGAGCGGTTGCTCAGCGCCCGATAATTAACTCAATGCGGCAGATTGAGCATTTTGGCGCGAATTGGCATCTGTAGGGCGACCGGCGATGGTATACGGCGCGTGCTCTATCTGTATGAGCATGTGGGGAGTTGTAAAATGAAGCGTTTTGTCGGCCGATCGATCGCGTGGAGTAGTCTGCTCATTCTTACGGTTTCGGTGAGCAATTGCGGCCTTCTCAAGGCTGCCGGCTTACCCGGAACGAGCTGTCCAGACATGCACGACGCGGAGGCGGTTGCGTCCTTCGATTGGGAGAAGGGCTTTTCGCTTGATGCGAAAACCGCAGCGGCAATTCGAAAGAGCATTCCTGCAGCGGTCGAGATCGGCGGCTTCGTCAAGAGAGTTGACGACGATCTCAAAGACGCGTGTTCGGGTTTTGCAACCGACCTTGGGCAGAAAGGCACGTACAAAGACGCCGCCGAGGCCTGCAAAGCAGCCGTGACTGCGCTCGACGCGGCGCGCGCAAAACTCGGTGCGAAAGCAAAGCTCTCTGTGCAAGTGGACCCTCCCACGTGTACGGTTTCGATGGCGCCATTCGTCGCGTGCGCGAAGTCGTGCGGGCATCTTGAAGCCAGCGCCGAAGTGAGCTGCACCGGCGGCCAAGTCTACGGTCAGTGTTCGGGCGAGTGCTCGGGCGACTGTTCACTCGAAGCCGCCGCGAGTTGCGACGGAACATGCACAGGACGTTGCGACGTTGCCGCAACCGCGAGCTGTAAAGGTACTTGTGAGGGTAAGTGCGACGGCCAAGAGTCGCATGGCGCGTGCAAGGGCAAGTGCGAGGGCACCTGCCAAGCCGACATCAAAGGTGGCAAGTGCGAAGGTAAGTGCCAAGGCAGCTGCAAGCTCTCAGGAAAGGCCAAGTGCGAAGGCCAGTGCGGTGGCAAGTGCTCGGTCGACATGAAAGCGCCACGCTGCAGTGGTTCGGTCAAGATGCCGAGCCTTTCACCTGAGTGTATGGGCGAGTGCAGCCTTGTCGCCGTTCTCAGCAGCGACTGCCTGAAGCCGGTTGTGCGCTTTTCGATCAAGGGTGCTGAAGACCAGGCCGCCGCAAGCAAACTCGAAGCTGCTGTGGAGAAAAATTTGCCTGCGCTCTTTGCGGTCGCCATCGGTCTCAAAGACAAAGCGCTCGGTGCGGTCGTCAGCGCCAAGAAGGTCGTAGAAGGTGGCATCGCCGTTTCCGAGGAAATCTCAAAGGCCGCTGGTGGAGATCCAAAGAAGGCCGCAACGTCAGGGGCGCTCGTCGCGTGTATCGCCGGACCCTACAAAGATGCGATCGAGGGTGTTGCGGGCATCAAAGGACAGATCGATTTGTCGATCAACGTCAAGGCGAGCTTTGAGGGCAAGGCATCGATCGGTAAGTGATCCGCGTTCACACGGAAGAGGAAGTGCGCGCATTTCCTCTTCGCGATGCGCATTGCCGAGCGATAATCGCTTCATGAGCGCACACCGCACTGAGCAAGAGAACTTCTGGGCTGGCGAATTTGGCTCCGACTACGTGGGTCGCAACAAGAGCGACACGCTGCTCGCGTCCAATGTCCACTTGTTCTCTCGCATTCTCAAGAGCACTCGCAGTGTTACGAATGTCCTCGAGCTTGGCGCCAATATCGGCATGAACCTCAAAGCGCTGCGCGTTCTCATTCCGCAGCTGCGCGCAACCGGGGTTGAGATCAACCAGGACGCGGTAACTGAATTGGGTAAGTTGCCTGACGTTACGGCTGTTCACGGTTCGATTCTCGACTACGTGGCGCCGTCGCCGTTTGACTTGACGTTCGTCAAAGGCGTGCTCATTCACATCAACCCGCAGATGCTCAACCAAGTTTACGATACACTCTTCACCGCGAGCTCCCGATACGTGTGCGTGATCGAGTACTACAACCCTTCGCCCGTGACGGTGACGTATCGCGGCCACGCCGATCGGCTCTTTAAGCGCGATTTTGCAGGCGAAATGCTCGAGCGGCATTCGAGTCTTTCACTCATCGACTACGGCTTTGCTTACCGTCGCGACCCGAATTTCCCGCAGGACGATCTGACGTGGTTTTTAATGGAGTCGAAAGGCGCGTGACGCTTGGGAGTGTCGGACGTTGACCACCAGTGGTCGCGGTGGCTGGTGCGTTGGAGCGGGGACGCTTGGGAGTGTGGGACGGCCCTTCGCTGGGCATGTCACGAGCAGCCCGAAATACGCGCGTAGGTGTAAGGTCAAGCTCGACCGCTGCGTTTCGACGCGCATGAGAACTGCTTCTGAATTGTTGGGTCGCATCACACACGTGCTCGGTTTGGGTGGTCTCATTCTGGTAGCGGGCTGCGGGGCGGCAACACCGATGGCTGTCGCGCCTTCGACGGGGTCGCAGGCCTCTACTGCCTCTCCTGCACTCGACCGCTCGCTCTTCGGTCGCGACTTGGTCGGCTCGATTGGAGAGCAAGACCTGCAGCGCATTCTCGGTGCGCGACTCGACATCGAAATGCCCATGCGGGTCGGTGTGGTGGCCCTCGAGACTTCTTTCGATCCCGAAAAGCGCGCATCGATTGCAAGCCAAGCCGTGGTTGCAAAGGTGCTCACGCGAGGCCTGAAGGGATCGCAGCACTTTTCGGCCGTAACCGATGTGTCAACTGACTTACCCAATCCGTCGGGCATTGAAGGCTTGCGCGTGATCGCGGCGCGCTATCGGACGCGATACCTCCTGCTGTGCAATGCCATTACGGAAGATCGCTCGCATCTCAACAACTGGGCGTGGCTCTATCCCACGGTGGTCGGCTTCTTCGTCCTGCCCGGAAAAACCGTCGCGAGCGAAGGTCTTCTGCAAGCGAGT
>JAHFDZ010000302.1 GCA_023248745.1 Myxococcales bacterium | reverse complement strand
GACCCGCGCGCCGCACTTGGGCGATCGATCACGCCGCGAGAGGTGAACGCAGGCACGCCGGGACAGGGCTTTCCCGCATGACGTTCGGTGGGCTCTGGCGTCAACATCATTGACAATGGCTCGACCCATCCGAGAAGGCCGGCATCGTGGGACTCGCCCATCCCAGGCACAACAAGGAGATCGCGCGCACGCGTTGCCGCGACGTAGAGAAGGCGTTGCGCCTCCGCGGCGTCGGCTTGGAGAACGTCCTCGGCGTTCACGCGAAGCTCGTGCGGCAGGCAATTTGCCAATGAAAAAGCGCACACTTTACGTGCATTATCCACATATCGCGAGGGTTCTCGATGGGTCGCGTTTGCCGCTGGATCGGCAAGAATCACAACGGGAAACTCGAGCCCTTTGGCCTTGTGGGCCGTCATCATGCGAACGCCTTCGGCCGAATCTTCGACGACCGTCGCATCCCCAACAACGCCGCGGTCGCGATCGCGCAACATTCGCTCGACGAATGAGCGAAACGAAATGGTGCCTGCGCGCTCGAAGCGCCTCGCAATGTCGAGAACACGAAGCAAGTTCCCAAGCGCTTGCTCACCCGTAGGCCATATCGCCACCGAAGCGTGCGCCCGCACTGCTTCGAGAAAGGCGCTCACCGTATCGGCAATAGGTCGCCTGTTGCGCCTGCGATGCAGTGCGCCCAAAATCGCGAGCGCTCGTGCGATGGGCGCGCTCTCGTCTGAATCGTCAACTTGTGGAACTTTCGTTGGATTCAAGCCCTTCCAAGCATCGCGGGCGACCAAAAGGCTGTCGTCTGCAAATGCGAAGAGCGGTCCTCGCAATGTTGCATACACCGTGAGCTCGTCATCGGGCCACTCGATTGCCACGAGCGCGTTAAGCAACGCGCCTACTTCTTCGCGCAGAAAGAACGACCTCCCGCCAACAAGAACGTGAGGAATTCGTCGTGCCTCGAGCGCGCGCACGTAATCTCGCGTCACGTCTTGACCGCCCGAAGACATGCGTTTGAAGAGGAGACAAACATGCCCCGGCGCTATCGGAACACGGGCGCCGTCGCGCCCTTCGATGGTCCAGCCGCTTTCGTTGACGAGCCAGGCAACATACGCGGCGACAGCATCTGCGTAGCTCTTCTTGATGGCCTCTTTGGTCATCTTCGGAGCCCAGCGCGCATCTGCGGGCAGTTCGCCGTATGGGCTTGGAACCGGAAGGACCACAAGACTGGGGCGCTCACGCGACGCCTTTCGCGCTGCGGATAGAGGAACGTACTCCGCTTGATGCCCAGCCGGGTCGCGCACCATGACTCGTTCAAACGTCCCGTTTACGGCAGCGACGATCGCCGGCGAGGACCGAAAGTTCGTCTGCAGGTGCAGAACACGCGCACCTTCTTCAACCAGACGTTCCTTGATGCGGTGATACATGCGAACGTCCGCGCGACGAAAGCGATAGATCGACTGCTTTGGATCTCCGACGATAAAGAGCTTACCGGAGCCTGTTGCGCTCTTCGCGTCAGGTCCGGCAAGCATCAGCATGATGTCGGCCTGCGCCGGATCGGTATCTTGAAACTCGTCGATGAGGACGTGGCTCACTTCGGTTCGCAAAGACTCGCGGACGCGATCACAATCTGCCAGTAGCTTCCGCGTGAAGAGCAACAGATCGAGAAAATCGAGCGCGCCACGGCGTTCTTTGGCTTCTTCGTATGCGCGAACAAGCGAACGCAATTCTTCGCGAAGGGCGGGCGCAAGGGTTGCGTCACATTGTTGCAGTACACTTGCAATTTTCTCGCGCAACGATTCGCGCTTGGCAACGACCGTCTCGCGCCGAATTTCAGGCGCAAAGTATACGACGTTTCGTCCCTTCCACTCCCAAAAGCGTTCTCGTGTGAGCAGGTGAAGCTCTCCTTCGAGCGCATCGAGATCGCGTCCTTGCGCGCGTTCGCGAAGCTCGAGCTCGTGGACCCACTCGCCAACGCGCATCACGCCTTTGGCGAACCAATCGTCGGGGTTCGCAGCGAGCGTCCCCAGCGCTCCAAACGCGCGCAGATCGTCGACGACATCGGCGAGGAGAACTTCGCGGTCGTAGTCGGGCACTTCCCACGCCGCGTCGAAGTCTCGCTCCTCGATAAGTGATCGACCTGCGCGGTAGAGCATCTCTCGCGCGGTACCTTGGTCCCATGATCGAACAGGGCGCCGCAGCACGCGCAGCGCCGCCGGAGTCGGCTCACGCAACAGTCGCTCGAACCAGCGCGCGAAGACCTCGTCGTACACCTGCGAAGCGTCGCCAAGCACTTCGAACTGCGGATCAACCTGCGCTTCGACCGGAAAGCGACGAAGGATGTCTGCGCAAAACGAGTGAATTGTACCGATGCGTGCCTCCTCAAGCTGCGCGATGCCTCTGAGCAAGCGAACGTTCTCTTCGCTCCCTTTGGCGGTTGCAACCCGAGCCCGCTCGAGTTCGGTACGGATGCGCAGCTTGAGTTCGCCCGCCGCTGCCTCGGTAAAGGTGACAGCGACGATCGAAGCGATTTCGGCTTTTCCGGCGCGGACGAGCGCGAGAACCCGACCGACGAGCGCGGTCGTCTTTCCTGTACCCGCCGCCGCCTCGACGATGAACGTTTCATCAAGATTATTGACAATAGCGTCGCGCGCCGCCTGATCAACAAAGGTCATGGCATCCCCCGAAGTAGACGCAACGCGGTGACACGCTCTGGTCGCTTTCTTTGGGTGCGCATCTCTTCGTAAGGCCCGCAGGCAAACGCATAGTCGCAGCGTTCGCACCCGCGCTCTTCGGGGTATGCAGGGAGAAACCCCTCTTTCAGTGCACCGTCAACGGCCTTTACGACTGCGCCGGCAGCATCTCGTGCCTCTTCGGTTAGGGGAACGTGAACGCTCTGGAAGCGACCTGAAAACGTCGCGTAGTAGAGGCGGCCGCCAACGACATGCGCGTTCGGGAAAAATTTTTCGAGCGTGAGCGCATAAAATACGGGCTGAAGAGTTTTGCCACCGCCAATGATCACATTGTCTTTTACCCAGGCCTTACCGGTCTTGTAGTCCGACGCGCGCAGATCGCCGGTTTCTTGATGGCGCTCAACCAGATCGATCGAGCCACGTAGCTGCACACCGCAATCGAGCGCTATGGGTGCGTCGCTGCTCTTTGCGTCACGTGCCTCGAGCGTTTCGAGTCCGAACGAAAGCTCAAAGTACGTTGAAACCCACGGCGTTGGCTCTGCAGCAAGGCGCAACCATTCGCGCATGTCGGCCCGAATCCACCGCAGGCCATCCAGCCAAACGCGGTCGATCGCGGGACATAGATCGTCGTAGTACCGAGACGCGACTTGCTCGATTGTTTCGTCGAGGAGCACTCGCACATCGTCAATGTTGCTCGGTGTGATTGGCAGCCAACCGCGTTCTCGCAATGTCGTGTGCAGCGCAAAGTGAATGTCGTGAATGAGCGATCCGCGTTGCAACGGATCGAGCTCTTCGATTGCGGCTGGCTCTTCTCGAACCTGAAACCGATGAATCGCCTGTAGAAAGAACCGGTAAGGGCACGACGCATAATTCTGAAGTGCCGTTGGCGAATAACTCCGAGCATTAAGCTGATGTTTGGCAAGGACGGCACGCGCCGATGGACTCGGATCAACGAGACCGTCGGCGCTAGAGAACCTGGGCTTCCAACGTCGCGCCCGTGTGCGTAGCGCGCGACCAAGATGTTCGTTAGCGCTAAGAAGGTAGGCCGCCATCCCCGCCGACTCTTGCTCTGGAAGTTCGAAAATTTTTGAGAGCGTGGCGAGATCGTGCTCGGTTTCATCGATCGCTGCGTTTGGGTCTTTGGGCGCCGGCCAGCCGAGGCGTGTCTGTCCTGCTTCTTGCGCAACCTGTGCGAGTTCTTCGTAACCTACAGGGCGACATTTTGCCGCCCCGAGAACTTCGAGCGCATAAAACGATGGCGTCCGCGCACGAGCACTTTCGGCATCGAAACGCGAATATGAAACGACAACTTTCTTTACGGCTGCGTTCAAGCCTTCGCGCAAAAGTGCGCGTTCGTTCTCAGAGCGATCGTCATTGACCTGGAAACCTCGCCCCAGCGCGCGCCGCAAATCGTCGCTCAACATGGGATCTTGGCTTACTTTTTCGGGGAATACGCGTTCCGCAAGACCCGGAATGAACACAAGGTCGAACGAAAGACCACGCGCACGCCCGATCGTTCCGACGAAGAGGCGGCCTTCGCGCCGATCTTTTGGCGCAATTTGTAACTCAAGAAGTCTCTTTTTGAGAACGGTCGTCACCTCGTCGATCCCAACCGGGCCCACTTCGCTCATGGGTGCAAGCTCGGCAAGCGTCGCGAGCACGCGCTCTGGATGGCGCAACACGCGTGTCGAAAGCGCCGAAAGCGTGTCACACCACTTGCCCCATGTTGCTTCTTTGGGAAATGCCGCAAGGTTCTCGAGTAGCGGAAGCGCAAAACGCTCGAGATGACCGAGTTGCTCGAGCCGAAGGCTGGCCGCCTGCGCTCGTTCGGGATGTTCTTCGAACAGGCGTTGCGTCTCGATCTTGATCGCGGCCTTGAGGCCATCGATGCGCCTTCTCCAGCGCTCGATGCCACCGATTACGGCGGCGTCGACCAGAAGCGCTTCCCATCGCCAAGGCGCCGGGAGCGTTCCGTCGTCTTGTGCGACCACGTCGTCAACTTTTTGAACCGAAACATCGAGCGGCACAAACTCGCTGTCGGGAATGGCCCACCGTTCACCCGACAGTGCCGCAACAGGTGGACTTCCGTCGTTCGCGAGGTTGGGTACCTGGCCGAGCGACAAGTACTCGGCGAACGAACGGGCGCTAAGGCCGTCTGATGCGCACCCTAAGAGGGCCAACAATGCTCTTCCACCGGGATCGGGCAACGTTGCCCCTTCGGCAAAATAGGTGGGAATGTTTGCGCGACGAAGTGCCTCAACAAGGTGCGGGCGAAAGTGTGCCCACGTGCGAACGAGCACAGCCATACGATCGAACGGAACTCCGTCTTCGGCTGCGCGAAGCACGCGTCGCGCGATCTCGGCGCATTCACGACTCTCACCGGGGGCGGACAAAACCTCGAGCTGATCGCCAAGGGCAACTTCTGCGAGTGACTCCGATCGTGATTCGAAAATGCGTCCCTGCCAACGGGCGATTGGTGTGTCGTCAACTTCGTGAACCGTCTTAGATGCAAGCGGTGTGAGCACACCGAGCGTGCGCCGTTCCCAAGGGGCGACAGTCGCAAACCAGCCCTTCGCGCTTTTGAGCAATGCAGTCACGAACTGCTCTTCGATTCTATCGACAAGCGACAAGCTTGCGAGTGCTACGTGACCCACAGAACTGACCCCAACCGCGGCGGTTGCGAAGCGCAACACATCTGCGCGATCGGCGAGTCCCAACTCGTTGAGCGCGCCTTCGTACCGCTCGAGCAAAAGCGCAAGAGCGTGCAAGCGATCGGTGTCTTGGCTATTTTGTAACTTTGTTCGCGATATTTTGGCGGCCTCTATGCCCTCGCCTCGCAATTCGCCGATGGTGCGGGCCAGCGCCGCTGGCAAACCTGGTTTTTCGACTAGCGCCTCGAGCGCACCGAGCGAGCGTGCGTCAACTTGGTGCAGAACTCTGGCAACGACGGCCCGAATAACCAGCGGACCCGCTGATACCCTGCCGGCGCGAGCAAGCGCCGGTCGCGCGAGGTCTCCTGCGAGGCGGCTTAGCGACGCCCTTTCGACACCAAAAAGCGCGCCGGCCTTGAGCGTCCACGCCTGCACAACGTCATCGGCGGCGGCAAGCGTTGGACCTACGACAACGCAACGCGAAGACCGCCCGAGCCCAGCCAGCCACTCGACCGAGCGCGCTAGCCGAACGTGTGCGTTAGGCGAAACAACCAACATTGAGACCGCGGAACGTACCATGCGTCCGAGCGGAGTTGGGGTACCGAGAGAGCGCACTCACGGCTGCGCGCCCATCAAACGATGAATGCACCACACTGGCCGCCTATTCCAAAAACCGCGAGGCGCCGCGCAGCCGTTACGCCAGCTCGGCTTCCTTTTGGTACACGATGAGCGGTGGGTCGTGCTTCGTGATCACGTCTTCGTTGATGACAACTTCCTTGATGCCCGCCTTGCCTGGAATTTCGTACATGATGTCGAGCATCGAGGCTTCGAGGATGGCGCGAAGGCCACGCGCACCGGAGTTGCGAAGCAGCGCCTCTTTTGCGACCGCTTGGAGCGCGCCCTTTGTGAACTTGAGCTTGACGCCATCCATCTCGAAGAGCTTTTGGAACTGCTTTACAAGCGCGTTCTTTGGCTTCGTCAGGATGTCGATTAGAGCGTCTTCGTTGAGTTCATGGAGGGTTGCGAGAACTGGCAAACGACCAATGAACTCAGGAATGAGACCGAACTTGAGCAAGTCTTCAGGTTGCAACCGCTCGAACAATTCGCCGAGGCGGAAGTCTTTCTTGGAGCGAATTTCGGCACCGAAACCGAGCGTGTTGGTACCGATGCGTCGCTGCACGATTTGATCGAGCCCGACGAAAGCACCACCACAGATAAAGAGAATGTTCGTCGTGTCGACTTGCAAAAAGTCTTGCTGTGGATGCTTTCGCCCGCCCTTGGGCGGCACGTTCGCAACTGTCCCTTCGATGATCTTGAGA
>JAHFDZ010000062.1 GCA_023248745.1 Myxococcales bacterium | reverse complement strand
AGCGCGCCTTTCTGTGGCCTGGGTCTCGGCGCTTGCAGCTGCATTTGTTAGCTATTTCAATAGCTTAGAAAATCGGTTTGAGCACGTGAACGAATCCTCCGAACGCGGGAACTCATGGGGTGCTCGCGGCGCTTGGACTAGGCTCGCATTTCCCCATGTCGGAGGACCGAGCGATCACGCACGTCGACATCGCTACCGCGTACGACGAGCATCATGAGAGGGTACGCGCCTTCGCGAGGCGCCTCGTGGGTGAAGAGTCCGCGGCCGAAGATCTTGTGCAAGAGACGTTCATCTCCCTTCCCGCGGCACTTCCTCGGCTTCGCGCAGAGGGGACGGTGCGGTCGCTCTTGCTGGGCATCTGTGCCAATCACGCAAAGCACCACGTGCGTGCGGCCGCGAGACGACGAAACAAGCTTGAGCACTATAGACAATCTTCTTTACTAAACGAAAGCAGTGGCCCCGAGGGCGATGTGCGCCGATCCCAACTGCGCGAAAGGTTGCAGGTCGCGCTCGACGCACTGTCACACGAGCATCGTGTTGTCATTGTGCTCTGTGCGGTTGAAGAGCGCAGCTCGAGTGAAGCGGCTGAAATTTTGGCGATCCCCGAGGCGACCGTTCGCACCCGTCTTTTTCACGCGCGGCGAAAGCTGCGCGAGGCATTCGGTGAGGAGGAAGCGTCATGAGCGAACTCGACGATGCCTTGCGAAGCTTACGGGACGACGTTCACGGCGAGTCACCTCGCGCCCACGAGACGCGTGATGTGATCCTCGCAACCGCGAGAAGACCAAAGAGGAACTTCCGCTTCTTGACGTTGTTGGCTGCAGCGGCATTGTTTATCGGAAGCGCAGCGTGGGCAGGCTACACCGGACGTTTGCGACAATGGTTTCGACCCGTGTCCACCGAGCAAACGAAGGATGTTGCGCCTTCACCCGTGGCAAGCTCGAAGTTGCCGGCTTTGGCGCCGGCTCAGGCGGAAGTCGTCGAGCTGGACGCTGCCGTTGCCTCAGAAGAAATCCAACCCGAGGTTGAGGGTCCGCTGGTTCAAAATAAGGCGCAACGAGTTACAAATATTCCACTCTCGGAGCCGAAGCTGCCGTCACCGTCACCGCCGGCGGCTTCGGCATCTGCGTCGACGTCTGTGGTGCCTTCAACCGAAGAGCTCGAAACGTATGAGAGAGCGCATCGTGCGCACTTCAGCCGCAGTCTAACAGCGCTCGCGCTTTGGGACGCGTACTTGCAGAAATATCCGAGCGGCAAGTGGCAACCCGAGGCTCGCTACAACCGTGCGATCGCACTCCTTCGAGCAGGCGATACCCGCGCTGCGAAGGGCGCTCTTGAGCCCTTCGCGAATGGCAACTACGGCACCTATCGAAAAGACGAGGCGCGTTCTCTTTTGAAATCGATCGCCGGTGATGCAGGACATTGAACGCGCTGCGGCCTCGTGGGCATTCAGGCGCATGACTTCACGGACTCTCGCTTCTCTTTTCGCCCTCGTGTTGGCGCTTCATGCGTGCACCGCGCTCGCAGCGCCGCAGCCTCCGCTCGTCCTCGATGCTTCGCAAACTTCGAACGTTGATGTCGAGCGCCTCCGTGTTGCCATCGAACGCGAAACCGCACGACAAGTCGTCCTCGCGCCGGCTGTAGTCACGGGTGGATTGCCTCTGGTTGTCTCGACGCACGACGGTGAGTTGCAAATCGTTTTTGATGCGTGCCACATCAAGAGGACGGTGGCGCTCGAAGTGGGGCAGGACGCTCAGATTCGACAAATGGCGCTGCTCATCGGCAACATCACGCGCAATGAGGCTGACGAATTCCTGGTAGGGCGACCACGTGCAAAAGACTTGGCGAAGCCAGCCACGAGTGCCAGCCCGAAGAGAAAGGAAAGAAACCTGACGATCCTCGCTGGTATCTCTACGGTATCGACGTGGAGCATCCGCGTTTCGGTTGAGGGCAAACTCGGGCGCAAAGTAGGGCTGGCCGGCCGCGCTGACCTTGTCGGATTCATGGCGCTTGGTCGACGTGATGGTGCTATCGATTCTGGAGAGGGCGGGTTGGCGAGCCTCTCACCTCGTTACTATTTGTTGGGTACTTTCGAACATGGCCTTCAAGTCGGTGCTGGCTTGGTTGCTGGCGTGGGCGAATTCAAGCCTCTGCTGATATTCTCTTCTTTCACAGAGCCGTATCGCAGCGTGAGAGGGTTTGGAGGAATAATGCCCTTCATTGGTTACAAATACGCAGCGCCGATCGGCTTTACGTTCGAGATACAGCTCGGTGTCGCTGCTGTGGGTACAGACGTCTCGCTCAACACTTGGGTCACGGGGTCGTTTGGCTTCGGGTGGTCATTTTGACCTCGACCGCCCGCGTTTAAGACCACCCCGAACGTCAGAGGCGCGCGCGACGTCACAATCGTTCGGGTTGCACGTTCCGTAAGGAAGCGATTGGGGGGATCGAAGCGTACGGTGGGCAATGAAATACGCATTCGGAGCTTTGGGTTTACTGGTTGCAACCTTTGGATGTGAAAGCACTGCCATCAACGTAGCTGCCACCGAGCAGGCGGATGCGCTTGTTGACGGCGGCCAAGCCGATACGACGCCTCCGGGCCCGAGACCGTCGTGCCCCCTATGCAACGCTGCGGGTTGCGATCAGGACAGCGACGGTCTGAGCGACACCGAAGAACTCGGCCTTGGCACAAACCCGTGCTCGCCCGATACCGATGCCGACGGGCTCTCTGATGGCCTTGAAGTAAGAGGGTTTACTCACCCTTCGCCGTTTGGGTTCGTCGACTATCCGAGGCTCTACGGCACCAACCCAAAGGTCAAAGATGTCCTCGTTGAAGTGGACTATCAGAAGTACACCGACGCCAGGGGCGTGGCACATTCCGCCCGCCTCAGCGCTGTGGTGGTGCGTCACCTTGAATCGTACTTTAGAGCGTTACAAATTCCCTATCCCGATGGCAGCAAGGGAGGCATCCATCTTGTCCTTGTGCACGATGACGCGCACCCCCTCGGTGACGGCGATGGGAAGGCCGATCCACCGGGAACCAATAGCCACCACGACTGCTACTTGGGCGCGGGCGCGGATGGCGATCACTCAAGCAGCGATTTGCCCGAGCGCACGTTCCGTAAGGCAGCGTTGTGTTTAGGCGGTGGAGGCCGAGGCAATTCGCATATTGGCGGACGCACGCTCAAAATATCAGGACCCGAAACAAACAACTTAGTTGACGGAGAAGCTGACGACGAGACGGAGCGTGCACAACACGCTTGGTACAGTCTCTTCATGCACGAAATCGGACACTCATTCGGCCTGCATCACGGAGGCAACGTCGAACTCAACTACAAGCCCAACTACCCGAGCGTGATGAACTACCGCTACGACGATCGTCTTGGCAGTCATGCGCCAACGCTCAAAGCAACGCGCATTGGGTACTCGACGGGCAAGCTCAAAGCGTTTCCGCTCAATCCGTGCGCACTTAGCGAATCCAATTCGTTTCCTGGTCTCACCGTGACGGACGTCGCCTTTCTTTCGGTCGGTGGCGATGGAGACCGACTCGGGCGCGCGTATCCAGTATCGCCTGGAGTATCGGGCCCTTCTGTCGATTGGAACGGCAATGGCCATCTCGATACGTCACTCGTGCGGGTACAAATCACCGATCCGGAAGTTGACTGCACCAGCGGTGGCAAAGACATTCGCGATGTTGACGACCTCGCCATCATCGGCCGGTGCATGCACGGGGCGCTTCCTGGCAGCATGCTGCCGGCAACCGACGACTGCCCGAATCCCTAAGGCCAAGGTGCTTGGACCACGGCATGCGCAAGACCCGACTTGCGTAAATTGCACGCGAGCCTCATCGTAGGTGCGTGCTTCCGCTTCGAGATGAGCTGCGCACATCGCGAGTTCCTTGGGTGAACTACGCGCTGATTGCGCTCAACGTTCTTGTCTACGTAGGCGAGCGTCTTGCGCCAGTTGTCCGGCTCGATGACGGTCGCCGAGTTTCGCTGGGTGACGCGATCGTGCGGACGTACGGCCTCGTGCCCGCGCACCTTTGGGATCGCCCGGGCGAGACGGTCCACACGATCGTCACAAGCATGTTCCTGCACGATCCGGCGAGCCTTGCGCACCTCGGTGCGAACATGCTCTTTCTTTGGATCTTTGGCGACAACGTTGAGGATGCGCTTGGTGGGTTTCGTTACCTGGTGCTCTATCTTGGCGCCGGTTTTCTTGCAGCGCTGACGCAGGCCGCGGTGGCGCCAGGTTCGCTCATTCCTATCGTCGGAGCATCGGGCGCGATTTCCGGTGTGCTCGCGGCTTACGGCGTCCTTTATCCCCGATCGCCCGTGACCGTTCTCAATCCCGTGTTGCCGCTCTGGCTCGTATTCGGACCGTTCCTTGTGCTGCCTGCGTGGCTCATTATCGCGGAGTACTTCATTGGTAACCTTGTGCGTGGCATTTTGACGATTGGTGCAAGAGAAGGAGGGATCGCCTTTTTTGCACACCTCGGTGGCTTCATCGGTGGCTTCTTGATTTTGCGCGCGGTTCGTCCGACTCCGATCGATTCCAGTTACGAAAAGTGGTCCCAGTGGCGAAGCCCCACGAAGCGACCCTGGCGCTAGCGTCTCAATGGAACCTCAGGCGACCGCCCACGCTCAAGCTCGCGTTCGGTCCGTCGCTCATTGCTTGGGGAAGGAGGAACCATGTCCATTGGAATCGGCAGCGTTTCCGGCGGTAGTGCCGCGGCCGCCGCACAGGTGAGCTCAGCAAGCGAGAGCGTTAACTTTCAAATGTCCGTGTCGGTGCTCAAGCAAGCGAACGCGCTCGAGGGCCAAATGGCCTGCGAATTGATTGCTTCGGCAACGGGCGTTGGCACGAGGTTCGATACGCGTGGGTAACACAAGCGGTGACAGCCCCTGGTTATGCGGGGGTGCGTCGCTTCATACGTTGTAGTACAGCCTGGCCATGCAGCGGGTTGTGGCCATTGCGATCGTGGTCGAGGCTGTTCTCGGGCTGCTTCCTCACTTGAGGTTGCGGCGCCTGTCGTTCATGAGCGTGCATTGGTTTTTTGCGATATGGCTCACGATCGAGTTGCCGCTGCATCATCTGGTGCTGTCCATTGCGCTCGCCGTACTTGCGGTAATTGCGAAGGCGCCTCTTTGGACGTTGGCAGTTGCGTTTGTTGCGTGCGTGCTTCACGTCGGACACTTTGCAAGTGCCAGGCACGCCGTCGCCGTATTTGTCAATGCGCTTGACGGGTTTCTGCCCAAGCAGCGCCGTGAATCGTTGCTGCAGGCTCTTGAGCAGCGCCAGTGGGCCTTTCGGACTGTGCCGTATCCGTTCAGGCCGAGGGCTGTAAAGGTCGTTCGGAACGTTGCATACGGACCGATCAAGAAAAGAAACTTTCTTGACGTTTATGCGCCCGCCGCGGCCTTACCCTCTGCAGCGCCTCGCCCTGTCTTGCTTCAGGTGCACGGAGGCGCGTGGACCGTCAGCCACAAGGGACATCAGGCGAAACCGTTGATGCATGCGCTCGCAGCGCGAGGCTGGGTCTGCGTAGCCATCAACTATCGGCTGAGTCCCCGGGCAAAATTCCCTGATCACATTGTCGACGTGAAGCGGGCAATCGCGTGGGTGAAGCAGCATATTCACGAGTTTGGCGGCGATCCGAGTCGCATCGTAATTACGGGTGGCTCCGCCGGTGCGCACCTGTCGTCGCTTGCTGCGTTAACGGCGAATCAGGCTATTTTTCAGCCCGGGTTCGAGCAAGAGGACACAACCGTTGCCGCGTGCGTTCCGCTGTACGGGGTGTACGACTTTCTCGACCGCAATCGCGATCGCCCCGATCGCATGGCCCGCTTGCTGTTTCGCATGGTCATGGGCAGCACCGCAGAGGCTGCGCGCGAGGAGTGGGATCGTGCCTCCCCACTGTTTTGGATTCACGCCGATGCGCCACCTTTCTTTGTGATTCATGGGAGCGACGACTGCCTCGCGTGGATCGAAGAGGGACGTCGATTTGTCGCGGAGCTGAGAAACGTGTCCAAAAATCCAGTCCTCTTCGCAGAATTGCCCGATACCCAGCATGCATTTGATCATTTTCACTCCGCGCGCGCCGAGCTTGCTGTCGAGGCCGTTGCAGCGTTCGTCAACGAAGTTGTCGACCCGGTCGCGCTCAAAGAGGCCGCACAGACAGCGCCTCCAAGCCACGCGAGCGCTCCGCAGCTTGCCCTGCAGGTTGAGCCGCAAACGTTGGCGACCCTTGCTTCGCACGGACAATCGCCATAACCAACAGAAGTGAATTCGCGCCTTCCATTTTCGGCTGCTCTAAGCCGGCAGGTTTTCGTGCTCGATGGCGCGATGGGCACGCAACTCTACGAGCGAGGCGTCCTTTACAGCGCGTGTTTCGAAGAGCTCAACGTGTCACGCGCCGAGCTCGTGCAGCGCGTTCACGCGGACTATGTCGCTGCGGGCGCAAATGTAATCGAAACCAATACATTTGGCGCGAACGCACTTCGACTCGAGAAGCATGGCCTCTCAAATCAAGTGCGTAAGCTCAACCGTGCGGGCGTACAGATCGCACGCAAGGCGGCAGGCGACGCGGCCTACGTCTTTGGTGCGATCGGCCCGAGCGGTTACTTTCTTGGTAAGGCGACCGACGAAGATCTCGCACGCGTCAAAGCTGCGTTGTTCGAGCAGGCGAGCGCGCTCGCTGAGACCGACGTCGATGCGCTCATTCTCGAAACGTTTCGGCAGACCAACGAAGTCGTTCTTGCGGTCGAAGCGGCCCTTGAGGCGAGTGGTGGTCGCGTTCCGGTCATTGCTTCAGTATCGCTCGACGAGCAAGGGCGCATGGCCGACGGCACCAGCGCCGAAGCCATCACCGTGCAGCTCAAACAGCTCGGCGTCGCTGCTGTGGGCGTTAACTGTTCGGATGGACCACAGCACGTTCTGACCGCCGTCGAACAAATGGTGCCTGTCGGGTTACCTATTCTCGCGGCCCCCAACGCAGGTCTCCCGAGGCGCGTCGATGAGCGTCTCGTCTATGTGACGACACCCGAGTATTTCGGTGTGTACGCCCGTCGCATGTATCGCATGGGCGTGAAGCTCGTGGGTGGCTGTTGCGGAACGACGCCGGATCACATCAAGCGCATTGCGGCTGCAGCACGCATGGCCCAGGCCGCCGAACCTGGAAGCGAGGTCTTTGCCGACGGCGACGACACGCGCGGTAGCGTTCGCTTCGAAGCCGTGTCGTCAATGCCTGCAACACCCGTCGAAGAGCGAAGTGGCCTCGGCGCAAAGTTGGGCAAGCGATTCGTGGTGTCTGTTGAGGTCAACCCACCCGTCGGTGTGGATCTTGCGAAAGTTATCCGCGCTGCGACCGAGCTTCGTGCCGGTGGCGTCGACGCGATCAACATTGCCGACGGTGCACGTGCTCAAGCGCGCATGGGCAACATTGCTATGGCGATGCGTGTGCAAGATCAAGTCGGGATCGAGACCATTCTTCACGTGTGCGGTCGCGATCGCAATTTGCTCGCGACACTCGCGCATCTTCTTGCTGCGCACGAACTCGGCGTGCGCAACCTGGTGATCATCACAGGTGACCCACCAAAGATGGGCGATTTTCCCGATGCGAGTGCTGTTTTCGATCTCGACTCGATTGGCATTCTCAAGCTCGCATCGCGTCTCAATGTTGGCGTGGATCCATCGGGTAAGCCAATCGGTGGTGCGACTCGATTCGTGCTTGCGAGCGGTGCCGAACCGGCGTCTCTCAACTATGAACGCGAGCTAAAACGACTGCGCGAGAAAAAGCTTGCCGGCGCAGAATTTGTAATGACGCAGCCCGTGTACGACGCTGCCGTATTAGACAAGTTTCTTGACGACGTGGAGCCGCTCGGACTGCCCGTTTTGGTTGGGCTCCTGCCACTCGCAAGTTTCCGCAACGCTGAATTTCTTCACAACGAAGTGCCCGGCATGCAGGTGCCCGAGGCGGTGCGTGAGAGGATGCGCAAGGCCGGGACCGGAGCCGATGCTCGCAAAGAGGGTGTCAACATCGCGCGCGAAATGCTCGCGCATGTGCGCCATCGCGTTGCGGGAGCCTATGTGATGCCTCCACTCGAGAGGCACGAGCTCGCGTTGCAAGTTGTCGACGGATTTCTTGATCCATGAGGTGGCTGCGCGCGTTGTTCGTTTGCGTTGTGCCGCTATCGATCGCTATGGCCGCATCTTGCAAACGCAAAAGCAAGCCCGTCGTGACAGTCGAGGAGACGTATGGCACGCTCGACGATGGCGTCGACGCTGCAGTTCCGCCAAAGGCGCTCTCAGGCCGATGTCGTCAAGAGGCTGAACTACCAGTAGGATTTACGTTCGAGCTCGGCGAGCAGGCATCCTTGGGCCCAAACACGCTTGTTGCGGTGGCGTCGGGGAGCGGGCCAAGTCGAATGGGTAAGGTGCTTACCCTTGATGGCTCCGGCCAGATTGTCGCTGCGCGCGATCTTGGCAACCTCGACGGAGACGCTCCGCCGCCTGTGCTCACTTCGCACGGTGCCGCTTGGGCTGCGGCATTTTTTCGGCGTGGCAGTAAGCGTGAGAGCGAGGTTGTCGTAAGTCGTGACGGAAAGACGCTGACCACTGTTGTGCAGCAGCAATCAGATGATGCATACGGTTTATCCGTAGGCCTCCGTGGCGATGATGCGCTGCTCGCTTGGGATGAAGACCAACCGCGAGGCAACGGCGGGCATATCCGAGTGGCGTTGATTCGAGCGGGGGCAGTCGTTCACTCAGGCGTTGTTTCCGATGCGGCTTCCGACGTCGACGCTCCACAACTGGTGAGCACGGCGGCTGGCTTTGCGATGACGTGGGTCAACCGACGTGCGCTCTCGTTTTCAGACGCCTCTGCCGAACGGCTCGAGTCGACGGGGCAGATGGCGGCGTATGAATGGATCGAATTCGCGGCTCTCGATGCGCAAGGTCAACTTACTGGACGAGCCGCGGAGCTCACATCCCGTGAGGGTCACACCCGCGCGTCTGCGCTCGCGGGCACGGGCGATGGCGCTTTCGTGGCGATTCGGACGGACGATGCATCACTCAAGGGGTCCGCACGCTTACTTTTCGGTGGCCTTGCAGGCGCTCATGTGCTGACTACGGTCGCGCAGGATGGCGTCGGTCGTTCTGTGCCCGCGCTCATTCGAGGAGAAGGCGGAAGCTGGGCAATGCAAACGGCGAGCGAAATGGATCTCCCGATGATCTGGTTTTACGCGAGGGGGGCCTGGTCCGGCTCGCGTGAAGAGTCAATCGCCGATGGACGCGCCATTCGCTTGCTTGGCGCACGGCGGCTGCTCGTTGCTTTCGGAGGGCGTGGGACGATTGCGCGCTTTGTATGCGAGTGACAGCCTTCCTTCTCGGCCCGGCATAGAGTACGGTACCGCCACGTGTCGCAATCGGCAGCCAGGGCCTATAGCTCAATCGGTCAGAGCCCCCGGCTCATAACCGGGTTGTTCCTGGTTCGAACCCAGGTGGGCCCACCTGTTAATCGCCTGGTCGGCCAAAAGGCTAACCAGGCACACTTTTGTCCTGTGATTCATCCCGTGATTCGTCCGGTGAGCCAGTTTGCGGCGCAACATTTTGGGAGGAAGAGTTGACGATCCCCGAGCAGATACAGTCGTTAGAGGCGCTTGCGGTGCTGGATGCGCAGCTCAAAGTACAAGACGAAGAGGCAGCGGTCGCTCGAACCGAGCTTGAGAAGTTGCACGCCACGGTCAAGAAGTTCGAAGACAAAGTGGCGGCCTCAAAGGCCAAGCTTGGTGGCTTCGAAAAAGCGCGCGCCGATCATGTGATTGAGGTCCGCTCGATGACGATGCAAATCGAGCACTCGCGCGACAAGATGGGTCGAGCACGAACCGAACGCGAAGTGCAGGCGGTTCAGCGCGAGATGGAAGAGCTGCGTAAGCTCATGCGTGATCGTGAAGAGGAGCTGGGCCGCGTCGTGGCCGATCTTGATGGCCTTCGTCTTCAAATCGATGCGGATGACGCTGAGCTCACCAAAGCGAATGAGGCGCTGTCGGCACGGCGTGAAGAGCTCGAAGCAAAGGTTGGCTCAATCGAGGGCGGGGCTCAATCACGCAACGAAGCGCGAGATGCCCTGATCAAGAAGCTGCCGACGATGCTCTACCGTCGCTATGATCAAATACGGGTCAAGCGCGGCGTCGGGCTGGCGGCGACAACGGACGGCACTTGCAAAGGTTGTCACATTCAGCTCCCACCTCAGCTTTTTCACCGCCTTCGGCGCGAGCCGCTGCTCGACCAGTGTCCTTCCTGTATGCGAGTGATTTATTACGCCCCTCCGACGACCCCCACCAACAAAGGTTAGGATTCCTCGTTGAAGAGCTGCCCGTCGTGCCAGCGCGTTTTTCCAAGCGATGCCGGGTTCTGTCCCGAGGACGGGACCCATTTGCTCCTCATGAGCGAGGTGCCGGCATCTTCGACCGCTGACCCGCGCATTGGAATTCGTATCAACGATCGTTACGAATTGCGGCGTGTTGTCGCTGACGGTGGTACAGGCCGCGTCTACGAAGGGGCCGACCTGCAGACTCAAACGCGCATAGCGGTCAAGATCCTTCACGACGACATCGCCCTCGATCCCGTGGCGCTCGAGCGTTTCAAGCGAGAGTACGAGCTGTCGAAGAGCTTGCCGCACGAGCACATCGTCGACGTGCTCGACTTTGCACACGATGCTTCGCTCAACATTCACTATTTGGTCATGGAGTTCCTCGATGGCGAAGAACTTCGCTACTTGCTCAAGCGCGAAAAAGTGCTCGCCCCCGAGCGCTTGATTCGCATGATGGCGCAAGTCGCAATGGGTCTCGACGAAGCTCACGCGCGTGGGTTCATTCACCGCGACCTCAAGCCCGACAATTTGTTCTTGTGCGGAACGCGCGATGGCGACATCTGCAAAATTCTCGACTTTGGTTCGGTCAAAGATCGCAACGCGCGTAAGAAACTCACGCAACTCGGTACGACGATTGGCTCGCCCTATTACATGTCGCCAGAGCAAGCGCAGGGACTCGAGTCGATCGATGCGCGCTCAGATGTGTTCTCGCTCGCCGCGGTTGCGTACGAATGCGTAACTTCATTTGTTCCATTTGATGGCAACAACGGGCCTTCGATCTTGCTCGCGATCATGACGCAAGAGCCCATAATGCCCACGGTCCGTGGCGCAGGCGCGAAGTACCCGATACTTCCGAAGCTTGACGATGTGCTCGAAGAGGGGCTCGCCAAGAGTGCAACCATTCGCACGCCGAGTGTGGGCGCCCTCGCGGATGCGATAGGCCGCGCTTATGGGATCGAAGGCACGCATCGTGATTGGGCGTACATGCCGCAAGCCGAGCTCAGCGAGCGCGTGCGCGTGTCGATAGCCAAGGTTCCTATCACCCTGCGCATGGACGATCCGTTCGGCACATCGGTTCCTCCCGCGAAGGTTGAGACCGCGCCGATACGCGCCGTTGCTTCGCAAGCTTCAAGCCGCGCGCCCTTCGATGCCGGCCGCGAGGCGCCAAGGCCGCCACCGCAAGGATACAGCGAGCCACCGCTGGGTTTGCCGTCGCGCTCACCCTGGTTGATCCTCGGGCTCATTGGCTTTCTCGCGCTACTGGTGGGTGGTGGCGTCGTCGTGCTGATCTTGCGATAGCGCCTTCGTGTAGGTAACGAGAATTTACTTTCTCTCTCGACGTTTGAGCGCCAAGCGTTCCGCCGCGGAGAGTTCACGGACAGGTGGTTGTGGCGCTACGTCTGCTGCTTGCGCAGTGGGCGGAGCATTCGTGGCTGGCGCTTGCGCTGGTTGACCTGGATGCGCATTCGGCACGACAACAGGCGCAGTGAGTCCTCCGCGGTGTTGGTCGTGAACCTGCGCTTTGCGAGCGCGCAGTACGTCTTGCTTGCGGCGTTGCTCGTCGGCAATAGCTGCAGCATGCATCTTCATGTCGGCGCGCTTGCGGGCACGAATGGCATCGCGCTTCTGCTTCCGGATCGCGAGGGCGTCGAATACCTTCGCGAGCGCTTCGGGCATGCCCAGCCTGCGCGACGCTACTGACGCGAGCATCAGCACTGCGGATAGCAAAGTGAGCCAAGGCGTGAGAGCGACGTAAGAGAAACGCTGCTTGCTGCGATCGTCGAACGCGCCTGCAAGCGTGTCGCGAAGTCGGCCTCCGGTAATCGTGGCGACACGTGTGAGCAGCGCGCGATCGCTCCCAGTGGGCCGAAGCTCGTCGCCGATCCCGAGCGCAGCCGCTGTCGTGGCGAGGACTTCGCCGGTCAGTTCGTCGACGATTGTGGTCACATACGTTCCTGGTCTCGTGAGCGGCATGCTTGCGCCGTAGCGACCAGAAGCAATCGCTTCGAGTGACAAATCGCGTGAGATTCCGTCAGGGCCTGCGATGCGTGTTCGCAAGCGTCGAAACGATTGCGCGCGTCCGTCGTCGCCAACGACATCGGTGCGAATGCGCAAAGAGCCTCCTGACGCCTCTGCTTCAACGCGTACGCGTGGATCGCCGTCGCGCCGTGCGGTCTCACGCGCGAGCTGTGCGAACATTTTTGCGGCTCCGGGCCACTTGAGCCAAGCCTTGCCCCAGCGATCTTTGAAGTCACTTGTGAAGGCGGCGCTACGACCAAGACCTGCTGGCCACGTTGCGAGAATGGGATCGGAGTCAGGGCCACCGAGAAGGATTGTTGCGCGTGGTTTCGGAATCGTGATGACGTAACCCTTGAGGTCTGGTGCTTCCGCCCAGTTGACTTGCCTTGTGGGTCCACCTGGCGTTCCCAGGCTTACGCGAAAGGGTTCCTCGGAGATTGCGCTCTTCGCCGCAAGAATCGTTTCTTGAGAAAAGATCGCCGGCAAAGTGGTTGCGTCCTCGACGAGATAGAAACGTCCGTGTCCCATGCGCGAAAGAACTTCGAGTTCCGGCGTGTCTGAGCCTCTCCCGATCGAAATCACGCTTGTCGTGATGCCTCGAGAAAATGCGGTTGCCACCTTTGTACGGCAACCCGTAATTTGCTCGGCGTCGCCGCCGTCGGCGAAGAGCAACACGTGCTTCAAGTTGACGGTCTCTTTCGCGAGGGCCGCGTACGCGGCGTCGAGCGCGATGTCGGTATAGATGCCGCCGCCACCGACTTGAACAGCCCGAATGGCCTTCTCGATTTTGGGTGCGTCGGTCACGGGCCCCATCGGTACGCTCCAGTTGACGACCGTATCGACGTGGGCAACACCAAGTCGATCGCTGCTGCTCAGAAGCGATGCGCTGCGGGCAGCTCCTTCGTTTGCCAAGTCGAGTTTGGTGCGTCCTCCGACGGTCGCACCCATCGAGCCCGAGATGTCGATTGCGATAACCTCGGCGAGCGACGCCCGTTTTTTTTCTGTCTTGAGATCAAACTTCACAGGTGAGACTTCTTCGATCGGCGTGCGCGCAAAGCCGCCTGGGCCCAAGCTGCGATCACCGCCCATCAACACGAGGCCACCACCAAGATCGCGAACGTAACTTGCGATTGCACTCATTTGAGTTTGCGTCATCTCGGCCGCGCGAACGTCTGAGAGCACCACAAGATCAAAGCGAGCAAGTTCGCCGACGTCCGCTGGCATCGCGGATAGTGCTATTTCTTGGGCTGAAATGCCGGCAGCTTGAAACGCTGCGACGAGAGGTGCGCCCTTGCCCTTGTCGCCCTCGATGACTCCCGCAAGTGTTTGGCCGCGTACCCGCACAAATGCGCTACCGCTATTGTCGTCCGCGCCATAGTCAAGATTTTTGTCCATTGCGGTGATGGCGATGTCGTATCGGTGAAGGCCCGCGCCTGGTGCGACCTCGCGGAGATGAATGACGTCTTCGCCAGCACCAATCTTCGCTTTGCCAGAGTGGATAACTTCGCCATTGCGGGTGATGCGCAATTCAACTTCTGTTGCCGCAGGGCTTTCTGTTACGAGGCGAAGATCGAACACTTCGCCTTCTGCTGCGCGCGATGGCGCTCGCAGGCTGACCACGCGTATGTCTGGCCGTTTCTCTTGTTCGAGCACGACGCCGTCGACGGGCACGTCCGCCGCGAGGGCAGCGCCAGCGGCCGAAAGTGCATCGCCGCGCGTTTGCACACCATCCGTGAGAAGCACAATGCGCGCGGACGAATCAGCGGGCACCTCGGCAAGCGCTCGCCTGATTGCACGCTCGATATCGGTTCCTTCGCGTCCGACCTCAACGCGTTGCGCGGATCGTTCGTCTGTTTTCTTGCGCGGCGGATCTTCGGTGCGTGCATCTGCACCAAACACGACGATGCCGATGCGATCACCAGGTCGCATCGATTGTTCGGCGAGCTGAATTTCGGAGGCGATGCGAAGGTCTGCCCCGCGCACAAGTTCGAGCGATCGCGATCGGTCAACCGCCACGATCACCGTCATTCTATCGAGCGTGCGACCCAGCTCTGGTTCGGCGATCGCTAGCGCCGCAGTCGTGACAGCGAGCAAGGCTCCGAGCGTTGTGAGCCAACGGCGCGCCGGCGCAAGACGTAAAGGAAGTTGACTTAGACGCCACGACAAGAGCAGTGCGCTTGGCGCGAGTATGATGATTGGAAGGGACGACGTGAACCGCAAGCGCGTTCCGTCGAGCACGCCTGCTTGCACGAGAGACAGGTACACGAGTGGCAGTAAGGCAATCAGGCTTCCAACGAGGGCGGCTCGGCTGATCTTCTTGCGCGCATGAAGAACGATGCCGCAAAGCAGCATCAACGCGGCAAGTGCCGTGAGTCCGAAGCGCACCAAGAGAACGTTCATGCGCTCCTCGGCTTGGGTGTGCGCGTGATGAGAAGCACGTCCGCCACAATCGCAATGAGCCCGATAAGCGCGAGCCAGCGCGTCCATTCGTCAACAAAATTGCCTTGTACGCTGCGCGTGCTCGTCTCGGTCGCGCCAGCCGCAAAGGTAACTTCGCGCTGCGAGAGTTCGCCCTCTGCTTCGCTCAGCAAGTTTGCGAACACAGTAATTTCGCCGGTATGTGGAAGCTCCCACTTGACGCGGTATGCGCCCGTCTTGGTGGGCGCTCCCAACGATGCCGTTCCGTGGAGGGGTACAAGCGCCTGACGTTCTCCGCTCGGTGGAATGAGTGTCACTGCGGTCGTGTCGGTAGGGATTGGAACGCTGAGAGGCTCGCCAGTGCGCGCGCTCTGGGCCGAGCCGTTTGAACGATGCGTGCGCGCCGTTTCGACAAGATTCCTGACGAAAAGAACGAACGATGCCTTGAGAGGCCAGCTGCTTTCGCCTGGTGCGAACCCGAGAATGGTTACAGACCGACCAGGCATCGTGGCATCGGCGACTACCGTTCCACTTCGGATGCGAACGAGCGAGCCGCCGCCCTTCGTTTCGAGGAGCGAAGTTTGGCTTATTTGTACCTCTTCGAGTGATAAGAACCGCAACCGAGAATCAGTCGTGTCCCAGGAGGTGACGACGCTCCCGGTTTCGGGTGTCTTCACCTCAACGCCGAAGCAGCGACCGGGAGGAGGTGCGACGAGCACGATGGATTGCCCCGAAATTTGGGTAGGGCACGCGTACTCGACGATGACGAGCGCATCGCCGTCGATGTTGGCGCGCCCCAATTGCTCGAGCGTAAGTCGCTGAAGGTCAACCCACTTGTCGGCTTCAAGTGCTCGCGTAAACCAGGTGTAAGGAGCAGAGGTCGCAAGCGTTACGGGCATACGAAGTGATGGTGGGACGCGCGCGTAGGCCACGTTGTCGACGGCGAGTGCGTCGTTGGGCGAGAGCGTCACGCGCATCCCTTTTCCGCGCTTTAGCTTTGGCGGTTCAAAAGTGAGCACGACGGGCGTATTCACTTGCGGCTCGATGAGCAACCGCCGCGAAGCGATGGGATCGGTGTCACCGTCGAGCGTGACGGTGACGTACACGTCTTTCTTGTCTTTTGCGTAGTTGCGAACGGAGACGAATGCCTGTGTTTCCTCGACGTGTGAAACGGGATCGATGCCTGCGCGCACGTCGAGGCGAACGATCCCAAGGTTGTCGCGTGGCGTTCCGACCTGCAGCACCTCGATCGGAACGCCGTAGCTCACGAGCGCTTCGGTTTCGGCGAGCGAACTGTCTGTCACCAGGACAAGTCGGCCCTTACCGCCCAAGCTGCGTAGGCGATCGACGGCGAGTGCAACGGCGGGGCTGAGGCGGCCTTCGACTTCGTGAACGTGCATCTTGCCGAGCGCTTGCGTGAGCAGTTGATGATCGCGCGTGGGCGGCAACGTGAGTCGCGCCTCGCGAGAGGCTTCAACGACGAAGGCGTCACTCGTAGCGTCAAGCGCATTGACGATGCGTGATACCGCGTCCTTTGCTGCGTCGAGACGTGTCGCTTCGCCGGTGCTTGTCGTCTCGAGCGCGCCCATGGATGCGCTCACATCCATGACGATCGCGATGTGATCGCCGACAATGCGGGAGCCACGCTTGGTGGGCCGCGCGAGCGCGATCGACAGCGCCACGAGCGCCAGAATCTGTAGAAGCAACGACGCTTCCGCGATGAGCTTGCGAAAGGGTGCTCGCGCAAGGTGATCGCGCCTTGCGTCTTGCCACAAAAGTGTTGAAGGCAAACGGAGGCGTTTGCGGCGCGTCTTCAGGATGTAGAGCGCGATGAGAGGAATGAGGCCGGTGAGGAGGAAGAGGCCCTTCGGGTTGAGAAACTCGGGCATCAGTCGACCCCTTTTGCAACGACGCGACGAATCGCTTCAAGGGTCGGTGATGCGGTCGACGTGCGCACGTAACTTGCGCCATTGTGTTTCGCGAGTCCGCGCAAACGCACAAACAGCTGATTGAGGCGCGCGAGGTAGGCGTCGATAACGGAGCTATCGAACGTTACCTCGGTAAGTGCACCGGTCTCGACGTCTTCGAGCGCAAAGTCGCCATCGTAGGGAGGGGAAAGTTCCTCGGGGCTGAGGACTTGCAGCAGCGCCAAATCGTGACCCTCGGCGCGTGCACGTCCGCATGCCTCTTCGACGGGACTGCTATCGAAAAAGTCGCTCACAATGACGAGGAGGCCCGCGCGGCTGCTGCGCCGTACGACCGTTTCGATCGCGTCGGATAGCGAAATCGGGCCGCCGAAAGAGCATTCGTCAAGTAACCTGAGCAACTTGGGAAGCGCAGCGCGCCCACGCATCGGGTCAGAAACGCGCACGCCGTTAGCAGATGAGGATGCAAATTGCACGCGCTCTTGGTTTGCGAGGGCCATGTAAGCAACGGAAGCTGCAAGCTTCTTTGCATACGTACGCTTTGGCTCTTCGCTGAGGGAGCCGCTGGCGTCCAAAATGACGCGAACCACAACGTCCTCCTCGGCGCGAAATAACTTGAAGACGGGATCGCCGCTGCGCGCGTACGCGAGCCAGTCGATGCGCCTCAGATCGTCACCCGGCTCGTATGCACGATGCTCGAGAAACTCGGCGCTCGAGCCTCGACGCGACGCGATGCGTTCGCCCGATCCCGCCGAGCGGGCGCGAACTTGAAGACGTCTGCGCAACGCTTCGAGCTCGCGTAGAGTTGCGGCATCAAAGACCGTCATGGCGTAGTGGCGGATTCTTCTTGCGCCAGTGCTGCGTCGAGCTGTGCGTAATGGAGCTCGGCGGCCACGTTGATTGAATGGGCTTTTCGTTGTGCGAGAGCGAAGAATACGAGGCCAAGTGCGCCGAAGACGAGAATTGAAATGTAACCGGCGGTGAGCAAGAAGTAGTTGGGCGATGTTGCAGCGAGCTGCCCAAGAATGACAACGACATAGAAAGGGTTCGTTGCGCCGAGTGCGAGCCACTCATCCTGCTTCGTGGCGATGCCGCCGACAGCGGCGAATGACCAAGGGACGACGACGAGCGCGAGCATGATAGCGAGAGCGATGACGCGTGCGCCCATTGGGCTGTCACTGCGAGCGCGAAGCCACGCGCATAGCCCGGTGAAAAAGATGATGTGGGCCCAGAGTGTTGCGCCGCTTAGCACGATGGGGAGAACTCCATCGCCCTTGTGAAAGGCGGTCATCGCGGCGACGCCGCCAAATATTGCGGCTCCAAATGCACCGGTCTCGAGCAGCATGACAAGCGTGAACGTACGCGCGAGTCCGGGACCGAGCGCGCGCGTTAGTGCGCTTGTGTTGGTTTTGGCCCACTGAGTCGTCAAGCGTCTTGATGGTCCAGAGGGTTCACCAACAAAAAGAAGGGCGCAGAATCCAAAAAAGAAACTGAGGCACCACAGGCCAGTGTGCGCCGCAAGCGACGCAGGGTCAGATGGTGGCGCGCGCCCGCCGCCGACGGCTATCGGGATCGCTGTGGCAAGCCCGCCGCCGGCGCACGTTGAAACGATAAACCAACGCTTCAGTCCGCTGCTCCGGTCGTCGGTGACAGAACTGAGGTTCGCGACGGTTGCTTCATAGAGAAACCAAGCCGGAAGCGACAACACAACGAAGGGAAGGGCGACAAGCAGGATCAGGTAGTCGATTCCGAAGTTCGCGCGCGTGTAGGCGACGGGGAGCCATATCGGTAGGCCCGCAGGCAGTTGCGACCAGTGCTCATGTGCAAGCGACGACATCGCAGGCCCGAAGATCATGTAGAGGATCGGCCCAATGACAATCGCGAGAATGAGCGTGAGCACCAGCGCGCCGCGCAGCGAATTCATCGCGGCGCTCATTGCGAGACCAAACGCTACCCAGAGCGCGGCGAGCATGAAGAGCAAGATGAATCCGACGATTGTTTCGGTTGCCGTCGTCCCGCCGAACGCAAACGAGAGCGCTCCAATGGGCGCGATTGCGGCGATGTAGAGCGAGAGCGTCGTGAACGACGAAAGAAACTTGCCACGCGCGATTTGCGCAGGCGTCATGCCCGTTAGAACGAGGGCTTCCCATGTTCTTCCTTCGCGCTCTGCGGCAATGGTGTTTGCCGCAACGGCAGGGCCAACCAGGGTAACGACGCCGTACGCGAGCGAGAAAAAGACTTGGCTCACGGCCATGCCCACCTTGGCGGGCGAGATGTTCGAACTCGATGCCGTCCCTCCGATGCTCGCGACGAGAAGGGAGAGCAATAGGGTGATACCGAAGAGGAGCCATGGAGTCCGATCGAGCCGAGCCGCCTGGCGAACCTCACGAATCCAAATCGCGTTTGGGTTTGCGAGGAGGCTTTGCAGCCAGCCGAGCTCTGTGCGTCCAGGCATTCGTTGCGACGGAGGTGCCGGATCGTGCACGCTTGGGTGCGGACTCTGAGCGTTCATTGGAGGTCCCCGCGGGTGGCTTCGAGGAAGATGCGTTCCAGTTCGTTGCGTTCGGGTTCAACGCTCACGACGGAGAGTTCTGCGAGAACAAGCGATCGCACCATCATTGCGACGGCGCGATCGTCTCCAGCAAATGTAACTTGAATAGTTGCCATTGATCCGAGGCGCACCGAAGTTACAAATGGCAAATCGGTCAGAATCGCACTGACGCGCTCAAATGGTGCAAGGACACGAAGCTTAACGCTCCGCTCTACGACGCGTTCGGGCTCTGGAGCAGCCGGGACGAACGAGTTCAAGTTGGGAGCCGGCGCCTGAGTTGGATCAATTGCCGGCCCTGGATTAGCCGGGCTTGCTGCCGATGGCGCTTGCGGCTGTCGTGCAGTTCCGACGCCTCTTCGCTGACGGTCTAGCGCTTCGGAAATTTCGCCAATGGGGCCCGCAACGATAATGCGCCCGCGTTCCATAATGGCGACGGAAGTCACGACGTCGGCAAGCTCAGTGAGAATGTGGCTCGACAGAAGAACCGTCTTGCCCATTGCGCGGAGCTCCATAAGGAGATCGCGGATCTCGATGCGCGCGCGTGGGTCGAGGTCGCTCGCCGGTTCGTCAAGAATGAGGACTTTTGGATCGTGAAGCAAAACCCGCGCAAGTTGCAGGCGTTGCTTCATGCCTTTCGACATGGTCGATACGATTTTGTCCGAAAGGCGGGTGAGATCCGTCAACTCCATTGACGCATCAACGACGGCGTAGCTCGAGCCAGCGGTGGGCACCTTGTATGCGTCTGCAAAGAACTCGAGGTATTCGCGGACGGTTACGCGATCGTAGACGCCCGCGTGATCGGGCATGTACCCGATGTGCTTGCGCACAAGTTCGGGCTCGAGTGTGACGTCGTGGCCAAGCACCTTCACACGGCCAGCCATCGGTTCGAGGAGTGTGGCGAGTACCCTTATCGTTGTGGTTTTTCCGGCGCCGTTTGGGCCAATGAAGCCGAAAATTTCGCCCTGATGTACGTCGAACGATACGTCGCGCAGAACGTCGAAGCGACCGAAGCGATGCGATAGATGACGAATCGAGATGGCAGGAAGCCGCGGCTCGTTCATGGCGCCTCGTCGGAGAGAACGCGAATGAGCGTGTGAGCGTCGTCAACGTGAAGGTTGCTGTCCCTCGAAGGTGCGTCGGCGCCGACGAGCTCTGCGCTTAGGACGATTCGATCGGGTGTGGATGTCGTTGTGGCACCGCCTGCTGTGGTGCTCATCGCCTGCCAACGGCTCGTCACTTCGCTTCGCCTTCGATCGGGCACATCTGAGAAGTACGAAACGAAGTCTCCCGGTCCGTAGGCGTGGGCGCCTGCTATTTTTCCACTTTTCGTATTGGCGATGGCGCGCGGTTCGATTGACTCGAGATAGGTTCCCTTTCGGCTCGTGGCTACCAGAAGGTCAACCAACTTGAATGCTGTGCGATTCTCGATCGTGATCGAGCCGTCTTTTTCCGCTTTGAGCCTGATTCCGCCCTTGAGTACGAACGTATCGTCTTCTCGAACGACAAGCGTTTGCCACGCGGCGGTGGGGACGCCGGTCAGAACAAGGCCGTCGCGTTCTCTTCGCAGCTCACCACTGCCGACCACGTCATCGTTTGCGAGCGACAGCATTGCGCTCGGACTCTCGGCGGCAACCGCCAAGCTGCTCGAGCGATTTGAAAAGAAACCGCGATAGCGACGAATGGCAGCTTGCTCGTCACCGGAAGCGACTTCGACGAGTGAAAGGCGACGCGCTCGACTTTGCGCGCCGCGCGACACGAAGCTTACGGTAACGATGGCAAAGAAGGTTGCCCCGCTGAGGAGTGGCACGAGGAGCAATCCATCAAAGAGGCGTTGACGTCTGCGTGCCCAAAATAGAGCGACGGGCAAGAACACCGAATAACCGACGAGCATGATCGTCGACAGCAGGAGTGCGGGCCTGAAGCCTTCGTTTGGATCGAGGAGCTTACGAAGTTCGTCGAGGCCATTTTCACGCCAAGGTCGCGTCAGCGGGCCGTCAAGGACGGTTCTGTTGCGCGTCGAATCGGCGATGAGCTCGAGCATCCGAGTTCGCGTCCAGATCTCTTCGATGACGCCCGGGGCCGTGGGATCAAACGCCAGCAGGTGCACTTGACCAAGACCCACTTGCGCAGTGGCTCCGAATCGCGATTCGTTGAGCTTGGGTGATTTGTAACCAACCAATGTCGCAAGAAGTGCCGCGCTTGGCGGAGAAGTGGGCGTTGCGCTCGGTGACTTTGGAGGCGGCTTTGTGTAGGGCATCGGCTTCTTGATGGGGGAGAAGCCAATGGGTACGACTGCCGCATCTTCTTGATCCTCCGCCTCGCCGCCATCTGCTTTTTTTCCGCCGTCTGCTTTGGGTGTCGCTCCGCTATCGAAAGGTTCAGGCGCAGGGAGCCCGGTATCTTCTTCGTCAGCGTTCTGATCGGGGACGACGTATCGCTTGCCGCTTGGAGAAACGACCTCTTGCGAAACTTTTGTGGATACGATTTCGCCGCCGAGCAAAGTTGGCAACGGACCAAGTCGTAAATCTTCTGGACGAGTGATTGCGACCGCAAGCGTGCCTCCCGCATGCACCCATGCGAGCAACGCGGCCTGGGCGGCCTGGGGTGTTCGCGCGAGCTGATCCGAACGAACAAAAACAGCCGCTACTGTGGCATAGGCGGCGCGCTGTTCGGGGAGAACAATGTCGCCCGAACCGGGCGCGACAGACACCGTTGCAACCGACGCTTGGGGGGAGCCATAGGACGCGCGCACGACGCTCGGCAGTGGCGAACCGCGAAGTTGAACAAGCCGCGGTGGTTGGGAGAGATCAACAAGGGTGAATTGGTTGTGGCCAACCATGTGATCGAACTTGGTGAGAGAAAATGTATCGTTCTCGGTTTCAAATAGAACTTCGTAGCGATAGATGGCGCTATTTGCAGGTGGCAAGGGGACGCGAACGGTTGCTTCTTCGGATGCGGCCAGCGAGACGGGCACGCGGACAGGACTGATCGCATGCGTGTCTCCGATCCCAGTTTCGGGGCGGACGCGCAGCGATCCTTTAATCGCAGATGAAGTTACATTTTGAACGCGAATGCCCACAACGCGCGTCACCATCGCTTCTGGAGTTTCGCCAAGGAAGAGCATGGTTGCCGAAGCGATGATGGGCGCCTTGACGGGAGCCGGGGCCGCGCCGGCAGTTGACATCGGCCCTGAAATGGCAACGCTGAGTGCGACGGCGAGGATTGATATTCGCGCGACAAATGTCTTCACGGACGCCGCGCTCCTTGTTCCGCGTCGACGTGCGTTGGGCGCGTTGGGACATGCGACAAGAGTGCTTCGATGACGGCATCGGTCGTTACGCCGTCGGCCTCGCCTTCGAACGATCGAATCATGCGATGACGAAGGGCTGGTTTGGCAACGTTCACAATGTCTGCGAACGCCACCTGGGCGCGACCCTCGCTAAGCGCTGCGGCCTTCGCCGCAAGGACGAGTGATTGAGCTCCGCGAACGCCAGCGCCATAACGCAACGCGCGTTTGGCAATCTCGGGAGCCTCTTTTGACGTGGGATCGCTTGCCGATGTGAGCCGTGCGGCGTAGCGCAGAACAGGTTCGGCGATTGCGATGTCGCGGCACATTTGCCGAAGCACCAGTACCTCATCGCGAGAGACCACGCGCGCGGCTGGCGCGCCTGCGCGTCCGGTTGTGCGAGCGAGCACTTCGCATAGCTCGTCTTCGGTGGGGCTTGGGATGAGCACTTTGAGGAGGAAGCGATCGAGCTGGGCTTCGGGAAGGGGATAGGTGCCTTCATTTTCGATCGGATTCTCGGTCGCGAGCACGCAGAACGGCTCTTCGAGTGCGTAGCGCGTGCCTGCGATCGTGACCGCGAACTCGGCCATCGCTTCGAGCAGCGCAGACTGCGTTTTGGGCGTCGCGCGATTGATCTCATCGGCGAGTACGATTTGCCCAAAGATCGGTCCCTTTTGCACCTGGAACATGGCACCCGACGCTCGCTGCGCGGGATCCATCACAAGAACATTGGTGCCGACAACGTCGCTCGGCATCAGATCGGGTGTGAACTGGATGCGCGAAAATCGAAGATCGAGACACTGCGAAATCGTTCGCACGAGCAGCGTCTTTCCGAGTCCTGGTGCACCTTCGAGCAGGACGTGCCCGCCAGCACAGATGCCCCACAACACTTGGTCGACCGAGGACTTCTGACCCACGATGACGGTTCCAATCGCTTTGCGAAGCTCCTCGAGCACCGCCGCGGCTTGACGAAGCCGCGCTTCGAAATCGCTCATTATGTCCTCTAAAAGTTACAAATGGTCAACGGCAGCCTACGGCTGAAAATATTCTCTCACCTGATCGCGATACTCTTCCGGAATATCGCCATGGGTCACGCCGTCGATTTCTTTGGGGCCGACGGTCGACAAGTCGCCCGACAACTCTGCGCGCGATTTTCCTGACGCACGACCTGGCATAGTTCCTTGTTGTGTGCCGCCGGGCATCCCGGGGCTCTTGTTCATCTTGCCGTGAGCTTTCGAGCGAAATGTATCGGCATCGACCTTTTCGGTCGCTTTGCCCTTTCCTTTGTTGGTCGGGCCTCCGCCACGGCCTCCGCCGCCGGCGCCATTTTGTTCACCGCCTTGACCATTCCCCGAGCCGGCTCCGTTGCCACTTCCTGGCATTGGAAGCGGAACTCCGTCGAGTCCCCATTGCCCCTGCTGGCCCTGCCCCTGTTGACCCTGCCCCTGTTGACCTTGCTGGCCCTGCCCCTGTTGACCCTGCCCCTGTTGACCTTGCTGGCCCTGACCCTGTTGGCCCTGACCCTGTTGGCCC
>JAHFDZ010000061.1:9368-24125 GCA_023248745.1 Myxococcales bacterium | reverse complement strand
TGTTGCGCGCGTAACCAATCGACCGATCGGCGTGCGGTCGTAGTAGCGAAGACTGAGTCGTTGCAAAAAATCGAAGATGTCGATCCGCAAGTCACTCATTGCGCGAGCTCCACCGAGCTGCATCGCATAGACCTGCACAAACGCGAGCCCCTGAGTCGCGATGAGAAGAACCGACAGAAGCATGCCTGCCCTAAACAGTTGGGCCGGATCTCTTTGCCCCGCAGCGCTCACGACTTGGCCCATCAAGAGCGGCCTCACCAGACCAATTGCCGTAATCGCTACGAGTGTCACGAGAGACAGAACAACGAACTTCGCGTGAGGCATCAGATACGGCCAGAGCCGAGCAATGAGACGTGAGTCGTACGCTTTTCCGAGAGCGCTCTCGTCGTGAAACGCCTTTTCTTGCGCGCGCGCTTTGTCTGTCCCCGAGTTCTGGGCGGCGCTCACGGATGCTCCTGATGGGCGAGTGCATTCAGCGCCGTTTCGCGGCGCTGCTGCTCGGCAAAGGTTGCGTAGAGTCCGGAGCGCGCGAGGAGCTCTTCGTGAGTCCCTGTCTCGACAATCGCACCTTCATCGAGCACGACAATGCGATCGCAGCGCGACGCCGCCGCAACACGGTGCGTAATGAGGATGACCGTTCGATCTTTGGTTTGCACCTCGATCGTATCGAGAATCGCAGCCTCGGTCTTAGCGTCAACTGCGCTCAACGGATCGTCGAGCACGAGCGCCTTGGGTTGAAGTAAGAGCGCGCGAGCAAGTGCAATGCGTTGCTTCTGTCCTCCCGAGACTTGCACGCCGCGCTCGCCCACGACCGTATCGAATTGCTCCGGCAACCGCTGCACGTCATCGTAAACCTGCGCCTCGCGCGCCGCGCGTTCGATGAGTGCGGCTGATTCTGGCGTGTCAGGGCTATCGAGCGCGAGCCCAATGTTGTGCGCCACCGTGCTCGAAAAGAGGAACGCGTCCTGCTGCGCGTAGCCGATTACTTGTCGAACGCTCTTCACCGGCAGCGTGCACACATCAAGCCCGTCGAGAAACACCGTTCCCTCGGGCGTTGGAAGAAGGCGCGCCAAGAGCATCGCGAGGGTGCTCTTGCCTGAACCTGTCTTACCGACGATCGCAAGCGACTCGCCTGTCTTGAGCTCAAACGTAACGCCGTTGAGTACATTTCGAGATCCATACGCGAAGTTCAGATTCTTGACGGCGATCGCGCCACCAAGAGCCGGAGGCTGAACGCTCGCGCCGTCGACGATCTCGGGCTCAGCGTCGAAGATCTCTTTGAGTCGAACGAAGCCAGCGCGGCCACGTTGAATCATGGAGATGGAAAATCCGAGCGCGAGCATCGGCCACGCCATTCGCATCGACGCTTGCCAAAACGCAAAGAACTGACCCTGCGAAATGCCACCATCGAGCGGTCCTCGAAGAAGCAAAGTCGCGCCGTACCAGAAGAAGAGCAAGATGCCAGAAGCACTCACTGCACCCACTATCGGACCCAGAGATCCGCGCAAACGAGCGATCGCAAGCGACGCACGCAGGTAGTCCGCATTGGACTTGGCAAAACGCTCGCGCTCGAACGGCTCGAGCGCGAATGAACGCACGATACGAACGCCCGCAAGGTTGCTCTGCAC
Source organism: Myxococcales bacterium (assembly GCA_023248745.1). Lineage (GTDB taxonomy): Bacteria > Myxococcota_A > Polyangia > Polyangiales > Polyangiaceae > JAHFDX01. The sequence goes on along the minus strand of JAHFDZ010000061.1, from coordinate 22,497 downwards.
AGTCGAACTCAGCTTGCCGAGCGTTTCTTGATTGTCACGCGTGCGGGTGAACAGGCTCTTGGAGAGCGTCCGTGTAAACAGAACGAGCAACGGCATGTTCGCAAGCGATACAAGCGTGAGCTTCATCGAGATGCTCACCATGATTTGCATCGCGCTCCCAAACGCGAACACAACATTCACGATATTGAGAACGCCGAATCCAAAAAGTAACCTCACCTGTTGCAAATCGCTCGTCGCCCGACTCATGATGTCGCCGGTCGACATGCGCCGATAAAACGCCGTACCGAGACAATGCAGGCGATCGAGGAGCACAGCGCGAAGCTCGTACTCAACGTCTCGGCCAGCGTTGAACATGAACCATCGACTCGCAATGCGGACACCAAACGCAAAGAGTGCGAGCGCTAACATCGCAAGCCCCGGCCTCCACGCCTCGCTCGCGCGGCCTTGGAAGATCGAGTCGATCGCCCAGCTCGAGCAGCGATCGATGCGGTTCATCGCGACTTGGAACGCCAGCAACATCACGCCGCCCACGACGAAGGCAGGCATGTGGCGCTTGAACGTGCCCTCGAGGGTCGTCGGAATAGCGGCCACGGAGTCTCTCATAACGGCTTGCCGAACCAACGGATCACGGCTGACGCGGCGCACCCGGCCGCCGATGCGAAGACGCGAGCGTTGGCCTTTCGCGACCTTCGCGCACAACCCCAAGATCTCCCACGTCGATCCGAACCGCAAGCAAGCCAAGAAGCACGCGCGCGCCACCACGGCCGTCAAGTTCCTGAACAGTTCCTACTTTGCCTTCAAAGGCCCCTGAAAGCACCTGCACCTTTGCGTTGCGATCAACGACTCCGTTGGGGTCCACATCCACGATGCGCCCGCCTCGCGATAAGCGACGCGCTGTGCGAGGTACAGGCGCAGGCAGCACGACCGCTGGCGCGGGGTCGGCTTCCGTCTTTGGCTCCGCGCGCGATTCTGGTGGATGAGCCGCTCGACGCGTTGCACGATCACGACGTGGCGCTCTACGCTCAGCTTCACGACGTTCATCGGCAGCCTTTTTGGCTTCCCACGCCGCTTGTTCGCGCTCAGCCTCTTCGTGCGCTTTCACTTTCGCCGCACGCGCTAGCATCCACTCGCGATCGAGCTCAACGCAATCGTTGTCGGGAGCCCAGGCAATCAGACGAAACACGGGAGCGAGCGCCACGATCGCGTCTTCGAGTTGTTCTTCGAGTAGCGCCGAGTGCTCAATCGCCAAATCGCGCGGGACACTCCAACCGATCCACAAAGGTAGTCCTGTTGCTTCCGCGCGATCGAGCGCGTCTCGCAATTGGTTGGTGTCGATACCACCGAGTTGAATCGTGTCGTCGACAGTCACGCGCAGACCATATTGCTCAGGCAAAGATTCGAGGGCGGCAGTGAGCTCAAGTGCGAGGTCGGGCTGTGCAAGCCTCGCGCGAATGTTGCGAAAATCGACCCAAGCGTCGGGATGAATTTCGACGCTGACGTCAACCGATTCCGCGTCAATCTTGAGCGCGAGGTGAGCGTGCATGCGGTGACGCTGGATATCCAAGACGGCTGCAAGCGAGCGTCCTTGCTCGAGAAGGCGCTCGAGACGAGCACGTGCCTCAGCGTCGCGCCAGAAGAGAACGCGTTGATGGTCAACCCGGTGACCATTGCTTGCGCTTGGTTGTTCATCAGTGCCCCCGATCTCTGCTTCGATGCCGAACGCCTTGAGACGCGAGGCAACTGGGCTGGCCCAATCGAGGAAGCGCTTCTTGATTGCGAGCCGAGCTTCGTCGAGTTCGCTCGATGGAGCGCGCTCAAGCCGATAGGCATCGAAGTCAGCCGCATCCAAATTGAGGCGACTCGTTACTTCTGGGGGCGATTGCGAATCAGACATCGAAGCGTGGCCTTGCCTGCCTTTTTGCCCACGAGACCCCACTTTCGAAAAGGAAACGCAGGTCAGCGAAAAAGCCGGAATTTGTCTTGGGTAAACCATGGTCGCACGCGAAAGACAAGACGCGTGACCGCGCAGCTCAACGGTCATTCAAAAGCGGCCCACCTTGACGCGCCGTGATGCGAGGCTTAATCCCATTGAGCGGGGCCGCTCCATGCGTTCCTCGATGGTGATTTGTGAAGCGGGACGCACCAAAGGTCAAAGAACCCATTGCGAAAGCCTCTGCCGAAGACGAAGCCGAGGAGCTCGAGGAATCCGACGACGGTGAAACGGCTGAGGCGAACGCCGAAATTGTGCCCGAGGTTGCGGCCGTTCTCGATTTTGGCGACGACGAGCCCGACGACGACGGCGCCGCGGCACTCGCAACGACAACTGAGGACGATGGCGACGAGCGCTCTGCCCCCGAGAGCGATGCGCGATCGCTGGCGACGCTCGATCCGATGGCCGTCTACATGCGCGAAGTGCAGCGCCATCCGCTCCTCTCGGCCGAAGAAACGCGCGAGCTTGCGGAACGATTTGTCGCGACACAAGACCCGAAAGCTGCCGCTCGGCTTGTAACCGCAAACCTGCGTTTGGTCGTCAAGATCGCGTACGAATACCGCCGCGCATACAAGAACATGATGGACCTCGTTCAAGAGGGAAACATCGGTCTTATGCAGGCGGTCAAACGGTACGATCCCTACCGCGGGGTCAAGCTCTCAAGTTACGCCGCATGGTGGATTCGGGCGTACATCCTCCGGTTTATTCTCAACAATTGGCGCCTCGTCAAACTTGGAACGACGCAAGCACAGCGCAAGCTCTTCTTCAACTTGAAGAAAAAGCGCGACGAGCTCACGGCTCTCGGAATCGATCCGTCGTACGCCGAGATCGCAAAGCAACTCAACGTTCCCGAGTCCGACGTCGCGGAAATGGACATTCGGCTCTCGTCGAATGAGCGCTCCCTCGATGCGCCGGTGGGCGATGCCGACGGACGGTCGACGAGCAAAATCGATACGATGCCGAGCTACGAAGAGTCGCCCGACATGCAGGTTGCGGGAGAGGAACTCCAAGCCCTCTTGCGCGAGAAGCTCACAACGTTCCGCGAAACATTGGCCGGCCGCGACAAGGAACTTGCGATCTTCGACGAACGTCTGGTCGCCGAAGACCCGCTTACGCTTCAAGAACTGGGTGACCGTTTCGGGGTATCGCGCGAACGTGTTCGGCAACTCGAGCACCGTGTCACAACGCGCTTACGCGAGTACTTGAAAAACGAGATACACGACGTCGCCGAGCTCGCATGACGGAGATCGCCAGCGCGGGCGTTCTTTACATCGTGGCGACGCCGATTGGTAACCTCGGCGATTTGTCACAACGAGCGATCGATATTCTGAAGAGTGCAACGCGGCTTCTCGCAGAAGATACGCGCCGCGCTCGCTCGCTGCTTTCGCACATCGGCATCGATCACCCTCGCGTTGAACGTTTCGATGCTCACACCGAAGATGGACGCGCCGAAGCCATCCTAGAAGGGCTCGCCAATGGAGAGTCCATCGCGCTCGTAAGCGATGCGGGGACGCCACTCGTGAGCGATCCCGGAGCAGGCTTGGTCGCGCTGTGCAACGCGCGTGGTTACAAAGTTGTGCCCATCCCTGGTGCAAGCGCCGTTCTGACCGCACTGATGGGGTGTGGTCTCTTGCAATCGGGCCGGTTTCATTTCTTCGGTTTCATTCCACGAAGTGGCGTCTCACGCGCAGACGCCATCGGACGAATAGTCAATGAAGTTGACGTTGTGGTGCTGTTCGAATCTGCCGATCGCACTGATGCGACGCTCGCAGAGCTGGCAGCGCTTCAGCCAAGCCGCATGGCCTCGGTCGCACGCGAGTTGACAAAGGTGTACGAGGAATTTCGCTCGGGCCCTCTTCAAGAACTTGCAACGCAAGTCACCACACCGCTTGGTGAGGTCGTAATCGTGCTCGGCGAAGTTACAAGGCAAGACGAAGCCATTACCGACGCGGCCCTTGACGCGCGGATCGACGCAGCGCTCGAACGTGGTGAGCATGCGAAAACCATCGCGTCGCAACTTGCGGCATGGTCGGGAAGAGCGCGACGCGACGTGTATGAGCGCGTTGTGGGACGGAAGCTCGGAAGGGCGCGCTAGGCTCAACGCGCCCAAGGCGGCGCCTCGTTCTGTGAGCACACAATCCCTCCGTCGGCATTGAGGCATCGCTGCGGACAGTGCGGGGTTGCTGCGTCGGGATGACAGTCGCGCACGCCTTGTTGTCGCCAATAGTCGGGGCAAGCAACGCCCGAATCTTCACCGCATACGGGAGGCGGCGGACCTCTGTACCGCGGGCCACCGCCGCAGCATCCTCCTGGGAAGGCATCGGCGTAACTTCCGAGCAGTCCAAAGGAAAAAACAACGAATAGACGACTCGCTTCCATCTGCAGCCCTCCAAGCTCTCCGCCAGCCAACGTAGGGACACGCCACTACTGCGCACGTCGCGCAAACAACGTTACGCAAGCAACGGCACCGCGCGCGCAATTCTTACAGCGGCCTACAGCGTTTGACCCAACGCCTGATCCATCGCGCTTTGACTGAACCCGATGAGCATCCGTCCGTGAACGTCGATGACCGGAATGCTCCCTCCGTGAAGTCCTGCTCGTGCAAGCTTCGCTCGCATTTCGCGTCCAGCCGCGGGGTCGGCTTCGATGTCCTTTTCGACAACCTTCACGCCTTTGCGCTTGAGATACGCAGCGGCTTGATGGCACGGCTGACACCACTCGGCGCCGTAAATAATCACGGGTGACTGCGGATTCGCAGGCACGTCTGGCGCTTGCTGCGTTGGCATCTCGGGATTCGGGGCCGTTGAATGCGCTGCTGACGCGATAGGTCCAGTAGATTGACTATTGGCTCGCGCTAGCTTTTCGAATTCTGCGCGGGTGGTGATACGAATTGGAAAACGTCCATCGGGTTGGGCTTGCCGCAGATCGGCAACGAAGATGCGATCGTCTTTGGTGCCATCTGCTTTGCTTGGATCGATCACGCGCACGTGCTCGCGCCGATTCGTTGGCACATCTGCAACCGATTGCGCGACGTGAAAATCTCCGAAGTCGTCAAACCAAGTGAGCAAAAGGCCTTGCGAGTCTGCTTTGACTATCACCGCAGTGTCGTCGGTCGCGCGCGGCTTACACGCCGGAACGACTGGCAAGATGGTTGCCACGAGCACGAACGCAATCCCCCAACGCTTCAACATCACGCCTCAACCTCTTCTGAGAGCTTCGCCCACTCCATGAGCATCGAGTCAATCTTACGCTGAAGTGCCTGTTCCTGCTGGGCAAGCTCTGCAAGTTTCTCCCAATCGTCGGGGGAGTGCTCGCGAAGCTTCGCTCGCATCCCGTCGACCGTGGCCTCAGCTTGCGCGATTTCTTTCTCGAGTTCACCGACGCGGCGCTTTTTTCGCTCAAATTCGCGCCGATTTGCCTTGTTCTCCTCAAAAGTGGTCTTGCCCGCAGCGGGTGCCTCTTTCGCAACGGCGCGCCCGCGGGCTGTTTCGATTTCCGCCGCAATGCGCAACCGTTCCTGCTCTGCAAAGTCGGCAAAGTTCGTCGAGAAGAGCTCACACTTGCCATCTTCAACCCGAAGTACACGTGTGCTCACGTTCTCGAGGAATCTGCGATCGTGTGAGACGAAGAGCACCGTTCCCTCAAATCCAATGAGCGCCTCTTCCAGAATCTCGGCCGCCGGAATGTCCAAGTGATTTGTCGGCTCGTCGAGAAAAAGGAGGTTTCGTGGTTCGAGGAGCAGCTTCGCGAGCGCCAAGCGAGAACGCTCCCCACCTGAAAATCCTGCGACGCGCCGCAAAGGATCGTCGCCCCAGAAGCGAAAGCGAGCAAGGTACTGACGGGCGCCGTCGATGGTAAAGTCGCCTCGAATGCGCCGCACTTCATCGACGGGCGTGAGCGAAGGGTCGAGCTCGCCCAAGTGCTGGTCGAAGTAGCCCTCTTGCAAGTTGGTGCCTCGCTTCACGATGCCGTGATCGTCCCGCAAACCACGACCGGCAAGTAACTTGAGCAACGTCGTTTTGCCCGCGCCATTAGGTCCTACGATCGCGATTCGTTCGCCTCGACTGACAAGCAAGTTGACATTATGAAATAGCGATCGTCCTCCGCGTTCGGCGCAAAGGCTCGCTGCATCGAGGACGACGTCGCCCGAGCGAAGCGCCTGCGAAAATCGAAATGCGACGCGCTCGGCCGTCGACCAAACGTCTTCGGGATTTTCAACGCGCTCGAGTTTCTCGAGCATCTTCCTTCTGCCTTGCGCTTGCTTGGTGTTTTGGCCTGCAATGTTGCGGCGAATAAAATCCTCAGTCTTGGCGATCATCTCTTGCTGACGCTGAACGACGACGCGCTCACGCTCAAGATCACCCTCACGCGCGATCACGTAGTCGGAGTACTTGACCGGATAGACGCGAAACGATCGAACGCCGAGCTCGAGCGTTTTGTTCGTCGTCGCATCGAGAAACGCGCGGTCGTGCGAGACCAACAAGACCGCGGCGCGAAGGCCTCGCAAGTACCCTTCAAGCCATCCGATCGTCTGCAAGTCAAGATGGTTCGTTGGCTCATCGAGCAAGAGAATCTCGGCATCGGACGCGAGCGATACGCCCAAAAGCAGGCGACCTCGTTCTCCTCCCGAAAGGGTCGAGACCTGGCGATCGAGATCGCGCTGTGAAAATCCGAGCTTCGATCCAAGCTCCGCGACACGCCGCTCGAGCGCGTCGCCTTGCGCAACGTGATACGCGTCTTGCAATCTCCCAAGTTTGGCGAGCGCCTCGGCCGATCCGATTGCCGCATCGTGCTCCGCCTTTGCCAGTTCCTCGCGCAGCGCGACAATCTCGCGAAAACCCGACAAGAACGCGTCAAGAACAGTTCCGCCTCCTGACAGTTCATGCGATTGACGATAATAGGCAAGCCGCGCCTCTTTGCGACGCACCACAAATCCCGCTTCTGGCTCAAGCTCTCCGGCGATCAAGCGCAAGAGAGTCGACTTCCCTGCGCCGTTCGGCGCAACCATCGCAGCGCGATCGCCAAGCGCGAGCGAAAACGAGACGTCGTTGAAGAGCGACTCGCCGAGATACCCAAACTTGAGGCTGCTGACTTCGAGAACGGTCATCGGCCCGTCCGAGATAGCAAACTTGAGCTCTTTACGGGGAGGAGACCGCCGTTAGGCCCGTTGCCCGACAGTGCGCCTCGACATCGCTGACGGTCCCATAAGGGCCGCTCGCATAATACCAGGTGACTTGGTTGCTAGGCGAGCACCCTTCCCTGCAGCCTGCAATAAGATCGAGTAGCGGACATGGACCGTCTGACCAAACCGAACCGAGCGCCGCTTTGCACGCAGCCTCGTCACGCGCGCGATCAGCGTCCGATACGCCAGATTTTTCGACGCACTCTGTTCGAGTTGCGTTCTGACAACTTCCGTACACGGACGTTGAACACGAGGTTCCGCCGTCGGCTTGAGGCTCGACGTAGCAAAGTGATGGCTCGTGACCGGTGCAGACGAACCCATCGACGCAGCTCGCACTCTGGCTGCATGTCTTAAGGCAGAAGCCGCCGTTGCCACTTAGGACGCAGCGCTCGTCGCTTGCACATTGGCGATCGGTGCGACACGACGTGGTGCAGATACCAGGCTTGTGCTGGGCATTTGCGCTGAGGATCGCACACGTAGCGCTCTCGCAGGACCATGGGGAACTGCACGCATACCCGTTTGGCAACGGATCGCGAGAAGTGCCTTTCGTTTCAATTTGGATACACCCAGTCACCAATGCGGCAATGAACCACGTCGCGCTTTTCATCATCGCATTACCTCAAGCAACTGTTTAAGACCTTGGTCAAAAGGCACGCGCTCTGCCGCCGACTGCTGCAGGTAGCGCTCGATTGTTGGCATCTTTGCAACTGATTCATCAAGTTGACGGTCATGTCCCTTGACGTATGCCCCTACGCTGATGAGGTCGCGTTTTTCTTCGTAAAGGCCCACAAGTGAACGTAAGCGCTGCGCGACGATTCGTTGCTCGGGCGTGGTCACGGCTTCCATGACGCGCGATAGCGACACGGAAACATCAATCGCCGGATACCGGCCTCTAGCGGCGATAGCGCGATCGAGTACGATGTGACCATCGAGCGTGCCTCGGACTTCGTCGGCGATCGGCTCCTCCATGTCTGAGCCCTCGACCAACACGGTGTAAATTGCGGTAATCGATCCCCGCGCGCCTTGCCCTGCGCGCTCGAGCAGACGCGGAAGTTTCGCAAAGACACTCGGTGGGTAACCTCGGCGCGCAGGCGGCTCTCCGGCCGCAAGCCCCACTTCGCGTTGGGCGCGCGCGTAGCGCGTAATCGAATCGACCAAGAGCAGCACCCGTGCGCCTTGGTCGCGAAAATACTCAGCATAGGCCGTCGCAACCTCGGCCGCGCGCATGCGCTCAAGCGCCGTCACGTCGCTTGTTGCAACCACCACAACGCTTCGTTTCTGCCCCTCAGCGCCGAGCGAATGGGTGAGAAACTCGCCGACTTCGCGGCCACGCTCACCCACCAAGGCGGTCACCACAACATCGGCTTCGGCGCCACGCGCAATTGCACCAAGCAGCGTGCTCTTGCCCACCCCAGAGCCGGCAAAGAGGCCCACGCGTTGCCCCTGCCCGAGCGTGAGGAGCCCATCGATAGCGCGAACACCCGTGGTCATCATTGAAACAATAGGTGGTCTCGAAAGCGCGGCTGGCGGCGATGCGTCGACAGGAACGAAGACGCCGGGCGGGATTTCGCCACGGCCATCAATGGGCTTCCCTAGCCCATCGACAATGCGACCAAGCAGCGCATGTGACGCACGCACTTGAAACGCGGCGCCCGTCGTCTCGACCTCGTCATCGGGCCCGACGCCTTCAAGCGGCCCAAGCGGCATCGCCACCGCCTCGCCGCTTTGGAAGCCTACGACCTCAGCTGCGAGTGGCTCGCCGCGGCGCGCGATATGCACGACGTCACCCACCCGCACCCCCGGCATGGTGAACCGCAGGGCAAGGCCGGTAACGCTTGTTACACGACCCGTGATACGGAGCGAACGCGCCTGCGCGAGCTTTTGACGAATGCCTTCCCGATCGAGCACCCCACGACCATAGCGCGAGCGCGATTCAATTCAATGTTCAGCGCCGGCGTTGACCCATGCCTCGATCGTCGCAATCTCGGTCGCCGAAAGGGGCGCGCGACTCTTGGGCATGCGTGGAACTTTGCATCCAGCGGTGCCGTTCAGCGTTTGAACGAGGAAACTCCCCGCAGCGTCACCCTTGACGACGCGTGTTTGACCCGAGCACTCGGCCGCAGCGACGCCGACAAGCGCACTGTAGGCGGCGGCCTCAGTGTTCATGCGGAGCTTGCCTTCGCTGCTCTGTGTATGACAATCGCCACACTTGCTCGATAGAATTGAATAAACGTCAGCAAACTTGACCGATGCTACAGGAACGTCCGCGGCGGCGTCTGTCACCACGGGTGAATCTGTACCGCCATCAGCCGGATTCTGCCCGCTATCTTGACCGCTATCGGTGTCACCGCCGTCGGTCGGAACACCGGTCGCGTTTGAACAGGCAATTGCGATCATCGGAAGCACGAAAACAGAAAACTTGTTCATGTTCTTCACCAAAAATACCCGCCGCAGCGCGCACACGTTCCTTAGTCGACATCGGCGAATGTCCACAACGCATACGTTGTTGATCGCATTAGATTCGGAACCTTTACAATCGCTCTCAGTCGTTCTTCGCGCCAGCGCTGATCCACGCCGCCACGCGTCCACGCTCGGATGCGCTCAACGTGATCCCGGGCGGCATGCTCGAGCCACATGGCTGCGTGCCCGCTAGTTTTTGATGCAAGAGACTTATTGCGGCATTCCCAGCAACAACGCGCGTGAGGCCGGAATTTGCGCACGAACCGCTTGGCGACGCAGGCGTGCCGACCAATCCAACGTACGCCGCTCCTTTCGAGCTGAGATCGAGGCTGCTCGAATGAACGGACGTGTGACAACTGCCGCAGGTAGCAAACATCTCATTGTACAGCTCGGTGAAAGTCGGGGCGGCTACCGCATCGGCAGCGGCATCGACAGTCTTCCCGGTGTCGGCGGGCGTGTCGGCAGGCGCGTCACTCGCATCGAACGCGGCGCCATCGCTCCCGGCATCGGCAACGGTGGCGTCCATTTCACCATCGGCGAGCGCATCAACGGGCGCAGCCTCGGGTGTGGCATCCGCGATTGCGTCGAACGCGCCGCCTTCGGCTGCGTCTGCGCGCGCGGCATCGGATCCAGCGTCGCGTTGCGCCACATCGGCGAGCGCGTCGAAACTGGCCCCACTATCAGTGGGACCGCCATTGTTCGCTGAACAGGCAACGATGAGCAGCGCGACGCAAGCCGATGCAGCCAGTCTCTTCATTCGGCGCCTCGCAGACGAAACGACGCTGCGAGCGCAAGGACGTCGCCATGACCAAGCGCACTGCGAAGCGACCGCGCATCCCCAACGGCGTGCTGTCCCACATGCAGTTGTCCGATGCGATCCGCGGGCGAAAATGAGCCGACCGTCCGCTCCATTGAAAGGCGTTCCGGGTCGTATGTCGCAGTGTCGGATTCGGTTGCCAAGATTGAGTAATCGTCACCTCGCCTCAATTCGATCGTCACTTTTCCGGTAACCAATGAAGCGACGCTGTCGAGTAAGGCACGCTTCACAAGCTCGGCCTCGGGGTCGAACCACTTGCCCTCATAGAGCCATCGCCCAAGCTTGCGGCCCAATGTCTCGTAGAGCTCTAACAAATTTTGGGGTGCAATCGCAGAGAGCAAACGCTCGTACGCTATGTGCAAGAGCGCCATCGCGGGCGCTTCGTAGATGCCGCGGCTCTTTGCACCGATCACCCGATTTTCGATTTGATCGCTCATTCCGAGACCATGGCGACCGGCGATTTGGTTCACCTTCTTAATCAATTCGGTAAGCGAGTTGAACGTCGCGGCATTGACCGCGGAGGGAACACCTCGCACAAATGAAACGTCAATAGTTTCATTTTCGATCGCAACGTCTGATCTCCAAAAAGCTCTACCCATGATCGGCTCAACCACGTGCATCGACGCGTCGAGTCGCTCTAACGCTTTCGCCTCGTGCGTCGCTCCCAACATGTTCGCATCGGTGCTGTATGCCTTCTCGGTCGTCGTTGCGTAAGGCAATCCAATTTGTGACAAATATTGTGACATTTCGGCGCGTCCACCAAGTTCGGCGACGAACGCTTGATCGAGCCACGGCTTGTAAATGCGCAAACTCGGCGTCTCGAGGAGGCCATAGCGAAAAAAACGCTCAATGTCGTTACCCCGATGCGTGCTGCCATCGCCGAAAAAATGGACGCCGTCCTCACGCATCGCTCTCACAATCACCGTTGCGGTGACTGCGCGGCCGAGCGGCGTCGTATTGAAATACTTGCGACCAGCGGTTTGCAAAAAAAAGGCGCCGCACGCAAGCGCCACAATGCCTTCGCTGGCAAGCGACTCGCGAGCATCGATCAACGTGGCTGCGGTTGCTCCGTGAGACTTTGCGAGGGCGAGCACGTCGGCCAGATTGGGCTCGTCGGGTTGACCGAGATCGGCGGTATACGCATAGACCTGCATGCCTCGCCTGTTGAGCCAAGCCACGGCCGTGCGCGTATCAAGGCCACCTGAGAACGCGAGGCCAAGCTTTTCACCCGCATCTGGAAGGCGATCGACGATCGTTTTCATCACGAAGCATCGTTGATCCGCAGAAGGCCGAACGCAACACGCTGCTATTTTGAGGCGGCTGCGGGCTCTTCTTCGGCGACTGCCGGACTCGAAGCACGAAGCTCGGCGTCGATCGATTCGAAAAGTTCGCGTGCACGTGTGGTGAGCGTCGTAGGGATCGTGACTTGCACAAGAATGCCGAGGGAGCCTCGACCGCGACCATCGAGCCGTGGAATGCCTTCGCCGCGAATCGTAAACATGGTGCCCGATTGTGTGCCGGGCGGAAGTTGTACGACGTGCGAGCGCGTTTCGTCTTCGAGCGACGGTACCGAAATTTCACCACCAAGAACGGCGGCCGTAACCGGCACCGAAACGCGTGTGACAAGATCGCAGCCGTCGCGCTCAAATCGAGCGTCCTCTTCAACGTCAACTTCAACATAGAGGTCACCGGCGGGTGTTCCGCCAGGACCCGCGCTTCCTTGCCCGGGAACGCGCAACCGTTGACCCGCATCGATGCCCGCAGGGAAAGTGACCATCACCTTGCGTGCCTTCTCGACAGCGCCACGCCCGCCACACGGCTTGCAGGGGTGGCGGATAAACCCGCCCTGTCCTTCACAGCGAGGGCACGTCGAGGTAAACATCACGAAGCCGCGCTGGCTCGACACTTGGCCCGAGCCGCGGCACTGCTGACACGATTCCGGACGGGTGCCGGCCTTTGCGCCCGTGGCGCCGCAATCTTGGCAAGGAGCAGGCGCTCGCACCTGCACTTCGCGTTTGCAACCGAACGCCGCTTCGCGAAGCGAGAGCCGTACCTGCACGCGCAAGTCCTTTCCGCGACGAGGCCGCGTATCGCCAAACGGCCCGCCCATCGACCCTGAGAACATGTCGGAGAAGAGGTCTTGAAGGTTCGTGAACATGTCGAAACCGGACCCGGCAGCCTCACCACCGCCAGAGAGGCCGGCATGGCCAAACCGATCGTAGACGCCACGTTTTTGGTCGTCCGAAAGCACTTGGTAAGCTTCGTTGACTTCTTTAAACGCGGCTTCTGCCTCCGCATTGTCCGGATTGCGATCAGGATGGTGCTTGAGCGCCTCTCGCCGGTAGGCCTTTCGCATATCGTCAGCTGTCGCGGTGCGGGACAGACTGAGAACCTCGTAATAGCAGCGCTTCATGAAAGAGCCTCGGCAACCGAAAAAACCGGGTCGTTTGAGAACATAAGCGGCGAGCCCGTCATGTCAACGGAGGCTGGACTTGAGGGTGCACCGGAGGCTCGTCCGACGGCTGAGCTCCCGAGCCGCTTTCACGCGGGGTGTGCGAGCGACGAAGTTCGTCGATTGCTGCAAGATGTGCCTGTATTTCGATGCGTGCTTGCGCGAGCGCCTCACCCGATTCGAGCTGCGCTGCAGACTTTGATGCAAGCTGACCTTCGAGCTCAGCCA
>JAHFDZ010000061.1:0-9358 GCA_023248745.1 Myxococcales bacterium | reverse complement strand
CTTCTTGTGTCTGGCGCGATTCTCGCTCGCGGTCTTGCAAGCTCTTGCCCATTTCGTTTGAGCGTTGCTCCAGCTGTCCTGCACGCTGCGCTTGATGGTCAATCTCACGAACTAACCCCGCACATTGACGTTCGAGTGCGGCAACGTGATCGGGCGACGCATGGGACGCACTCAATTCCTCGAGCGTTGAGAGCAGCTCTTTGACGAGACGTTCTCGCCGCAGCACTTCGTGTTCGAGCTGCTGAATCTGTTTTGCACGATCGCGAAGGACCTCTTCGAAACGTTGCATTTCGAGCGCGTAACCGCCACCTTGTTCGGCGAGCGTGCGCTGGTAGGTTTCGGCCTTTGCGATAGCTTGTTCGGCAGTCACGGCAAGGCGTTGCTCTTCTGCTTCGGAATGAAGCGCGCGTGCTTCCGCTTCCTCGAGCGCGCGCGCAGCGCCCATCAGTTGACGCTCAACGTCGTCGATTCGCGAACGCGAACGCGCAACAGCGTGGTTGGCCTGATCGAGCTGCGCATGCAGTTGTTCGGCGCGAGCGTTGACTTCTGCGACGGTGCGCTCGCTTGTGGCCAATGCGCCCGAGAGATCGGCGGGCACATCCATAGGTGGGGCGTTCTGCAGCGTGTGAAGCGCAGATTCGAGCTCCGCGAGGCGCGCCCTTGCCGATTGCAATTCTGGATTGCCGCGCACCATGCCAAGTTCGACTTCGGCCTTCTGTCGCAGCTTGCGCTCTTCCTCGACCTCACGCGTGAGTTTGAAGCCACGCGCACGTTGTTTTTCAAGTTCTTCTTCGAGCTGCCGAAGGTCTTGGTTCAAGCGCTCGGCGCGAACATGGTTGTCACCCGCGCGCGATTGCACACGATTGAGTTCGTCACGAAGCTTGACGGCTTCGCGTTCAAAGTTCGTTCCGCGGCTTGCCGATTCGTCGGCCTTCACACGCAACTCTTCGAGCATCGTCGCGCCAGCGCCTGTGTTGCCAGAATCGGTCTGGACGATCGTGTAGCCGTCGAGACGGATGTCGCGTTGCGCGCCAACTGCGATAAAACGCTGCGGAAGCGGTACTTCACTCAGCAGTTGCGTATCGACGCTGACACCCTTGCCTTCAGTTTCGCCAAGTTCGGCGAATGTAAGGCCGCCAAACGGCAAGAGACCCAGCATCTGAATAGATGCAAACTGCAATGAAACGGCATCGTAGAGCTCGTAGTACTCGGGAGCGTCCGCGGCGGAGCTCTTGGTTGCCGCAATGCACACGCCGCCCGCGCCAACGAGGCGACGCACCTTCGCAGGCAAATCGGCAATGGAACGCAACTCTTGAAACTCCGGGATGAGCGCGAGCTCGAACGCACCTTCGCGCACGTCAAAGTCGGATTCTGGCGTAAGCGGGCGAACCACAACGCCGCGCAACTGATTGGCGGCTTCGCGGCCTGCCCGTGCGGCATCGCCGTCGTACACGTGGACGAGGCGCGCCCCTGCCCTTACCAAGTGGCTGGCAAGCCCGCTGGAAGCATCGCCGAACACGATCACACGGCGGCCAGCGACGAGAGGCTCGGCATACACCACCAACGCCTCAAGCCACTTCGGATCGCTATACAAACTCATGCAGGTTCTCTTCTACCTGCATGTTCAGCGCATTCCAACCAGCGTCAGGCGCTCGCACGCAATGGGGCCGCTTCGAGTGGTTCCTGAACGGAGACTTTCACCGGTCGGTCCTCGCGGAAAGCCGTCGCCATCTTGAGCACTTGCTGAACGGCTTCGGCTTCAGGGAGGGGAAGCGGCACCGACCACACACGTTCGTCGGGCTTGCGCCCCGGAAGTGGCCGTTGGCCTTCGAAAAGGGTCCGCGCGGTTGCGTGAGCCTTTGAGCCTTCGACGGTGCGAACCAGAAGTTCCAAATAAGGCCGCGTCGCCGCGAGGGTCACCGTAAAAGCGACCGCAAGCTCGAGGCCACGCAGGCCTGGAACGAGTGGCTGAGGCAAGAGTAGCAGCCGCAGCTCATCTAGTTCATGTTCTTGACCATCAACGGCCAGCGGCATTCGTCCCCAGGGAACGACGCGCAGGTCATGTGACGAAAGTTTGCGAGAAACTGGCGCGAGGAACGCCCTTTGCTGCGCGAGTGAGGGTGAACTTTGGCGAACGCCACCACTCACAAAAGCGAACAGCGATACGAGCGGAACGCCGACCCCAAGCAGAAACATCGAAGGTAACTCAATCTGAACCGAAGCGACCGCAAGCGCCGTTGCGTTGAGGACCATCGCCAAAAGCAGGAGAGCTCCGCGAATGCCACGCACGTCAAACAGCGTTCGCCTTGGAGTTAGGGGCGCGAACGCATCGGCCGCCTTCAGAATGAACCAATGACCAGGCGCGCGTGGCAGCGGCCGCACCATCGGTGTGCGATAGAGCAGCGCAGGGACCGTCGTTGCGAGGAGCCCAACCGCGAGCACAACCCAGTCGGACACCGCCGCACACGCCGCAAGCATCACGAGTAACGCGCTCAGCGACGCACGAAGCGCCAAGGGGGCACGCACCATCGGCACAGGATGGCCCTCGCCCAAGCTTCGGACCACGCGATCTTTGAGCATCACGAGACCCCCGAATGCGGCTGCAAGGAGCGCCGCAACCCACCAAAGGGCGCGACGCTCCTTTACAGGAGGCCCCGCGACGACAGGAGGAGCCACGGGCTTTGGGGCGACGGTTACCGCGCGTGCGTCGAAACGAACCGCCCATCGCGCCGTGCCACCGCGCGCAATATGCGGTCTCGTCATTTGCAATTCGTCGCGTTCTTGAAGACGCCCAAGCGACGTCACCACTGCGCGATCGAGCTCACCCGTTTCAGCGTTGACTGCCGCCGGTTCGGTGGGTGCGGCCGGAAGTGAAATGGTCACTTTCGCGGTATCAAATCCCTCTGGCGATCGCGGTGCGGTCCACACAAAGCGTGCGATCCCACCTTCGACCACCAGGAGTTCGCGACTTGCAGCGTCAACACCATAGCGTGTCGTGCACGTGAGTTTGCCCCTGCGAATGGCTTTGGGCTCGTCAAGCCTGACGTGAATGGCAGACGCCTCGAGCGTCGCCGTTGCGGCAAAGTCGATGCCGTTGTCTCCTCGACATGCGACCTGTGGCTCCACGATGGAGGTGGCATCGATCGGCGCGAGATCAAAGCCGCGGTAGGGACCTCGCGTCACATTCACTTGCGTCGCGTGTTCGAAACGAGCGCGGCCCTCTGCTTCGACGCGAATGCGAACATCGTCTGCGACGACGTGCGCCTCTTGCCACGCCAGCGCGAGCGGCGAAGCAAAAAGCCCCGCACTGCAGAAACCTGCAGCAACGAACCGTCGAACCCACATCTCGGGTGAAGTGTCAGTTATCGGGCTCGGCGGGGCCAACTTTGGGTTCCGCGTACCGACCACCACCGCCACCACCCATGTGTTTGAGCACGCCAAACAGCATTGAAACCAAGGACTTAGGGGCCGACAGCTTGATCGTGCCTGTGCCGCCATCGCCTGACGAAGTGGCCGTGCTCGTCATCGTGACAAAGTCACTGTCGCTTACGCCTGGCAAGTCGAACGCGTTTGCGCGAACCGCAAAAAACGAACTTGAGGGCTGCAGCTTCAAAGCGTCGATTGCCGGAAGCGAACCGAACTCGACTTCTTTGCCCGCGACGCTGTCGACCACACGCCTGAGCGCCGCTTCGGATCCACCAAACGCAACCAACGCTCTTCCTTTGCTGAGAGGCACGATTGCGAGCGCATAAGTGGGACCGCGTGGCACATTAATATCGAGCGTGAATGTCCCTGCAGGCAGATTGCGCGCTGCAGGTGCGGGACCGAATTTCACAAAGCCATGGAGCATTTTCTGCCCTTGAATGCGCTTCGCGATCGCGATCCACTTTGCCGCAGGCAGCTCTTGCTCAAGCGCGACCCACATTTGCTTCTGGTTATACTTGAGTGACCCAAAGCCTCCTTCGTTGCCGAACGCATAGACGCCCGGCGCATCGGCGGTGACCAGGTCGACGAGATCGAGGAGCGTCTTGGTGATTTGCTCCTTCTCCTTGGCCATTACGCCGCCAGCCGGCATGTGCCCAAGCACAGACGTCATTGCCTGCTTGTACTCGGTAAGCAGCGCCTGTGACTCTTTGGGGATCCCGCCGTGCGCCATCGCCAACTTCGTGTCTTTCGGAAGCTGAAGGAACGCCTGCGCGGGTGGATGATTGCGGTCGGCACGCGCGAGCAACGACTTGGTAATGCGCGACTTTGACGATTCGTAATGGAATGTAAGAGACGCGTTGACGTCTGCCGAACCTGCGTCAATTGCCAGGTCTGCGGTTGACATATCGCCGATGTAGTCGACGTATGCATCGAGCATGGGGCCGAGCAGTGGTTTGAGCAATTCCATCTCCCGGCGGCCGAGTCGGTCTTCGATTGCAATGTCGGCAAACTTGCGAAGCGAATGTACGGTTTCGTGAAGCGGTCGAAAGTCGACGCGCATGCTGACAAGATTCTTGACTTCTTCGCGTGTGAGCGTGCGCGCGAGGTAGGGTGCAATGGCGTCAAGGGATGAGCCGTCGCTCGAGCAGATCATGCGGTGAGTCGCAGCCCCAAAGGAATTTGCAACCGCGCAACGTGTCTTATCGCCTTCGCCATGCTTGTCCTCGAGATAGAGGATGCCGTCTTTCTCAGTGACGTGATCGTGTTGCTCGATCGCCGTGCGGGTCAGTGTGTTGTTCTTGATAGGAAACGAGAACGCGACAGCGCCCTTTAGGCCGCGACCTTTCCCGCTTGCGGTAACAGCAAAATCGACGGGCTGGCCTGTGTCGAACGCTTCGCGCGCGCTGCCAAATGCTTCGCCAAAGATCGACGACGTGCTGACGTGCAATTGGGATTCGAGCTCGCCAAAGCTTCGCAACCGACCGGTGACGATCAGGGAATTTGGAGCCGGAACGGCCGCCGTATCACCGGTCGGAAGCGGTTTGCTCTCGGTAGACGAGGGCGAAACGCTTGGCGCCCCCTCAGCGGGCGGCACCACGGTAGGGCCATTTCCGTTCGCAGCAGGACCACACGCCGCGGCAATCAGCGCAAGGACAACAATTGAAGAACCTCGAACGCGCGAATGAGTCGAGTAAACCATGCCTTTTCGTACGCATGCTGGCCGCAACGCGCAAGCTGTGATTGAACCGCACACCCAATGTCGGTCCGCCTGAATCCCGTGCAACTTGAGGCCGTCGCGCATCACGACGGCCCGCTGCTCATTCTCGCCGGCGCCGGATCAGGAAAAACCCGCGTCATCACGCAGCGAATGGTGCGCTTGCTCGAACGGGGAGTGCCGGCGCGCGCCATTGTCGCGCTCACGTTCACCAACAAAGCGGCGGGCGAAATGCGCGAACGCGTCGCTCACTTGCTCGGGCCCAAGAGCCGGGCTTCGTCAAACGCGCTGACGATTTCGACATTTCACTCGTTCGGACTTCAGGTGCTGAAAGAGGAACGCAAGGCGTTGGGGGGCGCCTTCACCATCTTTGATCAAGGCGACGCCGTTGGCGCAATAAAAGAGTGCATGCGATCGATCAATGTCGGACGCAACCTCGACGCTTTTGCGGTCTTGTCACGTATTTCGAATGCAAAAAACGCATTCATGAACGAAGACGAGATGCCCGAGCTCGACGAGTACGACGAGGTCGCAAAACTGATCTATCCAAAGTACCAATCGGCCCTTCGCCAGTTTCGCGCCTACGACTTTGACGATCTCGTGTGCGAAGTCTCGCGTCTTTGGGAAGCCAAACCCGATGTCCTCTCACGATGGCGCGAGCGATACCGCTACCTGATGGTCGACGAGTATCAAGATACGAACCGCGCCCAATTGAAGCTGCTCCGTTTACTCGCCGAGCCGCATCGAAACATCTGCGTCGTCGGCGATGACGACCAGTCCATCTACGCTTGGCGAGGCGCAGACGTCCGCAACATCCTCGAATTTGAAGAGCACTTCAAGGGCGCGAAAGTCATTAAACTTGAGCAAAATTATCGCTCCGTCGCGCCCGTGCTCGCTGTCGCCAACGCAGCAATCGCGAAACGCACCGACGCCAAGTACCCAAAAGCGCTCTTCACCTCGAAGAGCGGAGGCGATCCCGTTGAAGCTGTGATCGCAAGTACCCCTGAGGCAGAAGCCTCGTTTGTCGCGCGCGAAGCTCGCCGTCACACCAAGGAAGGAACGAAGGCCGAAGAGATCGCGGTGCTCTATCGGTCCAACAACCAGAGCACGCTCATCGAAGCGGCATTGCGCGAGAACGGAGTTCCCTACCGGCTCATCGGCGGCACGCAGTTCTTTGAGCGCAAAGAAGTCAAAGATCTTCTCGCATACGCTAAATTAGTCATCAACAGTTACGATGAGATCAGCTTGCGTCGCGTCATCAATTATCCGTCGCGCGGCATTGGGGAAACAGGACTCGACAAATTGGTCACCGGCGCTCTCGCCAATGGCTGGACCCTTTGGCAGGCGGTCGAACGCGCCGACGGTATCGACAATCTTCCCAATGTCACGCGCTCGGGTTGTAGAGCCCTCGAGACCGTCATCGGCAACGCTCGCGCCGCGCTTGGTCGCGGCGAAACGGCCAGCGCAATGCTCCGCGGGATTGCAAGCGAGATCGGACTGCGCCTTGACATCGAAGTTTCGTCACCAAACAAGGATGCGGCGAGCCGGCGGTGGGGCAACGTCGAAGCGCTGTTTGCCACGTTCGAGCGACGCGAGCGAAAGCTACACAGCCAAGAACCTGCACAAGGCAAAGACAGCCTCGGCAACTTTCTGCAGGCGCTCATGCTCGACTTTGGTGGCGACGATGAGGATGCGAAGTCAGCCGTCGTTCTCTCGACGCTTCATGGCGCGAAGGGACTCGAGTTCGACGTTGTGTTCTTCATTGGGCTCGAAGAGGGCATCCTGCCACACGCGCGAACACTCGATACGAAGCTCACCGACTCGGTCCCCGCCGACATCGAGGAAGAGCGACGTCTTTTCTACGTCGGCGTTACGCGTGCAAAATTGAAGCTCTACCTTTCGCGATCGACCGCGCGTGTGAATCGCGGCAAAGCGATGCCACGAACGCCAAGTCGCTTCCTGCTCGACGTGCCGGAAGAGCTGCTCCTCCAGCGCGAAGTCACCGATGAGCCATCGCTGTCGACCGGAGAGATGGCCGACAGTGCCAACGCGCTTCTCGCAGCCCTTGCGTCGCTCGGTGAGTAAATGGCGCATGCCTTGCACCGTTTGCACACATGAACTCCGTAAGCTTCTCGTCCTCCATTCAACGCCTTAGAGAATTCATCGCAATGTTCGCAACACTCGCCGTTGGCCTGCTCGTTTCCGGCGCGAACGAGCCTCGCAACGGATAGGTCGCCTAAGACCAATTCGGCATGCCGGCGACATGAAGATCCGAACGCAGCGACGTTCAGGTGCTGGACACCGCGAGGTTACTGGAGCGTAGCGGCTGAGCTTTTTTGTTCGCCGCGCCTTACCGGTACCTTCATTGCTACATCGAAGATTCGGGCGCCAGAAACGGCACGACCGCCTCTGCCAGCGTTCGTCTTGATTTGAGAAAGTGGTGATCGAACCCCTGGAACAGTCGCAGCTCAGCGCCAATCGTATCGGCAAGCACACGCGCTTCGTCCGGATCGCAGTACTCGTCCTGATCGCCGATGAAAATCGCGAGCCGACCACGAAATGGCGCTCCGTCGAGTGGGCTAAACTGAAAGAACCGAATCGACGGACCCACAAGCGCAACGCGATCAACACCACCGTCGCGCGCCGCAGCTTTGAGGCCTACCCACGATCCAAACGAATGACCGCACACGCAAAGACTTGCGCGCGGATGACGTGAACGCAAAAGCGCGATGGCCGCCGAAACGTCATCGACTTCGCCCTTGCCGTGGTCGTGCTGGCCTTCACTCGAAGGAACCGATCGGAAGTTGAACCGCAGAAACGCCGTGCGGGGTCGCTCGGCTAACCCACGCGCGATCGAAAGCGGAACGGGGCTGTGCATGGTGCCGCCGTATAGCGGGTGCGGATGACAAACGACAACGGCATGCGTCGCGTCATTTGGGCCGAATATTCTCGCTTCGAGCCCGCCTGCGGGACCGCGCAGTTCAATGGGTTCTTCCCCACGCACGTTCACTGCGGGTGAACGCACGGGCTCGTCAGGAGGAGGGGGAAGCTCGTTGATTCGCGCCATGCGTCACGACATCATTTGGTTCACTTGATTGACGACACTCGACGCGGCATCACCAACTGGGATCAAATTGATCTTTTTAGGATCGCTTTCCGATCGCAACTTCACTTCGACGTTGCCCGCCGCAAGGCTCTTGCCACCAATTGTCACGCGAAGAGGAACGCCGATGAGGTCTGCATCCTTAAACTTCACGCCAGGACGCTCGTCGCGATCGTCCCAAAGGACTTCGAGACCGGATGCCTTGAGCGACTCATAGAGCGCGGAGGCTGGAGACGTTGATGCTTCGTCTTTTCCGATTTGCACAAGGTGCACTTGGTACGGCGCGATGTTCATCGGCCAAATGATGCCGGCCTCATCGTTGTGCTGCTCGATGGCTGTGGCAACAAGGCGCGACACTCCGATGCCGTAGCAGCCCATGACCATGGGTACCTTCTTTTGACCTTCGTCAAGGAAGGTTGCGCCCATCGTTTCGGAGTAGTGCGTCCCAAGGATGAAAATGTGACCACCTTCGATCCCTTTATAGGAAACGAGGCCCTCTTTCGCACCACACGATGGGCAAGTGTCGCCCGTCACCGCGAGGCGAACATCAACAACGGCGCCGTCAAAGTCGCGTCCGTGCTGGACACCCACCAAGTGGAAGTCGGTCTCGTTTGCACCGGTAACGCCATCTTTGACGAGCGCCGCGGAACGGTCGACAAGTACCTTTCCTTTGAAACCAACAGGACCTGCAAAGCCCACCTTGGCACCCGTGGCTTTTCGAACGTCGGCTTCGCTCGCAAGAAATACCTCACCAACACCAGCAGCACGCGCGAGGCGCACTTCGTTGACTTCGTGATCGCCGCGCACAACAGCCAGCACCAACTCCTCGCCGGCAAGATAGACAAGCGACTTGAGCATCGCCTTTGACGTAACGCCGAGAAACCTAACGACATCGTCGATGCCGCCATGACCGGGAGTGTGCACCTTCTCTTTAGGACGCGACGGCCCTCGCGCATCTTCTGCCGTAGCGCCCACGGTTGCGACTTCGACGTTGGCCGCGTACTCGCAGGCATTGCACGCCACAATCGCATCTTCGCCCGAGTCTGCGAGCACTTGAAACTCGGCGCTAGTCGAACCACCCATCGCACCCGAGTCGGCGGCGACCATGCGATATC
>JAHFDZ010000301.1 GCA_023248745.1 Myxococcales bacterium | reverse complement strand
CTGTCAGCTTCTTCGTGAGCTCGCCGTTGCCTAGGATCTTCACGCGATCGAACTTGCCCTTGATGTAGCCGCGAGCACGAAGCGCTGCGACGTCAACAACAGCACCTGAGGCGAAGTTCTTGAGCGTTGAGAGATTGATCTCTGCAATGATCGTGGCCGATCGCGGATTGAATCCGCGCTTGGGCAACCGACGCTGCATGGGGGTTTGGCCACCTTCGAAGTAAGGCTTGAAGGTCGCACGGCGTGCATACTGACCCTTTTGGCCGCGACCCGAGGTCTTACCGAGACCCGACCCAACACCACGACCCAAACGGGTCTTGGGCTTGGTGGCGCCTTCTGGCTTCTTGAGATTGCTAAGTGTATCAGCCATCACTTTCCTCGACGTTCACAAGGTGGAGAACTTTACGAACCGCACCACGAAACGAGGGCGTGTTTGCAACTTTGACGGTTGACCCAGGACCTCGAAGACCGAGACCAGCAATGGTCAAGCGAACGCGTTCGGGCTGGCCAATGACGCTTCGCTTCTGAGTGAGAACGAGCTTGGTTTTCAAGCCGGCCTTTGAGGCGCTCATGTCGAAGCCTCCAACGTTGTTGTGGAGTGACGGTCAGAAACGAGGATATCGCTCACTTGACGGCCACGCTTTGAAGCCACTTGCTCAGGGCTTTGCAGCATGCGGAGCGCTTCGACAGTTGCTTTCACCACGTTGTGCGGGTTCGCGCTGCCGAGGCACTTGGTGAGAATGTCGTGGATGCCCGCGCTCTCGACGACTGCGCGCACAGCGCCGCCAGCGATAACGCCGGTACCTGCCGAAGCAGGACGAAGAAAGACGCGACCTGCGCCAAACTCGCCGGTGACCGCGTGCGGAATGGAGGTGCGATCGAGCGACACCTTGAACATGTTCTTGCGTGCTTGGTCGTTGCCCTTGCGAATGGCTTCGGGAACTTCGTTCGCCTTGCCGAGACCGACGCCGACGTGACCATTTTCGTCGCCCACCACGATGAGTGCCGAGAACGAAAAGCGGCGGCCGCCTTTGACGACCTTCGCGACGCGGTTGATGTGAATCACGCGCTCTTTGAGTTTCTCTTCGTCAATGTGATCGTTAGACATGCGCGTGCTCCTCAGAACTTTAGACCGGCTTCGCGAGCACCCTCTGCGAGGGCTTTGACGCGACCGTGATAGAGATAACCATTGCGGTCGAAGACCACCTTATCGACGCCCTTGGCAATGAGCGCTTTTCCGAGAGCGGCGCCGACGCGCTTTGCGTCTTCGCTCTTGGTACCATCGGCGTTGCGAAGGTCTTTCGAAAGCGTCGACACATGCGCGAGCGTGGCGCCCGCAACGTCGTCGATCACTTGCGCGTAGATGTGCTTCGCCGAACGAAACACCGTGAGCCGTGGGCGCTCGGATGTTCCGTTGACCTTGCGACGAATGCGGAGCTTACGACGCTCTCGACCTACTATTTGCATAGCCATGGCTAAATCCTCAGTCCTATAAAATACGAGCTTTACTTGCCGCCCTTGCCAGCTTTGCCGGCCTTCTCACGCACGCGCTCACCCTTGAAGCGCACGCCTTTACCACCGTAAGGCTCTGGTGGCCTGAACGAACGAATCTTGGCGACGGTTTGCCCAATCAATTCCTTGTCGGATCCAGTCACGATGATGATTGTGCCCTTGGAGTCGCCAGGAATCTCAGCCTTGATTCCTGCGGGGAGCGGGAAGATGACCGGGTGTGAAAGGCCGAGCGCGAGGTGCAGGACTTGACCCTTCAGCTCAGCGCGATAGCCGGTGCCTTTGAGCTCCAACGTGCGCACGTAGCCGGTGCTGACGCCTTCAACCATTCCGTTGATGAGCGAGCGCGTGAGACCTTGGAAGCGAGCGCCGTCGCGACCTGGAATCGTGGGCATCACTTCGAGGCTGGCGCCTTCGACTTTGACCGCGACGTTTGGCGGAACCGGACGTGAGAGGTTGCCTTTGGGGCCTTTGACTTCGACGCGGCCATCCTTGAGCGTAACGGTGACGCCCTTGGGAACCGCAACCGGAATCTTGCCGACGCGCGATTGACGGAGACCTTCGAGTTGAGGCGTTGTCATCACCACACCTCACAGAGAAGTTCGCCGCCGACTTTTTGACGACGTGCTTCACGGTCGGTCAACACACCGTGACTGGTGCTGAGGATCGAGACGCCAAGTCCTGAGCGAACGCGTGGAATGCGATCGTGGGCGAGGTAGACGCGACGACCTGGCTTCGAGATGCGACGGATGCCGTCGATCGCCGAAGTGCGCTCACCGGTGTAACGGAGGACGAGGATCAGCACACGCTGTCCGCCTTTGCCTCCTTCGTCACCGACGCGAACGTCGTCGAGAAAACCCTCATCCTTGAGGACGTGAGCGACTCGTTCCTTGAGTTTCGAGTGGCCGAGTTCGACCCGTTCGTGACGCGCGAGCGCCCCGTTTCGGATGCGAGCCAACATATCTGCAATCGGATCGGTCATCATGGCTTCACCAACTTGCCTTCACAACGCCCGGAATCTCTCCGCGAAGCGCAAACAAGCGCAGGCAGATACGACAGAGCTCGAACTTCCGGTAGTAACCACGGGCCCTTCCGCAGACCTTGCAGCGACTTCGCGCTCGGACTGCGAACTTTGGGGCTCGATTCAATTTTGCGAACTGACTTGCACGCGCCATCTGAAAGCGACCTTTCTCAAACCAGGTTACGCAGCCCGGAAAGGCATGCCGAGATGTTGCAACAGGGCGCGACCTTCTTCGTCGGTACGCGCGGTAGTTACGAATGTGATGTTCATTCCCTTGATCTTGTCGATGCGGTCGTAGTTGATCTCGGGGAAGATGATTTGCTCTTTGAGGCCGAGGGTGTAGTTGCCCTTACCGTCGAACGCTTTGCGAGAGACACCGCGGAAGTCACGCGTGCGCGGAAGCGCAAGCGAAACGAGGCGATCGAGAAACTCCCACATTTGAGCTTTGCGAAGCGTAACCATCGCGCCGATAGGCAGCCCTGCGCGAAGCTTGAAGCTTGCGATGGCTTTCTTTGAGCGCGTGACCACTGGGTGTTGACCCGTAATTGCGCGAAGCTCTTCGACGCCCGAGTCAACGAGCTTCGGATTGCCGACGGCTGCGCCGAGGCCCATGTTCACAACGATCTTCTCGAGGCGTGGAACTTGGTTCGGGTTCTTGTATCCGAACTGCTTTACCAACGCGGCGATCACGTCGCTGCGGTACTTTTCGGCAAAGCGTGGAGCAACGGCTTCTGCGGTGCTGACGAGCGCCTTCGCCGCTTCGCCACCACCGGAGCTTTCGCCCTTGGCCTTCTTTGCTTTTGCTGGTTTCGCTGGTTTCTCGGCTGCCATCGCTTACTCCGTTTGCTCCCGCGGAGCGTTCGCGATGACCGCGCCGCTCTTTGCGATACGAACTTTTTCGCCGTCTTTGACTTCGAAGCGGACGCGCGTTCCCTTGCCCGTTTCTGGATCGATCGGCATCACCTTCGAAGCATGAAGTGGCAAGGTTTTTTCGACGATGCCAGCTTCCTTCTGATGCTTCTTCACGAGGTTGATTCCCTCGACGAGAACTTTGCTGTCCTCTGGGAATACCCGCGTAATTTTGCCCGTCTTCCCTTTGTCGCGACCACTGATCACAACAACGAGATCGCCTTTACGAATGCGCGCGGCCATTAGAGAACCTCCGGCGCCAACGAGATGATCTTCATGAACTTCTTGCCTCGCAACTCACGGGCGACAGGTCCAAAGATGCGCGTACCGATCGGTTCGTCATCTTTGTTGACGAGTACAGCGCTGTTCTCATCGAACTTGATGTAGCTGCCGTCAGCGCGACCTTGCTCGCGTGCAACACGAACGATCACGGCTCGCGCGGTGTCGCCCTTTTTTACTTTGACGTCGCGACCCGCAGCAGCCTCTTTGATGGCGACGACGATCACGTCACCGACAGTGGCATAGCGACGACGCGAGCCACCGAGGACCTTGATACATTCGACTTTTCGCGCGCCCGAGTTGTCTGCAACCTCGAGCACCGTTCGCATCTGAATCATCGGTTACTCCTGCACAAACTTCTTGATCAAGCGGGTTACGATGAATCGCTTCTCGCGGGAAATAGGGCTGTGCTCTTGAATCTCGACTTGGTCGCCGATTCGGTATTGGTTCGTCTCGTCGTGCGCCTTGTAACGAGCGCGTGTGCGAACGTACTTGCCGTAGAGCGCGTCTTTGTGTGCGCTGACGCACTCAACGACGACCGTCTTGTTCATCTTGTCGCGAATGACCTTGCCGACCATCTTGCGACGGAAGCCATGGGCGGCAGACGCGGTTTGGGTTGCTTGTTCCGTTGCCATTACTTCGCTCCGCCTTTCGCTGCGAGCGCACGCTCGCGGAGGACCGTCTTGACGCGCGCGATTTCGCGGCGCCCGGCCTTTAGGCCAGCCGTGTTGTCGAGCTGGTTGGTGAAATTCTTCATGCGGCTCTGAAAGAGGCCGCGCGCGACGCTCTTTCCCTGCTCGAGCAAGTCAGCATCGCTTTTGCCGCGAAGCTCAGCGGCCGGCGTTTTGTTGGCGCTCATTGTTCGACTCCACGAAGCAAAAACTTGAAACCGATCGGGAGCTTGTGACCTGCCAAGCGAAAGGCCTCGCGCGCCGTCTTCTCATCGACACCGGCGAGCTCATAAAGAACGCGACCGGGTTGAATGTCAGCTGCCCATTCTTCGACGCTACCTTTGCCGCCACCCATACGAACTTCGAGGGGCTTACGGGTAACAGGACGATCGGGGAAGATCCGAATCCACAGCTTGCCGAGGCGCTTGACGTGGCGGGTGATCGCCATACGTGCAGCTTCGATCTGGCGTGCGGTTACGCGACCAGGCTCGACGGCCTGCATCGCGTAGTCGCCAAAGGACACATCACTGCCGCGGTACGCGAGGCCAGTGTTGTTGCCTTTCATTCTTTTGCGAAACTTGGTGCGCTTGGGGGAAAGCATTGTGCACTCCGAAAGATTGAATCAGATTGGTCAGGTTGCTTGACCAGAAACACGCCGGTTGCGACGCTGAAGGACTTCGCCCTTGAAAACCCACACCTTGACACCAATGATGCCGTACTTGGTGCGGCCTTCCGCGAGTCCGAATTCGATATCGGCGCGGAGCGTGTGCAGTGGAACGCGGCCTTCGCGGTAGGTTTCAACGCGGCTCATTTCGGAGCCACCGAGGCGACCTGAGCAACGAATACGAATGCCCTTTGCGCCGAACTTCATGGCTGTGGCGAGCGCCTTCTTCATCGCGCGGCGGAATGCAACACGGCGTTCGAGCTGCATCGCAACGTTTTCGGCGACGAGCTGAGCAGCGGTCTCGGCCTTGCGAACTTCTTGTACGTCGACGAACACTTCGTTCTCGGTGAACGACTGGACACCGGGGAAGAGTTCTTCGCCCTTGGCTGCGGTCTTAAGATTGCCGGTCTTCAGGATCTCGATCCCGCGACCACCCTTGCCGATAACCATGCCAGGACGAGCGGTGAATACGATCACGCGGCACTTGTTTGCGGCGCGCTCGACTTCGACCGAAGCGATATTTGCGTTGCGCAGATACTCTTTGACCGCGCGACGAATGCGAATGTCTTCGTGAAGCCACTTTGCATAGGCCTTGTCTTCGAACCACTTCGAATTCCACGACCTGATCACGCCGAGGCGGAAGCCATAGGGATGTACTTTTTGACCCATGTATCGTCTCCGGGGCGCTTAGGAGCGCTCTCCCAACTCGATGGTGATGTGACTCATGCCCTTTTGAATTCGGGTCGCACGCCCCATCGCGCGCGGACGCCAACGACGCATTTGCTTGTTCGGCGCCTTATCGACGAAAGCTGTCTTGACGAAGAGGGCGTCGAGATCGATGCCTGGGCTCTTCACGCGGGCATTGGCCACCGCGCTTTCGACAAGCTTCTTGACGATAGGAGCAGCGGCCTTTTGCGTGAACTCCAATAGTTGGAGCGCTTCGCCAGCCTGCCTGCCGCGAATAAGGTTGATCACAACTCGCGCCTTCCGCGGACTAATCCGCGTAAAGCGAGCTATCGCCTTACTAACCATCATTGAACCTCTTGGCTTCGTCGTTCCCGCAGGGACCATCGGGGAGATGGGTGCAGGCCGTTACGAGCGCCACTAACGAAACGAGAGAACGAAAAATGCCAGAAGATTGGGACTTCCAGCGTGGGGCGCGCACCCTACACCGTCCCGCGAACATATCAAGAGAAAACTGTGCGGTTCGTTTCGCAAGAAACGGCCATCCGTGGGCGCACCAAGAAACAAGCCCAGGCGCATGGGAGCGTCTGGGCTCAAACGCCCCAAATTACAAGGCGGCGCGAATCCGTCAGACTTAGAACGCGCACATGATCGTCGACCGCTGGCTCGGGGGCCTGTTTGGGTCGAGCTTTCCGCCAGTTGCGACCGCCAACTCTTCATCCCCAAGCTGCCCGCCGTTCACAGGTGCCCTCAGCTTCGTCTGCAGTTCGGTCGGAAGAGCGTCTTAGATCTTCTTCCACTCTGCGGTAACTTCGTACTCCGTGCCGTTATGAGTAACCTTAACCATTGACATGACGACTCCTTCTGTTGGTCGCGCTTCGCTTGATGCCGTAGATTGGCGACGATTGGCCGAATATTATCGTGTGCCCTGATGAGGAACGGCAAGCTCGATAGAGTCGAAGCATTCGTTTTGGACGTCAT
>JAHFDZ010000060.1:15164-24165 GCA_023248745.1 Myxococcales bacterium | reverse complement strand
CGGCCCCCAAATAGCCGTGCGCAGCACATACCCGCGAAGCGCAGCGCCCACATAAATGGAACCGCGCGCGGTTACGCGTCAGCGTCAGCCATCAGCCGCAGCGCCCCCAAAAAGTCAACCTACTTAACCGAAAACGTCGCCCGATAAATCAGCATCGCGTAAAGCGGCGTCCCCAAAATGTGAAACCCAAAATTCTGATCACCCGGAGTTACCAATGCCTGCGCCACGATGACGTCGTCACGCTTTTTCCATGGTGCAACAATCCACTGACCCCCAACTGACCACTCGTCCCGCATTGCCCCCGCGTCGCCGAGCCGCATGTAGCGTCCCCATGGACCAACCGCGCCAATTGCGCGATGCCTAAAAAGAAACGAGCTCTCGATCTTCCCGAACAGGCCGGCATCGTGCACATTCGCGTGGAACCAATCGAATGCGCGGCCTTCGCCTCCCTCCCATCGAAGCGTCGCTGTCGTGTTCCAGAAAAACAAATCGAGCGGGATGCTCATCCGAACGCGCGCTTCAGCAAACGGCCATACGGCGACGTTGTGATCTCCGGTTTTGTCGCGCGCCTTTCTTTCGTCGCGGGTGGCGCTCTGTCCGGGCGCAAACGCGAAGTTGTGCCACACGTCGCGCACGCCAGCCGTCGTCGCAACGGAGAGGAAGAGTAGGCGCGCGTCAGCACCGATCGATGCTTCGCTGTAACCCTGCGTTGCGATCATCGACGCCGAAGTCGTCAACATGCTGAACCCTTCTTCAAGATCGCGGCGATGTTCGACGTACACTGCGCCACCAAGCGTCAAGGCAACCGCGGACAAAAACGTGCCGGGCTTTGGTGGCTCGAGAAACTTATCGCGCGCAGGTTCCACCGCCGCCGCTTCGATGCAAACGAACAGCGATGCTGCGAACGCACAAGGCGAGACGTGCATACTCACTTCTTCACGTTTGGCGCATCGACAACCCGATCACGCCCGTGTTCCTTCGCCTCATAGAGGGCGCGATCGGCGCGAACAAACCACGATTTGCCATCTTCACCTTGTGAGATCTCGGCGATGCCCACCGAGATCGTCACTTGGGAACCCGACTTTTCTTTCACGCGCAGTCGGCACCGCTCGGCCAACATGTGCGCGTCGGTTACTGCCGTATCGCGAAGCACAACACCAAACTCGTCGCCACCAAACCTCGTTACACAATCACCACGACGAATGAACGTGCGCGCCAAGGAATCGGCAACCTGCTTGAGCACTTGATCACCGGTAGCGTGCCCCTGCGAATCGTTGATTTGCTTAAACTTGTCGATATCGATCATGAGGAGGCACGCAACGCGACCCAGCATCGCGTCGACTTGCGACACGCGCTGAACTTCCTCGTCGAACACGCGACGATCCGGAAGTTTTGTGAGCGGATCGATCGCCGCATCGCGCTTGACCGACTCAAGCTCAACGTTAAGTTCCCTGACTTTCTCACCGAGCACGGCCATCGCGTTCACGTGCGTACTGCGTCGTTCCTCGATGACGCTGCCAATCGCAGTCACGGCCGCCATCATCTCTTGGCGAAGGACCGTCGGGTCCTTGTGCTCAGCCGCCGCGCGTAACCTTTCGAGCTGCACTTTCACGCGCTCGTCTGATTTTTGATTGTCGGTAAAGAACTTGCTGAGCGTCTTTGCAAACTCTGTGATCGATTCGCGCAAGCCTTGATGCGCACGCGTAAATTGCTCGCTCTCGCGTTGCCGAAGGCCCGTGAGAAAACGCCGAAGGCCCGCAAAGTCGCGCTGTTTCGTCGGCTGCGAAACACCTGGGGGGGCTGAAAGCAGGAGCACGTGCTCCGCCCACTTCGCGCTATCGCCAACTGGATCGATGCCCTCATCAGGCAATGGAATGGGGTATCGCTCGATCGCGCGTAACATCGCGGCGAGAACATCGAGAGCAGCGTCAAGGTCTTGAGCCATGGACTTCAATAGTCGGAGCTCTTGCCCGCAGGTTCAATCCTTACCTTACGCGTGAACACACATCGCACCCTTTTCCCAGACATTCGACTCACACTCGCCGCCCCCAAACACGAACTTGGCCCGTGCAATTGCGCTCTGTTAGCGGCTCGGAGAGCCACGAAAATGGAGACGCTTGTCCGCTACTCGCTAATCGCCCGACGGAGCGTTCGACGCTCTGTTTGGCTTGGAGTAGCTGCGGGCGTCGGACTTCTTATCGGAAGTGGCACCCTCGCACCCGCCTGGTCCGCTTCGAGCGGCGCCGCCATCGCAGCCACCGTCGTTGCCACCGCGCTTCGTGTTCGAACCAAGTGGAAAGCAGCGGGCGAAGCTCATCTTCGCACCGACGTAGAGCTCGGGCTGCTCTCTCTCGTTGCAACCGAAGGACTCCTCTTCATTACCGACGGTTCTCTCGACGGCCCGTGGTCACCACTTTTCTACTTCTGGGTGAGCTTTTGCACACTTGCCCTCCAGCCTCGCGCAAGCCTCATTGCGGTCGCTGCGGCACTCGCACTCGAACTTCAAACGCGAAGCGTCGCTCTGCATGAAACCGATCACGCCACGTTCGGCCTGCGGGCCATGTTTACGTTGCTCTTTACCACCATCAACTTGGTGTTTCTCCGCGCCGAAGTGGCACGACTTAGGAGGACGGCGAAGGAGCACGTGCAGGAAACTATCGCTCGCCTAAAAGAAGACGCCCGCAGTTACAGATTGCTCGGAGCCGGTGAGCCAAAGCAACCTGCCGTCGAAACCGAGGACCGGCTCACGCGATCGAGCGTGGAAGAGATCCATCAAAGCGTGCATTTTGCACTCTTGCTCTTGCAGCAATCGCTTGGCCTTCACTCGGCCGTCCTGCTTTGGCTCAACGCCGGAGAGTCACACTTGCGTGTGAGCGAAGCGGCAACGTCATCCGAACTTCTCAACGATGCGCCCTTCTCGGCAATGGATGGCATCCTCGGAGCGGTCGTTGCGCAGAAGAAAGTGCTCACACTGAGCAACTTGAAAGCGAGCTTTCGCGTCCCGTACTACCGCGACGGCGAGCGCGTTCGCACCTTCATGGCGGTACCTGTTCTTGCCCACGGGCAACTCCGTGGCGTGCTTGCACTCGATCGCGAAGACAACATTTCGTTTTCGAATCGCGACGAAGAAATCGCAACTCAAGCTGCTCAGTTTTGCCTACGCGCCATCGAAAATGAACGGCTCTTCGTTCAATTGGAACGCGCCAAAGTCGAGCAAGGCAAGTTGTACAGGGCTGCGCAAGCACTCGGTGGGGCGCGATCGGAACGCGAAGTACTCGAAGCCGGTGTCAAAGCGGCACGGGAAATCGCGAGCTTCGATCTCGCGGCTGTTACCGTCTACGACGAAGCCACAAAGAGCCACGAAGTTTGCGCCGTCACAAGCGCAGCTGGCGAGCTCGATGACTTCGCAGGCGCGCGTTTCCCGCACAACAACGGCCTCGTCTCGATGGTCGTTGAGAATCGATTCCCCCTGCCCTACCGAGGCGAACACGATCCACATCAAGTCGTGCTCAGCAAGCGTCTCGGGTGGCCCAAATATTCGTCGCTTCTGGTGTTACCTCTACTCATGCGCGACCGCGCTCTTGGCACGTTGATCTTGGGATCCAAACGTCGCCACGCGTTTGGCGACTCTGTACGCTCGACGCTTGAAGTTCTCGCAAGCCACCTTGCGGTGAGCCTCGCAAACGTGCGCATGGTCTCTGCGCTCGAAACGATGGCCACAACCGATGGCCTCACCGGCCTGCTCAACAAGCGCGCGATGTTCGATGAAGCCTCGCAGAAGATAGCGGCAGCCACACGGTTCAAACGCAAGCTCAGCCTATTGGTAACCGACATTGACTTCTTCAAGCGCGTCAACGACACCTACGGCCATGACGTCGGCGATCAGGTCATCGTGGGGCTTGGCGAGATTCTAAAGAAGCAAAAGCGAGCAACCGATATCGTCGCGCGATTCGGCGGAGAAGAGTTCGTCCTTCTGTGCGAACAAACCGACACCGAAGGCGCACTCCTTCTCGCTGAGCGCATTCGTGAAGAAATGGCGCGCACCGTATTTCATTCAGAGCATGGTTCGTTCTCCGTTACCTGCTCGCTTGGGGTCGCAACATTTCCCGAGGCTGGCAAAAACTGGGAAGAGCTATTCCACACGGCCGATGAAGCGCTCTACGCATCAAAACGCAGTGGGCGCGATCGTGTGAGTGTATGGACCGCACCAAAGCACAGTGAGGTCAAAGGCATCGCGCCACCGAAGACGCGCAAGAATGGCTGAGTGCAAGGATCCTCGACAAACCGTCGTTCGCGACGCATGTTCGTCTGCAAGATGAGTGACGAGAACAAGCCCGATCCACTGGACGACCTTCGCAAAGGCCTCGGCCTGCTCTTTCGAGCAGCCCAAAACACGGTGTCGTCCCTTCCTTCCACCGGGCTCGAAAAAGTGATTGCGACCGGCGCAGAGGAGGTCAAACGGGCGTTCGTCAATGTTGGCCAAGTGATCGAACGCGAAATGCGTGGCGCCACTGATGAGACTCCCAAGCCGCCGCCCGAGGGAAGCAAGAACAACGAAGCGAACGAGCCAAAACCCCAAGAAACACAGGTTCCAAGCGATTCGCCCCCCGATCAGGTGCGCATCGCAAAAGACGACGAACCACCGCGCACGTAGCGCCAATGCGGCGCTATCATCGCGCCCACTCATGTTCGATCTACCCGCGCCACTTCCCCTCCCTGAGAACGAACCGATCCTCTCGTATGCGCCGGGCGCACCCGAGCGAAGAGAGCTCGAACACACTCTAATCGAGCTCAGCCGGAGCACACACGAGCTGCCGCACGTCATTGCAGGTAGGCCATTTCTTACCGACGAGAGATTCGATGTCCGGTCGCCACACGCGCATCGACTGCATCTCGGTGTGGGCTCACATGGACGTGAAGGCGTCACCATGCAGGCGATCGGTGCTGCACTCGCTGCGGCAAACGATTGGGCGAACACGCCGTTCGAAACTCGCGCAAGAATTTTCATGCGGGCGGCCGAGCTCCTCGCTGGGCCATGGCGACAGAAACTAAACGCCGCGACGATGCTCGGTCAGAGCAAGACCGCGCATCAGGCCGAAATCGATAGCGCGTGCGAACTGATCGATTTTCTCAAGTTCAATGTCGCCTTTGCGTCACGACTCGCCGAGCAGCCACTATCGTCACCCGGCATCCGCAACGTGCTCGAATTGCGGCCTCTCGAAGGTTTCGTGCTCGCGATTACGCCGTTTAATTTCACGGCGATCGCAGGCAACCTAGCGAGCGCGCCTGCCCTACTGGGCAACGTCATCGTGTGGAAGCCGTCGGAGAGTCAAGCGCTCGCAGCTCAAATCACGATGCAACTCTTCGAAGCCGCGGGATTGCCACCCGGCGTGATCAACCTCGTTCATGGCGACGGGCAGAGCGTTGCAAACACAGCGCTGAAGCATCCGGCGCTCGCAGGCATCCACTTCACCGGCTCGACCGAAATCTTCCAGTCACTTTGGCAAATGGTCGGCGCCAACATTCGTAACTATCATAGTTACCCAAGATTGGTCGGCGAGACCGGTGGTAAAGACTTTGTCCTCGCGCACCCATCGGCCGACGTTCGCAGCCTGGTGGTAGGCCTTGTTCGCGGTGCGTACGAGTATCAGGGGCAAAAGTGCTCGGCTGCCTCGCGCGCCTTTGTTCCAAAGTCACTATGGCCAAGCGTGAAGGAACAACTGCTCGCCGAAATTGCGGCGCTCGGTGTTGGCGACGTTGCCAACTTCAAAAACTTCATGGGCGCCGTCATCCACGAGCGCTCGTTTAAGAAGCTCGAGAGTCGCATCCATTCGGCCCGGACCGATGCACGGTGCAAAGTGCTCGCGGGGAGCGTCAATAGTCAAGAAGGTTGGTTTGTGCATCCTACACTAATTGAGTGCAGTGATCCGACTCACCCACTCATGAGCGAAGAGCTCTTCGGTCCCGTACTCTCTCTTTTCGTATACGACGATGCGCAGTTCGAGCAGGTCCTCACCACGGTTGACACGGGCAGCGCCTACGCGCTCACAGGCGCGATTTTTTCTGAAGACAGAATCGCGCTTGCCCACGCGGCAAAGGTACTTCGACAAAGCGCAGGCAACCTCTACATCAACGACAAGCCCACTGGCGCGGTCGTTGGGCAACAACCATTCGGCGGTGGGCGAGCTTCCGGAACAAACGACAAAGCAGGAAGCAGCTACAACTTGCTGCGCTGGGCTTCGCCACGAACGATCAAAGAAGTGTTCGTCCCGCCGCGAACGGTCAGTTACCCGTTTATGGGGTAGTCACGACCATCGCAGTTCCCACAGGCATCTTGCGTCGCCACGACCGCGGCATTGAACGTGTTTGCACGTTGCATCGTCTTTGCCGATCGTCTTGGCGAGCTCGCGTGCCCATCCCGTCACGGAGCAACAAAACAACCAACTCGGGTTACGAATAGAGATGAGCTCGGCTTCGGCGCCTTCTTCATCGAACGCCAAGACGCGCATTTCGCCTTCGTCGTTGAACTGACTCCAAAGGCCCATCACCCTGCGCATCAAAAATTCGGGACGCAGCAAGTACACCGAAATGCGCACTATCGCAGGCTTCATGTTGACGCGCGCGCCAAACGATCCTGCCTGTTCAGCGATGCGCCCATCGTTGCGACCAATGACCTGCTCTGCAACGCCCAAGAACTCGACAAACTCCTCGATCGGATGCCAGTTAATCGCGATGCCCGACCCCACTCGTTCACGCACGGGTTCACTGCATTTCATCAGAACATCGATGAGCGCACGCTCGCCGTAAGTATCTTGGATCCAGCGTGCTGCGTTGAGCAAGCCCTGCGCTTTAACGTTCACGAGGCGCCTCTCATGGGTCACGCTCCTCTGAAGGTTCACCTTCCGAAAAAGTGGACTCACCAAGTGCTCGAAGCCCGATGCTTGTCGCGTGCCGAACGTCGGTGCCGCCCACCATAAAGATGACCATCTCGGCGAGATTGGTTGCGTGATCGCCCACGCGCTCAAGGTACTTGGCAATCGATTGCACGCGCGTCGCACGATAGATGTTGCGCGGATCTTCCATCATATACGTCAGAAGCACACGAAAGGTGTCGGCGTAAAATGCATCAAGCTCACCATCCCGCTCGATCACACTTTCGGCACTCGACGCATCGCGCGAAACGAAAGCGTCAAGGGCCTTACGGACCATGGCCTGAGCAGTTTCGGCCATGCGAGGAAGGTCGGCATACGGCTTGAGCGGTGGCTCCTGATTGAGCTCGATCACACGCTCACCAATGTTGACGGCGAGGTCTCCGATTCGTTCAAGATCAGTTACAATTTTGAGCGCAATCGTGATGAAGCGCAAGTCGGACGCGACGGGATGCCTGCGCGCCAAGATGCGCATACACGCATCGTCCACCTCGAGTTCGATGCGGTTGATTTCCCGATCGTCGCCGATAACTTCGCGCGCAAGTGCACTATCGCGTTCGACGAGCGCACGCATGCTGTTCGCGATCATCTCTTCGACCTTCGCGCCCATGAGCAGCAGCATGTCGCGCAATTTGCGCAACTCAGTTTCATACTGCTGATCGGAGTGCTGCCTCAGAGTCACTGACGAAGGCTATCAAAGCTGCGGCAGAAGCGATCAGCCGAAGCGCCCTGTGAGGTAGTCCTCTGTGCGAGCGTCTCCCGGCTTCGTGAACAACGTATCGGTATCGCTGTATTCAACGAGCGCACCCAGCAAAAAAAACGCAGCAAAATCACTCACTCGCGCGGCTTGTTGCACGCTGTGTGTCACGACAAGGACGGCGCACGTATCACAAAGGTCGCGCAGCAAATCTTCAATCTTCGCAGTCGCGATCGGATCGAGAAGTGAACACGGCTCATCCATAAGAATGACCTCGGGCTCGAGCGCGAGGGTGCGCGCTATGCACAACCGCTGTTGCTCTCCGATGCTGAGCGAAACCGCCGGCTCGAGCAGCCGGTCCTTGGTGTCGATCCACAAGGACACACGCTTGAGGCAACGCTCGACCACCTCGTCAGAGTCGGCAGGCACGATACCGTTCAAACGTAACCCGGAGAGTACATTTTCGCGAACGTTCATCGTGGGAAACACATTTGGTCGCTTGGCGATGAGGCCCACACGACGACGCAAAGGAGCGGGATCAAGGCCGGATGCGTAAATATCGCTTCCGTTGAGAAGTACTTCGCCTCGTACGGACGCGCCTTCGCCCAATTCGTGCATGCGATTGAGACAGCGCACAAACGTCGACTTGCCACACTCGGAAGGGCCGATGATCGCGGTCACGCGCTTGTCGATGATGGGCAGCGTGACGTTGCAGAGCGCCTCTTTGCGGCCATAGAACGCGTGCAAGCCGCGTGCGTGCATCTTCACCCGCGCCGCATCGTTCATCGGAACAACTTGAGGGAAGAAAGGAAAGGGCGCAACAGCGCATACAGGGCGAGCGACGCGATCGTCCAAACGAGTAAACGCAATGAGGTGATCGCGTCTTGCGTAGTCTGTCCCAGCGAACCACCTGCGTCTGTTTCGTAGAAGGATCCCTGCAAATGAAAGAGGACAACGGTGAATACAATCGCGACACCGCGCGCGATTTGCGGCCACGCGCAGGGCAACACCGCAATCAGCAAGGCACGCCAACGAGGCACACCGAGCGCGAGCGCTGCGTCACTCACTTCGCGAGGGACCCTGCGCACCAAAATTTCAGCCATCATGGTGACGAGAGGAAACACGAGAACGAGCGCTGCGAACGCACGTTGCAACGTCGCGTACGGCATCATGAGAGCGAACGCGAGCGGCGGAGCGCCCGCCGCGATACACACCACCGTGCGCAGCCATCGCTCGACTCTGTTCCGTTCCGGCATGCGCGCGAGGTGCATACCCAACACGAAGCCGAGCGCGACTCCGGCGGCACCTCCCAATGCGACTCCGAACGTTGACGTCACCATCGGTGAGAGGATCCTCGTTCCAATCGCAGGCGTCT
>JAHFDZ010000060.1:0-15154 GCA_023248745.1 Myxococcales bacterium | reverse complement strand
AGAACAAGCCGCGAAGGTCGCACTATGGCACTTGCCGCAATGCACACGGGAAGCAAGAGCGCGAGCAGGCTGATGGCCGCGAAAACGTAAAGCAAGCTTGCGCGAGAGCGAGCCACTATGTCTCCTCCATCGCGACCCGACGCCGCACGAGGCGAAATGCAAAAACGCTCGCCAAGCC
Source organism: Myxococcales bacterium (assembly GCA_023248745.1). Lineage (GTDB taxonomy): Bacteria > Myxococcota_A > Polyangia > Polyangiales > Polyangiaceae > JAHFDX01. Next base: position 14,976 of record JAHFDZ010000060.1, on the reverse strand, counting down.
GGTCACCGTCAAGAGAGCGACATGCGCGCTCGCGCGGTACCCCACATTGAGCTCACCGCCCCAAATCGCAGATCCAAACGCGCGAACCGGCGAGTCCTCGTTTGAAACAACGAGTAACGCCGTCGTCTCCCCAAGCGCACGCACGAGTCCGAATGCGCATGCACCCACGATCGCGCGGCCGGCAATCGGCAAAACGACAGACGCGAACACTTCTCCATGGGTTGCGCCCAGCGCGACCGCAGCATCGCGAAGACGTACCGGAACGGAGCGCAGAATATGGAGCGTCAGCAGTGCCACCATTGGCGCGGAAACGCCAAAAATCACCACGAGCGTTCGTACGTGGTGTCTGACGAAACTTGCTTCGGGCAACGACGCGGAGGTGCCAGAAAAACCCCACGCGTAGACAATCCCAGGGACGACGACGAGGCACTCGATCACAGCCGCAAGAACACTCCGCACGCGTGGAGCACAAAATTCAGAAACAAAAATTGCCGCACCAACGCCAACCAATGCAGGCACGAGCATCGCAGCACCGACGCTGGCAACAAACTCGACCGCCAAGAACAGCGCTTGCGCCGAAGGCGCATGGATCATTTGGGCAACTGAAGGCCACAGCGCGAACGCAAGGAAGGTCGTGACGACGAGCGCGAACGCGACACCGGCCCGTTCGCGTTCTTGCTTGCCCGCGTTCAACCAGGCACCTTCAGCGAGCGCCCAGAATCGGCAGCACGCTTGCTCACGTCGCTCGTGCTACTCGGCTCTTTCAGGACGTCGGAGTGAAACACGCACGAAAAGGCCGTACCCTCGCCAACTGTCGATTCGACGTGAACAGTCCCTCCAAGAGCATCGACAAGATTCTTGACGATCGCGAGACCGAGGCCCGTACCTCCAACGTCACGTGAACGACCTTTGTCGATGCGATAAAAGCGCTCAAAAATTCGGGGCAAGTGCTTTGGCTCGATGCCAGGCCCGTGGTCGCAAATCTGCAAATGAACGTCGGAACCATGCGCCGTAGCGCGAAGCTCTACAGTACCGTTCGGGCAGTACTTGATTGCGTTGTCGATCAAGTTGGTCACAATCTGTTCAATCGCGCGTCGATCAGAGACCAAGCGAAGCCCTTCTGGTGCATCAACGTGAAAGCTGACGCCGCGCTTCTCGGCGCGATCACGAAAAAGTAACACCATGTGTTGCAAAAGCGAACGCACCTCGATGCGTTCACGATCGAATTGAAATTCCTTGCCCTCAATGCGAGAGAGTTCGAGCAGGTCTTCGATGAGCAGGTGAAGCCTCTCCGAGTTGCGTTCGAGGATCTCGACGAACCTCACCGTGTCTCGTTGCGTGACCGCAGCATCATCGGTTGCGACGGTGTTACCCACCACCATGCGCAGCGTCTCTGCAGCCGACCGAATTGCCGTTACGGGCGTGCGCAGTTCATGCGAAACATTGGCCACGAAGTCGCGTCGCATCGTCTCGAGACGTCGAATGTCAGTCACGTCGACGAGCACTGCGAGACGCAACCCCGCAGTGCCGAGGGGCTGCGCGCGGACGCGAAGACGCCGAGGCTTTAGCCCAGTAATTTCGACCTCTGCTGCGTGCCACCCCAGCCGTGCGTCCGCGAGCAGATCGTTGAGTTCGGCGTGCCTGACGACTTCGAGTAGCGAGCGTCCGATCGCATCCACGGGAAGCAAAAGCGTGTCGCGCAGCGCAGGGTTCACACGCACAATCCGGTCGTCAGCGTCGACAATCAGGATGCCTTCTTGGAGATTGTCAACGATGTCACTTCCGAGATCGCGTTGGCTCCTCAGGTCCGCGAGCGCCGCGCGAAGGGCGACAACCATCTGATCGAGCGCTGCACTAACGCGCTCGATCCCTCCAACGTCTTCGTCAGCATGTGCGTAGTCACCACGCGCAATCGCGGTAATGCGATCGACCACGCTGTCTGAGCGACGCTTGACGTTTGCGTGCACAAGCGCGGCTACCGCAAGTGCCAACGCAATCGCGAACGCGGCATCAAGCCAACCGTTCGCCAGAATACGATGCAGCGCGAGCGAGACTGCGATCGCAAGCGCAACAATAACGAACACCTGATTGCGTGACGCTCCCACCGCCTTGATTATCAACCAACCGAGGGACTCTCGGCGAACCGATAACCGACGCCTCGAACGGTTTCGACATAGTCACCTGCAAGACCAAGCTTTTCGCGCAGGCGCTTGACGTGCGTATCGACCGTTCGCGTCGTAATTTCAGCCTGGATTCCCCACACGTCGCTCAGTAACGCCTCTCGCGTTTGCACACGATTTTTCCGATCGTGAAGCGTCACAAGCAGCTTAAATTCGAGGGCTGTCAGCTCGAGCTCCTTGCCTTCGACCCACACTCGGTGCGCGCCGCGATCGAGCCGCAACACGCCGAACTCGAGTATCGCAGTCGGCACCTCTTGCGACGGCGGAGAACCGCGCCGCAAAATTGCCTGCACGCGCAAGAGAAGTTCGCGAACGCTGAAAGGCTTAACAACATAGTCATCCGCGCCGAGCTCAAAACCGATCACGCGATCGATTTCTTCGCCTTTTGCCGTCAGCATCATGACCTGAACTTCGCGCGTGTTCGGATCTTGCTTCAGCTGCTTGCACACTTCGGTGCCAGGCATGTCGGGCAACATTAGATCGAGCAACACGAGCTCGGCCTTCTTTTCACGAACGAGCTTGAGGCCCTCAGCCCCGTCTGCAGCCGGATAGACTTTGTGTCCGGCTTGGCGAAGGTTGAAATCGAGAACATCCCGGATATCGCGCTCGTCTTCAATGACGACGATCTTTGCCATCGCTTACCTTGGTACCGACGGACAGTGACGCTTGTGTGACGAGCGCGCAAGCATCATGCGCCGGCATGCCGATTTCATGGGGAACTATCGGGCAGTGTGGGTCGCCTGTAGTGCTCGCGCAAGAGTTCACCGGCAACGCTTATGGCCACTTCATTGGGAGCCTTGCCCCCTATGTTTAGGCCGATGGGGCAGTGCACGCGCGCAAGAACCTTGGCGCTCGAACCGCGCGCGATGAGGCGTTCTTGAAATTTACGCCACTTGAGGTCACTACCAATGAGGCCAACGTAGCGAGTTGGCCTGCGAATCACCTGCTCAATAATCGCTTGATCCCAATCGTGACGATGGGTCATCACGGCAACGTAAGTACGCTCCTCGCTCCACTCGGCTTGCTCGACGAATTCGTCCCACGCGATGGCATGCCGGACGACAGGCGCTGGTAGCTCGGGCGCCTCAATCCACTCAGGCCGCTCGTCAATCGCATCGACGGCAAACACGGTGCCTGCAAGTACGCGGCATAGCGCTTGTCCGACGTGCCCCACGCCGAAAAGGTATAGACGCGGCGAACGAAAGAGCACTTCAAAGAAGATCTCGACGACGCCCCCGCAGCACTGGCCGACCGTCGCGCCGAGTGGGTAACGAACAGTGATCGATTTGCCGTCGTTGAGAACCGTTCTCGCATTTTCGATCGCTAACTGCTCAAGATGCCCACCGCCGACTGTTCCCCAAAATTCCGTCGCCGAGACAATCATCTTCGTGCCCACTGAACATGGCGACGAGCCCGAAATCGAAACGACGGTCGCAAGAACCGATGGCTCGCGCCGGGCTTCAAGATCGTGGAGAACAGAGAGCCACAACATGCGGGCTTCTATCTTCGCATATCGCAGGTACGGTGTGGCACACCATGGCAGTGACGCTCTTGTACTTCGCAGTCTTACGCGATCTCGTGGGCATCCACGAAGAGCGAGTACAGCTACCCAATCATGTAACAACTGTTGCTCACTTCATCGTGTGGATTGGCACGCGATATCCCTCACTCACACCACACTTGAGTGCCGTTCGCGTCGCGCGAAACGAAACGTTTGCGCAAGCCGACGAACAGCTCAGTAGCGGTGACATTCTCGCCTTGATCCCACCGGTAGCAGGAGGCTGAGGTGCGCATTTTGATCATCACCGTTAGCGACACGCGAACCGAGGCCACCGATTCGTCGGGCGCAAGCATGGAGTCCAAATTGATCGCGGCTGGCTTTCAGTGCGAGCGCGCCTGGATTGCCGACGAGAGGAGCGCTGTAACGCAGCAAGTCGAAAGCGAAAATCTGTGCGACGTCCTCATGTTCACCGGCGGAACCGGCGTAGCTCCACGTGATGTGACGATCGAGTCGATCACTCCGCTACTCGACAAGACGCTTGACGGCTTCGGCGAGGCCTTTCGAAGGCTCTCATGGGATCAAATCGGCCCGCGTTCCATCTTATCCCGCGCACTCGCCGGTACGCGCCAAGGCAAGGTAATCATAGCGCTACCGGGTTCCGTCAAGGCGGTTGACCTTGCGCTCGACGCAATTTTGATCCCATTGCTCGAGCACATGGTGCGGCTCGCAAGAGGCGAAAAGCATGGCCACTGAGCTGCTCACGCTCGACGAAGCGCGTCGCCGAATGCTCACGAACACCATCGTCCTCGGCAGTGAGTCGGCCCCTCTTTGTGAGGCAGAAGGCCGTGTCCTCAGACGCGACATTGTCACAACGCTTCCATGGCCTCGCTTCGATCACAGCACGATGGACGGGTACGCGATTGCAACTTCGGATCTGGTTGGCGACGGCCCATTTGTGCTCGAAGTCCGTGGCGAGTCGGCCGCGGGCGCGCCGTGGCGCGAAGCGATTCCCAATACTTCGTGCCGCATCTTTACCGGCGCGCCGCTCCCTCTGGGGGCCGACGCGGTTGTTCCCCAAGAGCACGTGCGGCGCGAAGGATCGCACGTCCACTTTCGCAGCGCGCCACGTAAGGGTGCATTTATCCGAGCATGTGGAGAAGACCTCGCAATTGGCGAGACTGCGATGACCGCAGGTAAGCGCTTGACGCCAGGCGCGTGCGTTCTTGCGGCAATGCTCGATGCTGATGCCGTGATGGTCTCCAAGGTTCCCTCCGTCGCGCTGTTGCCAACAGGCGCAGAGCTCTACAAGTTAGGAGCCAAAACGCCTCACGGCATTCCAGAGTCGATCAGCTATGGCATCAGCGCGCTCGCGACCCAAGCGCGCGCGAAGGCTCGCACGTATCCGATTGTCCCCGACGATCGAGACGCGACAACAGCGGCCATCGAGCGTGCTTTTGCTGACGCCGACTTGGTCGTGACGATCGGCGGCGTGAGCGTTGGTGATCACGATCATGTCCGCGCCGCACTCTCCGACGTAGGAGCCTCACTCGACTTCTTTCGTGTTGCGATCAAGCCAGGTAAGCCGCTGGCGTTCGGCAGACGTGGCGACAAGCTGTTTGTGGGCCTGCCCGGCAATCCATCGAGCGCCATGGTGACATTCGCGCTCTTCGTGATGCCGTTATTGCGCGCAATGCAAGGCGACCTAGCGCCCTTCGGACCACGCACGAAGGCTCGCCTTGCGACGCCCGTCGCAAGGTCCAACGATCGCCTCGAAGTCGCGCGCGCTTCGTTTCAATTCGAAAGCGACGGAGTTCTGGAAGCGCGGGCGCACTCGCAGCAAGCATCCGGTGCTGCCACGAGCCTCGCTGGGTCGGATGGGCTCATCTTGGTGCCTGCAGGCGCAGAGCCCGCGCCGGTTGGGCTGGTGGTGGATGCCCATCGTTGGGCTGATTTCTAACCGTCAACAAAGTTGATCATTGTCATCGATGAAGGTGCTCGCCGTGGCACCTTGCATCACGAAAGCCCACCCAATAGGCTCCGTCGGGACCATGCTCGCGCTTCCAAATGGGAACGTCAGCCTTGATGCGATCGATAAGCATGCGGCACGCGTCAAACGCTTGCCCTCGGTGAACGGCGCTAACGCCGCAAACGACCGCGGGATCACCCACGTGCAGCGAACCAACGCGGTGCTCGACCCAAATCGCGTGCGGAGAAAACGTCGCGCTCACTTCGGCTGCAATTTTTGCCATCTCACGCTCCGCCATGGATGCGTATGCCTCGTACTCGAGCAGTGTCACCACACGGCCGTCATTGTGATTGCGCACGACGCCGACAAACATATCGAGCGCGCCCGCTTGAGGATCCGCAATGAAGCTCATCGCGTAGCTTACATTGACTGCACTCGTTTGCAGCGCAACGTGAATGCGGCTCATCGCGTCGCCTCGCGCGGCCTCTTTTGGTACCCGCTCTTGCCGCCACTCTTCTCGAGCAACAAAACTTGAGTCACCTTCATCCAACGGTCAAGACTCTTACACATATCGTAAAAAGTCAGCGCGCCCACAGATGCACCCACCATGGCTTCCATCTCCGCGCCGGTGCGGTCATCCGCATCCACTCGCACCTCGATGACTGCCCGCGTTCGAGTCAAGGTCACTTGCACGTCGACACCGGTCACCGCAATCGGATGGCACAGCGGAATGAGCTCACTCGTTCGTTTGCACGCACCAATCGTCGCTATTCGAACGACGGCAAGGACGTCGCCCTTGGCCACTTCGCTCCGCCTTACCGCGTCGATCACCGCTTTGGTCGTTTCAACCTCCGCTCTCGCGATGGCAAATCTCACCGTCTTCGATTTGTCACCCACCTTGACCATACGCACTTCACCTTTGTCGGTGAGGTGCGCGAGCGAAGAACGCTTCATAACGTCGCATGCTACCCTTTTGGAGCCCATGCCGATGCCGCGTTCGCTGCCGATTTTGGCCACAGAGCCAGCGTCCTCGCGCGTTGCGCCCGGCCTCGTTCGCCTCTCGCTTACGGATCGCTGCGACCTTGCGTGTGTGTATTGCAGGCCATCGCGCGCAGATGGCTACTTCGAAACGCGGCTTTCGCTTAGCGGTTGGACAACGATTATCGATGAACTCATCGCAAGCGGCATCACACGTGTGCGCATCACCGGCGGCGAGCCCCTGCTGTCCCCTTATCTCCTCGACGTGGTGCGCGATCTCGCGGCTCGCAAAGAGGTCAAGGACCTCGCGCTCACAACCAACGCGACGCAGCTCGCGGTGCTCGCAGCCCCACTTCGGGATGCAGGGTTAAGGCGCTTGACGATTTCTCTCGATACGCTTCGAGCGCCTCGGTTTTTCGCAATCACGCGCGGCGGAAGGCTCAACGACGTGATGCAAGGCATCGATGCAGCGGCCCAAATAGGCTTCACTGAGCTCAAGCTCAACACCGTCGTCATGCGCAACATCAACGACGACGAGCTCGAAGACATCGTCAATTTCGCGTGGGCGCGCAACATAACCCCTCGATTCATCGAACTCATGCGCGTGGGCGAAGGCGCGCGACTACCCACAAACGCGCTCGTTTCGTACGAAGAGATGCGCAGCAAACTTGCGGCGCATGCACTTAGCAAAGTCGCCTCAAGAGATACCAATCGCGGCCCTGCGCGCTATGTCACCGCAGCGAACGGAAGACGAGTTGGCTTCATCACAGGTTCGACCGACACGTACTGCAACGGATGCGATCGGATGCGCGTCACCGCCGATGGCACATTTCGCCCGTGCCTCGCAACGAGCGACGGAACGTCCGCACGACACAGCGCCGAACGTGGCGACGGACCCAGCGTTCGAGAAGCCATTGCGTCCGCATGGCAAAAGAAACCAGACGGAGTTACATTTAGAGGGTGCACCGAACAAAGCGCGAGCGCGGTTTCGATGCGCGCCACCGGCGGATAGGGCGCACTTAAGAATCGACTTGGGGCTACACTGGCAGAGCGCGAGGGAGAGTACCAATGGACTTGCAGCGCATGCTCGAACGTTGCGAACGCGATCAGTGGTCGGTAGCCGATCTCAATTGGGCCAAACCGCCACGCGACATGTCAACCGACGACGAGATGGCGATCGTTCAGTTATTTACCGACATGTCCGCAATCGAGCGACTCGCAGGCGCGCTCTTTGTTGAGCAGCGAAAGCGTGTGAAAGATCCAACGCTGAAGGCAATCTTCGGCACGTTCGTTCGAGACGAGGTCCGCCATGCGCAGGCAGCCATGATGCTCGCGGACTATTACAACGTTCGCCACCTCAAGGCCTACTCAACCAACCCCGCACTCGTTCGGTTTGCGCCTCACTTTATCGACGCGGTTCGATACGTGAGCGACGAAGTTGCGAATGCGTACATTACCGCCGGCGAGCTCATTCTCGACATTGCGCTCCTTCGCAGCGTCAACGACTACGTCAACGACGACATGAGCCAAGAAGCCATGAAGCTCATCAACCGCGACGAATCACGACACATCGCGATCGACTACCATATGGTCGAGTACTACGCGTCCGACGCTTACACGCACGAACTCGCAAAGAAACGATCGAAGGCAACGCTCGCCGAACGCGCAACTGCGACGCGCGCATTCTGGGGCGTCATCGCGCACGCAGCACCGTTTTTTCGGGGCGTATTTTTCGAACCGATGTCGCGCGTGGATCCAAGCGGACGCAGACTGCACGAAGCGATTAAGCGCTTTCAATTGCTCGGCGCAAAACCTGGCGTCAAAGATCGACCGTTCGCAAAGTTCATGGACCAACTGCAGCAGGCCTATGAAAAGCCCGCGTTGCGGGCGCTATTCGGCCCCGTGATCGTGCGCCTCGCAGGCCTTGAACCCCAGTTCATCAAACCTTTGAACAACGAAGCTGAACTCGCGCGCGCAAGCACGTTATCGTTTGAGGCTCTTGCAGACGAAGCCTTGGCGATGAAAATGGTCAACTAAATTTACTATAAACGTCGCGCCGGCGCATGGCGCAAAAAGTCGCCCCCTTCCCGCATGTAGTCAACATGCCTACTGTAAGGACAACACGCATGCTTCGTAATGAAGGGGACGTGGCCTTCGTTCGTCACATACAATGTTCATATTCTGCGCTCACCCGCGATGATGCGGGGGTCGCACCGGCGCGGTCCGGGGGAGAAACATTCGGATGAAGATCGACAAAACGCTGTTCCTCATGCTCACTAGCAGCCTGTCGGGCTGCGTTATTCATGCGGGCACCGGCCCTGAGCCTCCAGTGGCGACCAACACCACGACCACGCCGGCAGCGACGCCAGCAGCGACCCCTGCTCCCGCAAGCGCGTCAGGAAAGTTGGTTTTTTCCGGAAGACACCGAGCGGCCGTTACCCGCACCCCAGGCGATCCCGGTGCGCCGGCAATTCCAGGGGCCACCCCGACTACCCCCGTGGTACCCGGAGCGCCAATCGCGCCAGCTGTGCCCACCACGCCGACAGCCGAAGGCGGAGCCTGTGTGTCACCGACGACGGTGCCTGCAGCCGCAACGTGCAAAAAATTCGCAACGACCGACGCCAATTGCACCAAAGCACAACAAATGTGCACGGCATTCAACTCGTACTACAAGCCGACCGCCGCAAGCGCGGGTGTCACAACCATCAGTTCAAGCACGGCTGACTGCGCCAATGCCGCCGCCGAAGGTCATCGAGCAGCGAACAGCGCAAACCTCTGTGCCGACGCCAAGGTCACCCAGGCATGCGCAGCGCTCTCGGTGCAGTGCAAGACAACACCCGATGCTTGCACCAAGGAACTCGCGCAATTGAACGACGCTGGCCTGCAGAAAGTTGCGTCATGCGCAGCCGCAGGTTCATGCAGTGCGGGTCTTCATGGCTGCGTGAATCAGCTGTTCCCGACCTTCGAATGGGGTCCTTACTGATCCTAACCGAGCGCGCAGCACACCATCAGGGGGAGCAAGGGTGCTCCCCCGATTGCGTTTCCTCTGGACACGTTTCGCTGGCTACTTTTTTTCTGGCCACGTTTCTCCCAACCGAACGCCGAATGAAGTTTATGACGCTCCATACGGCGTGACGCAGCCATTGCGCTACATTGCAGCTCCGCATGAGTCTCGCGATCCCCGCTTCGCATGCACGGCTTCGCACTGTCGGCGTGACAGGAACGAACGGAAAAACCTCCACCACCTGGTGGCTCGCACATGCACTCGCGCGCGTGCATGCGCCCGTTCCCACGACCACGACGGTCGGCGCGTTTCTGCTGCCCGGCGGCGAAGTGACGATCGAAAAGAACTGGAACGGCTTCGTTGGGCTCATGGATCGCGCAGTGAGCGAAGGCGCAACGTACGCGGCAATCGAAATGACGAGCGAGGCCCTTTCGCGAGGGTTTGCGAAATCGTGGCCCGCAGAGGTCGCGGTGTTTACGAACCTCTCGCACGACCACCTCGATTCGCACGGCAGTCCAGAGCACTACCTCGCCAGCAAAGCGCAACTCTTCGTGCACCTCAAAGAGGGTGGCACCGCCGTGCTCAACGGCTGCGACGAAACCAGCGCGCTGCTGCGCGAAATAGTACCGCGTGGTGTTACAATATCGACCTACGGTGACGACGATCGCGGACAAGTGATCATGCCGCTCACTGTTCGCATCGCGTCGTGCTCACTTGCGTGGGAAGGCAACACGCTAGACCTCCAAGCGCCAACATTGGGTCGTGAGCGTTTGGAATTTCATACACGTGCAATCGGTCGCATTTTTGGGGAGAACGCGGTGGCGGCCCTTCTCGGCCTCGTCGGACTCGGCATCGAGTTTGACGAGGCCGTCAATTTACTTGAACAGTTGCCGGCTCCTCCAGGACGCTTCGAAGTGATCGCAAAAGAACCTTACGTGGTCATCGACTATGCCCACACGCCGGACGCGTTGAAGCGCACGATTGCAACCGCACGCAATTTGCCACACGAAAAGTTACATTTGGTATTCGGCGCTGGCGGTGACCGAGACAAAGCCAAGCGCATCCCCATGGGCGAGGCGGCCAAAGGTGCCAACACGGTCTGGCTTACAAGTGACAATCCGCGACACGAAGCGCCCGAAACGATCGCAGCCACGATTGCACGTGGGCTCGGCGCAACCGAAAAGCGCATCGAACTTGACCGACGCGCAGCCATTTCGGGAGCAATCGCTTCGGCGGGTAAGAATGACATCGTTCTCATCGCAGGGCGCGGTCACGAACAGACTCAAATTGTCGGCGAGCAGCACCTTCCCTTCAGCGATGTGCGGGTGGCGCTCGAAGCCTTGGGCATGGAGTAAAAGGCCTACAGCGGTCCACTTTTCGCACGCAGACAGGGGACGCCCCTTTCTTCGTGCGGTATCACGGGCGCATGGATCCGCTCGCATTCGGCGTGGTCTCGCACGCGGTCGCAGCCGCAGAGCTTCCGCTTCTTGACGAATTTTTGTCCGCGATCGCAACGCGCTTGGGGTCCGCGGTCCGCCCGCTCTTCTGTAACTCTTACGACGACATTGCCGCCCGCATGATGGCGGGCGCGCTCGACATCGCTTGGCTGCCACCCATCGTATTCCTCGGCCTCGAACTGCGAGGTCTCGCAATCCCACTCGTTACCAATCCACGCGGTGGCGAAGCGCGCTTTGTTAGCGTACTCATCACCAACGAAACGTCCTCCATTCGCAGTTCCGCATCCCTGCCAGGTGCGCGCGTTGGTTGGGTCGAGCGATGGAGCGCCGCGGGCTACGTCATCCCGCGCGTTGGCCTTTGGGCCGAGGGGATCGACGTCCGCATGGCGTTCGCAGGTGAACGTTTTTTTGGTTCACACGAAGCCGTCGTGCGTGCCGTCGTGGGTGGCAAAGCTGACGTCGGCGCAACGTACGCCAACACCGATACGCTTGGCCGCATCGTGCGTGGCGCATGGTCACGAATCGTCGGTGCAGAAGAGTCCATTCGCATCATCAATACGTGGAACGAAATTCCTAGCGACGTGTTTGCGGCACACAGCCATCTATCGTCCCAAGAACGCCTTCAAATCTGCAACGCAATGCTCGAAGCCGCGAAGTCCCCTCGCGGCCGAGCGCTGGTGCGACGCATCTTCGGCTCCGATCGTCTGAGTCCATGGACGCTTGAGACCTATGAGCCACTGCGTGCAAAGGTTCTCGAGGCCGCGAACTTAGGTCTCTTGGACGAATTGCGCTAAGCGCGCCAAAACTCTCACTTTGTGCTGCGAAGTCAGACCGAAGTTGCCGAGTAGCCAAGAAATTCAAGGTGCGCGCGTTGCAAGCGCGATCGGGCCACCGTAGTTTTCACGCGGGGGTTGGAGGCGGTTGCTCCGTCACGAGGGGAGACTTCAATGTTCCGTCCATTGTCCTTAGCGTTACTTGCGTCCGCAACACTCGCGAGCGTCGATTCATTGGCAGCTCGAAGGGAACCGAAGAGCGGCTTCACCCCGCACATCGTCGTTCCATCACTGCTGCAGAACCACTCACGCAACGTTACGTGGCTCCCGATGGCCGCGTACATGCCTGGCGTCGACATCGACGAGCTCAGCGAAACGATGCTGTGGATTGCAACAAAGTTACCCCCCAAGCTGAAGGTCAAAGCGGGTGGCTCACGCCTCTCCAATAGCCCCGTGGCCCACGGGGATGGCGCGTACATTTTCCCGGACAATCTTCGCTTTGTGGAACCTGTAAAGCATGGCTCGCCGAGCGGCCGCGATCTGAAAACGAGTGTTTCAGACGAGTGGCTCTTTCATGTCGGCTCGGGCACCAAGATTAGAGAAATCAACGGAACACTGTGGGCGGCGGGCGGCGCGTTGCCCGCGCTCGGTGGATATGACGGTCAAACGCTCGGCGGCGTGCTCACCACGGGCACACATGGCTCGGTGTTCGCGCGCGGTCCCCTCGCCGAGTTGGTCATCCGCATCGACATGGTCAAGCTCGATGGATCGAAAGTGCGCATCGAGCCCAAAGATGGCATCACCGATCCCAACGCATTTTCAAAAGAGCATCCAGACTGGACGCTCCTTCAGTCAGACGATGTCTACGACGCGGCGTTAATTAATATGGGCACGCTCGGTGTCGTCCACAGCTACGTCGTCCGAGCGCGCGAGAAGTTCTGGCTCAACGAAATTCGCAGCGTGACCACGGCCACGAAAGCGAAGGCCATTCTGCGCGGCGAGAACGTGTATCGGCTCATCGAGAACGACAGGCCGGAAGCCAAGCTACCAAGAACGGGCTCATTTTCACGCCACCCCACGCCCGCGTTTCACCTCGAGCTCTTATGGAATCCCTATAGCGACAAGATCGCGGTCACGTCGCGCCACCCCGTGAGCGCTGCCAAACGCGCCGAGCTGATGAAGAAAGAGCCACCTGCTTATACCGGCGTTCCGAATCGCAATCTGCTTCGCGCAATCTTTTCACAGCCAAAAAATAATCGGCCGCTTGGAACCGAGCTTGCGGCCAAATTAGTTGGGCTGCCGGCAGCGTGGGCGGCCAACCAAATCGGCAAACTAGACCCCAAGACAGCCGTCAAGTTTATTGACGTCGCGATCGATGGGCTACCCGATCGCGAATACACGCAGCGCAGCTACAACGTGTTCAACATTGGTGACGCAGCCAACAGCCTGCCCGTTCATTCAGCCGAAATTAGCGTTCCCGTTCGCGGCGACAAGTATCTCATCGCGATGGACATCATTGAACGAACGGCCAAAGAACAGGCCGAGAAGCACAAGCTGTATGAGACTGGACCTATCTCGATTCGATTCGTGAAGGGTTCGCGCGCGCTCCTAGGCGATCACGAAGACGTTGCAAGGTTCGAGATCATTTTTAGCGGAAACGACAAGGACACGCTCTTGCTCGCAGAGACAATGATCGCGGCGTACTACGTGGCGCTCGAGGCCAAGCTAGGGGCCGATGTCCATTTTCACTGGGGCCAGCTCATCCCCCACAGCGTTGTGCCAACGGTCGCCAAGCACATCCCAACAAGCTTCCCGCGATACATCATCTACGACCGCATTCGGAACGAATTTGATCCCGAAAAGCGGCTGATGAACGTTTGGCAGGAGAAGCTCCTGCCAACATTCGCGATGCCAAAAAGCAAATAGCCTATTTGCTGATCGATTTTGAAAATTCGACTTTGCCTGTCTTGTCGATGAACTCGAGCGTGAGTTTTTTGCCTTCGATGAGCACGTACGCGAAGCCGAGTGAGTTCGACTGAAAGTTTGTCTTATTCTTGCCTGTGAGGTCAGTCGCTTTCGAGCCGTCGCCGCTAACAACGAGCTCTGTCTTGCCGCCACACTTTTCGGAAGGCCACTGCCGGCTGTGGTCGTGCCCACTGAAGTAGATGTCGACCTTGCCGCAAATGTTGTCGTCGAAGAAATCTTTGACACCCTTACCTGAAAGCACAGGAATGAACGGAATGCCCTCATAGGTGCCGGCGTTGCCGTGCGGTCCATTCGAGAGATACGGATGGTGCCCAACACCGATTTTCCAGGTTGCCTTTGATGCGCTGATCCAGCCCTTGACGTCTTTCGCTTGCGTGTCGGCTTGTCCCCACATTTGCGCCGTCGTGTCGAGGCCGAAGAACTCGACGTGCTTCTCGACGCGATGCCAATACTCCGAAGGGAGCTTCCAACGCGACGACGTGTAGACGACTTCGTAGTGAGCCTTGGTCTTGTCGAAACCTGCACCCGTGCCACCGTAATCGTGGTTGCCGAGCACGACGTAGAAGGGAAAATTCAGGTTCTTGTAGACATCCTCAAACTGCGTTTGGAACAGCTTGTCGGTCGCAGACGCGACGCCGTTCTCGTACATGTTGTCGCCAAGCAGCAGCGCAAAATCGCAACCGCTTAGTTTACATTTATCCTCCATCGCCTTCGCGACGTCCTTCTGCTCTTTCGTGCCGGTGCCAACGTCACCTACCGCGAGGAAGCGAAGTGTCTCGCCGCTACCGCTATCGGTGCTGCTGTCGGTGCCTCCACCATCGCTGGCGCTGCCATCGCTTGTGCCGCCACCATCGTTCGATCCCCCACTGTCCGCCGCTGCGCCGCCATCACCCATGGTGCCGCCATCGTCTGTAGGTGTTCCTAATGGGTCTGAGCTGCACGCCCAAACGATCAGCATCGCCGAACCCCCCAAAAATGAAACTTGCGTAGCTACGTTTAGTTTGCGCACGAAAACCTCCATCCCACGAGTGCTCTACTATACCTAATCTATCGGTTACATGAACCCTGGCGCCGGCACCCTGTGCATTGAACGCCGCGGCGATGGCAAGAGCATCGTCGCGACGGCAGCCG
>JAHFDZ010000059.1 GCA_023248745.1 Myxococcales bacterium | reverse complement strand
GGTTGTCTTCCAAATGCTGAGCCGCATGGCGCGCTCGAAGGCCTCGCGCCTCGCGTGGCGAATGTCGTACTGCTGGTTGAGCAGCGCGTCGCGTGCACGGGGCGTTAGCAGGCGATTGGCTATCGACAGACCCGGAGGCAGCCAGCTTTTGGGCAGTTCTTCCAGGAGACGAAGCGACGCTCGTTCGAAGAGCGTTCCCATCGAGAGAAAGTCTGCTCGAAAGCGCGCGAAGCTCGCGCGGTTGTGAAAGTGTGCAAGATACACATCCGCAAACGCGCGCGGTAGATCCTCTTCGATATGAGCCTTGGCACCGAGCAACATGCCTCGCATGGTTTCCCGCGGATCATCGTCGGCGCGATCCATGACCGCAAAGCTGCGGCGCCAGTGGGCTTCAGTGCGTTCATGATCGCCTGCGGACCAACGGTCAAGATTCTGGACATAGTAGCGATGAAACGCCGGAATAATCCGGAGCACCCATTCGGGTACTTCGACGTCGGGCGTGCGTGCATGCTTGAGCTGTTCTTCGGTGACGAAGACGTAGAGTTTGGAAAACCAGTACTTCCCGTCACCTTTGAGCGACGCGGCGATCGCTCGTTGTGCGTCTAGGATGGCTCGCGCTTCGAGGTACAGGCGGTTTGCGAGATCGTCAAGTATCTTGAGCGAACGCACTGGAGGTGGGCTGTAGTCTACCGCGGAAGCTGCACGCTCAAGCCGCCGCAAACTCTCCTTGAGTTGGCCCCTCAAGTGGAACGTGACGGCAGGCTCAAGGATGCGTGGCGCTATCTGGGCCGAGACGGTCCACTTCACATGCGTGCCGCCTTCGCGTTCTACGAGCTCGATGGTTCCGTTGTGTTCGTCGAGGGTGAGCGGACCGCGAACCACGCGATACGCGAAGCGATGAGGGTAGTCGCTGGCAACGATCACTTCTTCGAGCTGCGTCACGCGTCTTCCCGCCGCATGCAGGCTGATCGTTCGAAGGGCTCCCACACCTTCGGGTCTGTCATCGTCACCGGGGGCGCGGCTATCGACTCGTGCGAGCGACCATGTGTTCATGCGCTCGGGAAGTACGAGCCACGGCCACAATGTTTCACGCGACTGCGGAAACGAGTGCTCGATGACAAGGTGCACGCTGCCAGCTTACCTTGTGCGCCAACGACACGCTCCACGTGTGAAATATAGCGGCATCATACATGTGCGCACCTTCCGCGCCGCTCAAGGGTTCTTGCTTGGAGTCGTTCGCTTTCTACGTGACCCCATTCGCGCAAATTCTCGACGAGCACATGAGGAGGCAGACGCCAGCCCCTCGCTGCGCTCCGTTTGAAGATGCGATTGCTGCGTTCGAATCCGACGTCGCACGCGCAGGCCTTCCCGAGACCTTGCGGGCAGGGGGCATCGCTCAGCCGGGATGGTCGGTTGAGCTTGGCGTGGAGTATCCGTGCACCCTGCAAGAGTTGAAGCGCGCATTCCGCCGCGCAGCGCTGCGTACGCACCCTGATTGTGGTGGCTCGCATGAAGCGTTCTTGAGGACACAGGTGGTGTTTGAGGAGGCTCGACGCGAGCTCACGATGCCGCTTCGTTCTGCGACGCGTCACGTGTCTCCCTACGCAGGTAAGCGCACTATCGTGCAGACCCGCATGGTGTGCGCCTACGCCTGAGCACTGGCTGCGTGAGTGTGGTAGAGCTTGGCGCGGAATAGGGCGCCATTGACGGGCGTCTACCCATGCTCGCCCATGAAATCGTACCCGTTCTTGATGGTCAGCTGCCTTACCCTTTTTGCGTGCGGTGGCGTTGCAGTCGAACCTGTGGTTGCGGAAGGGCCGCATGACGAGCCGGTGCCCGCCACTGAACCACGTGCGACGCTTCGCGTTGCGGTGGATCTCGACAGGCGCACGGGTTGTGAAGAAGCGTTCGATCTCGCGGTGTACGCCCATCGCGCGGTAGAGCGCATCGCTTGGGAGCCTCCGAGCGCGGCCTCGCCGTGCGTTGCGCGCTCGGCAACGGTGACATTTGTTCCAAGCCGTCTGCCGCAAGCCGAGCTGATTTCATTCATGCGCAGCCATGCGCGTTTGCTCGAGGTGAAGCCATGAAGATGAGTCGATTCGCAATGCGCGCGTTTATGATCGCCGCTTGCCTCACACCGACTGCTTTCGTCGTGAAGAGCGCTTTTGCTGACGACGATGAGAGTGGCGACGAGAGCGAGTCCGCGGCAACGCAGGGTGAGGCAATGACGTCTGCCGATTTGCCCAAGAAGCGTCGTGCGGTGCTCGAGGGGCTCATCAAGAATGACAAAATTCTCATCAACGTAACGGCGCGCGAGATGCCGGCGAGTCCCGACATTTTGAACCTGGGCAGGCGAACCGTTCCGGCGCTTGCGCGCTGCGTTGCGGACAACGTCGACAATCAACTGCGCGCATCTTGTGCCAATTTGCTTGGGCGCCTTGGCGACAAGGCTGCCTTGCCAGCACTCCATAGCGCACTCGAGGCCTGGGATGCGCATGTGCGGCGTGCGGCGATCGATGCGCTTCGTAAAGTGCCTGATCGGTCAAGTTTCTTGCCGCTTTCAAAGATCCTCGAACGCGAAGACGAAGAGGGCGGCAACATTGCGGCGGCGCTCGACGCTCTCGGTGTGCTCAGCGACAAGCGAGCCGTTCCACTGCTCGAGAAGCACCTGCGCGATGACAAGGACCCGTACGTTCGATCCGCTGCGTTTCGCGGCCTTTGGAAGACGCGTCACATTATGGCGCGATCAAACGTGATTGCGTTCCTCAAGCTGGCGCTCAATAGCGACAGTCCAGATTTGATGCTCGCGGCGACATTTTCAGCAAGTGAAGTGCGCGCGCCCGAGCTTGTCGATCCGCTTGTTCGCATCATGAAAAAGTCGCCAGATGCACGAACGAAGAATCGCGCGGTCTATGCGCTTGGCAAGATTGGCGATCGATCGGCGACGGCAGCATTGGTCAAGCATCTTCCCAAAGTGCGCGAATCGCGCATGCTCAACAACATTGCGTTTGCGCTTGAGCGGCTCGACTCCAAGGCGTTCTTTCAAGCGGCCGAAGGCCTCATTACGCACCAGCAAGCGCAAATTCGCTTCAACACGGCTTTCGTTCTTGGTGACGTGCGCCGTCCAGAAGGTTTACCACTTCTAAAAGGCGCGCTTTCGGATCAGAACGATGGTGTGAAGCTCAACGCTGTCAGCGCGATTGGGAAGCTCGACACGCAAGACGGTGTTGCGCTGCTTGAACACTACGTCGACGATTCCAATGCAGGCCTTCAACAGGCTGCGATTTATGCGCTCTATGCGCTGAGCGCCATGAAGCGCACAGACTTGGTGTTCAAGAAAATTTACGATGCTCACAAGGACAAGCCCGAGTTCGCCTCTGCGAGGCTCGATGCTGCTGTTGCGCTTGGCCGCGCGCATGATCCACGAGTCACAACCGATCTCATGACGTGTCTCGAGCTTCGAACCTGCTCTGCGTGGCAGGTCGATGGTGCACTGCGTGCATCGAATCTGCCCGAGATTCCTGGTCGTGTGCTCGTGACTTGGGTCAAAGATCGGCCAGAGGTGACCGATCTCGTTGGCGCGCTCAAACCTCAGGGTGCATCGACGGTTGCGCTCGGAAAGGCGAAGGCAGGCCTCGCGCTTCGCGACTTGCCGGGCACGATCAACGCGCTTGATCTCGCAGGTGATCTTGGTGACCAAAGTGCGCTCGACGTATTGCGCCCTCTATTGGGCCACGAAAACGCGCGGTTGCGCGCGCACGCATCTGTTGCGCTGGCGCGTTGGGGAGACACTTCGGCGGATGCCGTGATTCTTCGCGATCTCGAAAATGCGCCTCACGATCAGCTGCCGCACGCGGTGCGTTTGCTCAGTCGTGTCAATGAAACAGCCGCACGCACACGCCTTCTTCCCGAGTTGGTCAAGCGTATTGCCCAAAGCGATCGCGACTTGAGTGTTGCTGCGGCGGCAGTTCAGCTCGCGTGGGACCCTGACGCGGGTGTCTTCAGTCTTCTGAACGCGCTCGGGTCGACAGAACGCCGTGAGCGCGATCTGGCTGAGATGTATCTGCGTCGAAGTACCCATCCGAAGACAACAGAGCTTTTGCGTCGCGCCCTTTCGCGAGAAACGCGCACACCCGTTCGTGATCAATTGCGACGAATCTTGGATCTGCGTGCAGCTGCAGAGACTTCTTCGCATACTGCGACGGGCATGCCGATGCAGGCCCACAAATATCATCGGTGAGGCTGTCAAAGTACGTTCCTGCGACGCTCGCCGTTATCGCGTGTGTTGCTTACGATCCGGATGCTGCTGCGGCTGAACCGAAGCGCGCGTTGCTCGTGCTCTTTGCTTTGGTTTGCATGTGTCTTCCTCGTCAACCGGCTGTGGAAGCGGATCGCGCACGGCATGCGCCACACGCGGCATTGCGATTTGGAGTCGCTTTTTTGGCGCTCTCCGCGATCAGTTTTCTTTGGGGTCGTTCGTCAGGCGTGCTCGATCTTGCAACATGGTGTGGTGCGGCGGTGATCGGCTTCACTGCGGCGCGTGACGATGCGCTCGATGCGAGAAGAGCCGCTCAAATCGTTGCGTTGTTCGTGGCGGCGATCGTTTCTGCCTGGGCTCTGTTTGCGTTTGCGATGGGGCATCGTGGTTTTGGCGTGCATGCGGGTCAGGGAAATCCGAATTGGCTTGGCATGCTGCTCGCGATCGCGTTGCCGCTTTCGCTCGATTGGCCTGTCGGCCGAGGACGTGTGCTCGCGATGGCCGCAGTCGCGATCGAGGTGCCGGCACTCTTTGTATCGCACTCACGTGTCGGGTGGGCGGCAGCTGGGATCGCTGCTGTCCTCGTGGTGGGCTCGGCCGCGTTTGCGCGACGGCGTGAAGCGGTTCTGATGATCGTTTCGCTTGGAATTGGCTGCGCGTTTGCGGGAGCCATTGCTGCCACCGAGCGGCCGAAGGGCGCGGTTGCTCGGACGAGTGTCGCGGCAGAGGTTGTCGACGCTGCAGATCGTCAGACCGAAGCGACACCGGTTCGATCCTGGGAGGGTCGTGTTTGGATTTGGCGAAACGCGATCGATGCCGCGCGAACAAGCATGCCGATGGGTGTGGGTCTCGGTGGATTTGGTCATGCGTATCTCGACGCGCAAGGCAAGCGCCTCGCCGCACTGCAACCACGGAGCGCAGCGAGGCACTTCGTGAATGCCACGACGGCGCATCAGGATTTTCTGCAGATCGCAGTCGAGTCCGGTCCGCTGGCTGTCCTTGCGCTCGTTGCTTGCCTTTCATTGGCCACACTCGCACTGCTGCGTGCCGGCTGGATTCAGGGTGCTGCGTCGCTCGTTGCGTTTGCGATTGCGATGATGGGCGATAGTCCCATGCGTCAGCCTGGACCGTGCGTACTTGTCTGCTTGGTGCTTTTTGGCCTTCCGAAGGGCGAGGGCAGGGCACCGTTGCGTTGGTCAAGAATATTGATTGTTTCGGTGTTGCTCGCGCACGCGGGGCTTCTCGCGGTAGCGACGCAGCAGTGGCTTGTGTCTCGCCTGCTCACGGCTGCAGAGCGTGCCGATCCTCGTAAGCGCGAGATCTTGCTTTCGCGCGCGACATCGCTTGCACCTCGATCGGGTGAAGCGCAACTCGCGAGAGGGCTGCATCTTTTGGCACTTGGTCAGGGAAGTGAATCGTTCATATCGTTGATGAAATCTGATGATCAGCTTGCCAACGCCGGTACGAGAACCGCAATAGGTGAGGCACGTCTCGTCGAGGGGTCGAGCGTCGCAGCGGATGGATTTCATTCGGCGCTACAGTGGCACCCCGGCTCGTTGCGCGCGCGGATGGGCGTGGCAGAGGCCTATCGACGAACGGGAAAGTTGGCGTTGGCCGAGGAGCACGCGCGCATTGCGGTGTCGCTTGCTCCGGGTGAGTCGAGGGCGGTCGAGCTCCTTGAGTCGATCTTGGCGGAGCGCATCGATGCGCAATAGATCACTTCGCTGACAGATCCTTGATCCAAGCGGTGACCTGGTCGCGGACCGCGGCGATTTCGGCGTCGTCGAAACGTGCGTGCCAACCGTGCGCTTTGCCGTGAACCTCCACGTACGTCACGCTCACATTTTTCGACGCGAGTGTCTCCTTCATGAGGCGCCCTTGCGAAACTGGCACCACTGGATCATCGTCGCTGTGAGAGATGAAGAATGGTGGATCTTTGGAATCGGCGTGTGCGGTGGGCGAAGCCGTTGTGCAGATGCCGCTGATGTCGCTCGGATTTGTGCAGGCGGTCGATAGACCGATGAACTTCTTTTCCCCGTTTTGTGGGACCCCAGCGTCATTGGGGGCGAGGCGTTGCGGATCGGTGAAGAGCGCATTCCAGTCCGATGGGCCAAAGTACGTTACTGCGCCTTGCACCGCACTCGATTCGCCAGCGCCGTCCGTGCAATCTGTTGGATCAAAGGATGGATCGTTGCCCGACGTTCCGACCATGTTTGTGAAGTAACCACCTGCCGAACCGCCGAGTACGAAGACGTGGTTCTTGTCGACCCGATATTCTGAGGCGTGTTTGCGAATCCACATGATGGAGCATTTCACGTCGTGGAGTGCTCCAGGGTAGGCGCTTGTGCCGCTGGGGAAGTCTTCGTACACGCGGTAGTTGATCGAGAATGCCGCGAGGCCGTTCGCCTGAAGATGCTTAGCGTAGACCTCTTCAGATTTTCCGGCCTTGTCGCCGTTTGCAAAGCCGCCTCCATGGATGACGAGCACGACGGGCACTGGATTCGTCCGTGCGGGCAGGTAGAGGTCTGCCGCGAGGGTCTTGCCAGAAGCGGTGCGGTAGTTGAGATCCGCTTTGAGCTCTGCGGCGAGAGGCGAAAGGTCAGCGTCTGGCGGCGAACTTGATGCGTCATTTAGACCGGCGTCCGAGAACGTTTGAGCGTCAGGCTGGGCTGAATTGTGCGTCGTTGCTGGCGCTTCGCTGCAACCCAAAAATGATGCGAGTGATGTTACAAATAGCGCCGCCGAGAGGCGCAACGTGGCTGCTGGCATGAGCTCTCCTGGATGGGGTGGGGTCGAAGGCGACGCGCCGCGACCAAATGTTACCGACGCAGGTACAAATGGCTAAGAAGGACTGCTGATGTCAGGAGCACTCTTTGCATCGGCCATGCCACTCGCCGTGGTGGGCACAATGTGCGGCAATTGCGCAATTTGGCGAGTATGGAGGCGAACACGTGAAGGAGCAGGGCCGGACCTTACGACGTCCACAAGGCCGCTCACGCGGAGATCGTCAATTAAGTTGATGGATTTGATGCGTCACTTTTCGAGAACGCAAAGCTCGAGTTTGTTGACCGCCAAAGAGCCTGACGAGGGGCCTGCCTTGACGCGGAGCAAGGCGCCACCGTCGCCCGACGCGATTACGCTACCGACGTCGGCCGAATACCATTCGTAAGGAGCGACATTGCTCACCAAATTCGTCGCTGTCGCGCCCGTACCGAGAAACGTGGTCCAGGAAAAGCTTCCGCTCGTTGTCGTGGCGTAGCTCCGGCCGAAGATGCTGAGCGTCGCGCGGGCAATCGAAGAAACGCCGACGGTGCTGAACTCAATGTCGATGAAGTCACTGGAATCGAGTTGCACGCCACCCGAGCCAAGAAACGTGTCGACGAACGAGCTCGTGAAGCCGATCGAGTAGCCGTATACGGAAGCGCGTTCGCGCGTCTTGTCGGGCAATCCCCATTCGTCGTAGACGGTTTGAGCTTGAGCGCCAGCGGCGATCCACTTGATGCGGAAAGCCGTGCGACCTTGTGCACCCGAAAGACAGGGTCCCCCCGTGATCGCACCCGTGGTTGCGTCACTCGCAGTTCCGTCTTTTGCCGCATCCTTTACGGCGCCGTCGATTGAGCCGTCGGCGCTGGGTGCGTCTGAGGGTGCGTCTTTGGCGGTTGCGCTGTCGCCCTGATTGGCGTCCGAAGTGTGCGCGTCGGCGGAAGTGTCGGCGCGGGCGTCTTTTGGGGTGCTACCGTCGCGAGCGCCTCCGTCACGGCAAGAGATGCAATCGTCGTCGATGTGTGACGCACATCCGGCAAGTACTGACAGAGATACCCAAGAGAATACCGCAACACCGGATCGTAAGTTCACGGCCGCGTCCATTACCGCAGGTCTCACGGAGCGCAAAAACGTCACTCCATTTCGTAACCGATGCCGTACTTAATGCCGACGAGCAAGTCGATTTTGTCGGGTTCGTCGCGCACAATGGCAAGATTGTTGACCATCAATTGTGAGTCGACCGCGAGCGTCACGACAAAGCCGTGGTTGCTCCCTTCCGGGCGCGAGCCAACTTGAGCGGCGACGCCCAGTTCGACGTATGGGTTCAAATTGCCGAACGTCGCTCGGCCATTGATGGAATCGACGTGCCCGTTGGTGCCTGCAATGAAGTATCCCGAGAGGGGACGTGGAGGGGTGTAGAGCGCAATCCCGGTCGTCCAGCCGATTGACTTAAGCGAGTCGGAGTTAATTCCGAGCAGCCCAAAGTGAAACCCAACGGGCAATGACGCGGTAGCGCGATTCAGCCAGGTCTTTGGCTTTGCGGTGAACACGGTGTCAACCGCAACGGAGTGGCCAGCGCGATCGGTGCGGCCGGTCATCGAAAAGGACGGACCCGCTGCAGCGCGGACCCAACCTGAGCATCCGTTGAGAAATGCCAACGCGATTAACGACGTTGTGCCGGTCAACCAGCGCCAGCGATAGTCGCGAACGCAGGTCAGTGGCATGTGCCAGAACCCTTGTCTGTAAATGTCGAAGGCGTGACGGCGAGAAATTCCCAATCGTAAGAGTCGGCGTTGAGCGTGAGTTTCAGAACGCCGTATGCGCTTGCTTGCCGAACAACACTGTTGGGTTTGCTCGCTCCGAGTTCGTAGAAACCAATGCCGCCTGTGCCGACGATAAATTCGCGAATGCCTCTTTGAGCGTTCAGTTCACCCGTTGGTGTTTGCGGGTCGAAGCGCTCGTAGATGTGTTCGTGACCATTGAGAACGACGTCAGCGTCCGCGGCGTAGAGCGTTTCCCAGAGTGCAGTTGCACCTTTGAAACTTCCGTGCTGCGCGCCCGAGTTGAAAAGTGGATGGTGCCAGTAGGCAATCGTGCACTTCTTTTTGCTTTGCGCGAGATCGTCTTTGAGCCACGCAACTTGCGCGGACGCGGCGTCGCAGCCAACGGTTCGACAACTGCTGTTCGTGTTGAGCGCAATCAGGTGCCAGTTGCCGAGATCGTAGCTGTAGTAGCCCTTGGATGGATCGCCGGCTTGCATCCCGAAGTAGGCGAAGTACCCCGTGGCTCCAGGCGTGAAGTACTCATGATTACCGGGTGTTGGCCTTAGGAGTGCTTTGAAGCGACCCCACGTCGGCGAAAAATAGGTTTCGTAGTCCTGTGTCGTGCCGCTTAGGTACTGGTTGTCGCCAAGCAACAGAACCGCGTTGAATCCCTTGTTGTAGATCAGGTCGGACGTTCGCTTTTGGGCTCCAATTGAAGTGTCGGAGATATCACCGACGGCAGCGATGGTGATCGCTGCGCCCGCATCGTGGCGCCTCGCGACAAACTTGGCTTCCTGCGTTGGAGCAGGTGTTGGTGTCGGCAACGGGCCGGTAGCGTCGACGCTTTCTCGCGGGACGTTCGCATCGAGACTGCTCGCCACAGGACTCACGTTGGGCTTGTTGCAGCCCACGAAGAAAAGCGCCAGCGCGAAGGTTCGCATTGTCATTGGCGAACAGAATAGAGCGACGCCCTCGCGCTGATCTGGGAAAGATCTCATCCGTACGAAGCGCAGACCGTTTTGGTTCGTCGACGATCGTGGTTTTCGACGATCTCGGAGGTCGTGTTAGTCTTGGCGCTGTGAATCACCAGAGGGAAAAGCGCAAGGAACCGCGCCTACCGTGCAAGATACCTGTCTCTCTTGTTCGCGGACGCGTCGCGACGCCGAGCGGCGTGCTTCTCTACATGCGTGCGCCCGGTGAAGTGACCGAACAAGTCACGGAGTTGCTCACCGAAGACGTCTCACTCTCCGGCATGTTCCTTCGCACCGATGCGCCACCGAACTTGCGCCAAGTCGTGAAGTTGCAGCTCGAGATTCCGGGTTCAGGTCATGACATGAGCGCTATGGGACAGGTGGCGCACGTTGTTCATGTCGGCGATCAACACAAACGCGTTCCAGGTTGCGGGATCCTATTCTTCCCGCTCGACGAAGGAACGAATCGCGCTTGGTCGGCCTTCATTGAAAGTCTTGTGCAGCCGACGACGCTGCCGCTTCCAAGCGAGATCAAGTTCTTGCCCGAGCCCATCCGGCGCCGCGCAGAGCGCCATCCTACCGATCTCGTTGTCAACGTAAATTCAGACGACGACGCGCACGTCCTTTCGATTCACGACATCTCCAAAGGAGGTGTGTTCATTCGTTCTGAGATCGACTTTGAGATCGGGGCTCCGCTTCACGTGCGTTTTGTCAATCCTGTCGCGCACGAGGAATTTGCCATCGATGCCGTTGTACGTCGTCGTTCCTCGGGTGCCATCCGAGGTGTTGGCGTTGAGTTCGTCGGGCTCGAAGGTCGTATTCGTGACGAACTCTTTCGCTTCATCGATGTGGCGTATGAGGATGTCGATCTTCCAGTCGAAGATACGCAACGAATGAAGCGTGTCGCGCTTTAGTTAGTGCTCACGTTGTCGCAAACCAAACGGGGCTCACGTCGTCTGGATCGCCGTTGTAGTTGACGGTGATCGGTTCACCGGCCGCGATGTCTCGCAGCGCGAAAAAGTGGATCTCGCGCATCGCCACGACGCGGTAGTAGCGTGCGTTTGGTTCGAACGAATGGTTGAAGAGGGAGGCGAATCCGAGGGCAATTGCCGAGTCTTCGTCGTCCCAAAGGAAGCGATAGTCGGCGAGAATGGTCGTCTCGATTTTTGACCATTGTTCAGGCGGAACGACGATCACGTGCGAGCGTTCGATTAATTCGCCACTTTGAATGTTACGAATTGCGCGTACGCCTCGACCGCGATCGTGGTCTTCGAACACCTCAATAATGTTCGACATGCGCTACTGATTTATCGTACTCAGGTCTCGCTTGCACGAACCCTGAGGCGCGCTCTGCATAGATGAGAATCGTGACGTCCCCGATGTGGGCAGCTACGGTCGAGGCCATGAGCCTACGTTCGGTCTGTCTCGGTTTGTTCACGGCTTGGGTTACGGCTGCATGCACGGGCGCATCGGGCAATCCATCTGATGCATCATCAGACGCAAGTTCGCAGCCAGACGTTGGTGCGACAGATGGAGGCGTTGATGCGAATCCCGATGGCAACCTAGGAGCGGGCGTGAAAAAGATCGTCTTCGCGTCCGACTTTGACACGAACGGTGGCTGCAGGGATCACGGGACGGGCGACCAATGCGATCTGTACACGGCTGAACTCACATTGAGTGATGGCAGTGTTCGCAGAATCAAGCGCGAGACGAACACAACCACGAGCGAATCGTATCCAGCGTGGAACCCAAACGGTAAGGTCGTTTACTACACGATCTACAAAGACCCGAAGGCGAAGGATCTCGGCTCCCTTGACCTCACCACTGGCGCGACGGCAACACTGCTCACGAATGCTAGCTGGGCGACCGTCAGTCCCGATGGGTCGACCTTTCTTTACAACGACGTGAAAACCTCGCTGCTCATGACTGCGCCGATCACGGGCGGTGGACTGACCCTCTCTGCGGCGAGTCCGCTTACGGGCGTCGCAAGCCAAGATGACCCTGACTACTCCTCTGACGGTCGCTATCTCGTGTTCCACCAGGTCATTTCTGATGCGGCGGTGGCGCAGGTCTTCGACACGCAAACGAAGAAGACGACCAGCTGGGGCCAAGGGAGCGGCCACTGTGGGTTTGCGATCGATTCGCTCAATACGCTGTGCGACAACTCATCAAGCGGCGGCATCCTGAGCAGGCTCTACGACACCAACGGAAGCTTCGGACCCGTTTCGATCTTTCTCGCGGACATGAAAGCGAACGTCATCAGTGCCTACGACGGTGAGTTCGCTCCTTGTCAGGGCGTCAGCTTCAACTATCCGACGTTCTGCGGCGACGACAAGCATCTGATCGTGAGCACCTCGTGCAACCAGAACGGTGAAGTTACATTTTCGCGGCTCTTTCTCGTCGACTACTCGGGTGCGTCGCCCATCTATCGTCCGCTAGGGAAGACGCTCGCAGAGAGCTACAAAGGCAAAGGCAAGAGCTCCTGGACGGTCTCGTGTTTGAGATGAACGCGCCGGGCGCCTTCCGCAAAGCTGTCACGTGAAATAAATGCCACTCTTGGGGCGTGAACTTAATACGACCTGCGGATGTGATCGACGTTGCTCGCCTCCAAAAGCGCATTGAAGCGTGTAAGCGAGAGCCCCACCGATGGACGGGACCCGGAATCGAATGGGTCGAACTCTCGAAGACGTTTGTTCGTTTTCGCAAGACGGGACGTGGCGATACCACTGTCGTCATCGCGCTCGATCCGCCCAACGTGATCGAGCAATGCGACCGCGTCGTCGCGCTTCTTCAAGACGATTTTCAAGTCGTGGTTTTTGAGCAGCCTGGCTTTTCATTTTCGTATCCGAAGCCTGGCTTTCGATTCGACGTCGCCGATTTCGAACAGTTCCTCGAAGAGTTTCTCGTTGCCGTTGGGAGCAAGCAGTACATTCTGTCGTTCCCTTGCACGTCGACGTTTTTCGGAATGACGGTTGCAGCAAAGAGGCCCGACTTGATCGAACGCGCGCTGTTCATGCAGGCGGCCAACTGGTCGGATCAACGGCGCTGGTCGCGCATCGTGGCGGATGCGTTCACCTTCATGACGTTGTACTTGCCGGGTGGCCGTTACCTCATGAAGACGCCGTACCTTGGTCAGGCCCTTGGCGTCGCGATCGAGAAGAGATTCTCGCCGAAGACGGCGCCGTTCGTGGTGTATCGAGGCCAGAAGGACAAAGCAAAGACAGCGTCGTTCGTCGATCCGGAGCAGCGCGTTGTTGCGAATGGTGGCTGTAACCTGATGGAGTCGTATTACCAACGATTTTTCGACTCAACGTTCGTGCCTCGTCCGCTCGATCAGCCGGTCCACCTTGCTTGGGCGACGAGCGACCGGTCCCACGTGTTCTCCGATCGCCGTGGCCTGATGCAGTATTTTCGCGACGGCGAGTACAGCGAGCACAAGCGGTGCGGCCATCACTTCGACGTCGAGCAACCAGAGTTGAACGCACAACTGGTTCGCGACTTAGCGTCGCGCAAACGGGTTCGCGCGTAAGCGTTGACGTAAATCAGCCGGGTGAGGCTTCGAACGTGTCGACCATTGTGTTGTAAATGTACTGTGTGCGGTGATCATAGGTATGGCTCTGCAGAACGGCGCGCTGCAGCTCTTCGGCGATCTCTCGTCGCTCTTTCTCGTGAGATAGGTAGTACGCGACGCGCTCGTTAAGCTGTTCGATGCTGTGATACGTGATCGCGTCGAAGCCGCTCCACACCTTCGCCAAATCTTCGCGATGGTCGGTGAGCAGAAACGCGCCGGCCGCTGCGGCGTCGAAGATGCGGTTGTTCAGCGAGTGCTCCAACTGAAACGCGCTGATGTTGAGATTGACTTTTGCCTTGCGATACGCCGAAGCGAGGCCCGACTGGTAGTCAACAGGACCTTCGTGCACTGCGCGTGAACCGTCGCTTGTACCCTTTGCAATGCCGGAAAAGACGTGCGGCGCTGGACCGATCGTTCCGTTGATGTAGGCGACGCGCTGAGCGGCCGTTCCTTCGGCATGAAGCGCGAGAAAAATGGCGACCCAATCTTCGTTGTGCCAATCGGGGACGAGCTCGGCAAGGCCAGCGGTGTTCTCGCGCGCAACGATCTCGAGCACCGGCATACTTGGGTGCGCGATCTTTTCGGCGATTACGCGATCGATCACCTCGTTAATGGCGACGGGGTGCTTCGTCTCTCGCTTTGCACGAAGTGCATCGGTGCTTGCGATGCTGCCGACGAAAGCGAGGTCGTACTCTGGCTTCGTCTGTTGCGCGGAGAAAACCTTCGGGTCTGTGGCCAGCATGATGGGGAAAACATTCTTGATGCCGAGCCGCTTGTACTCATCGAGGTACGTGCGATCCCAAATGAAGTGAAAGTACGCGTCAGGATGATCGGCGTACTCCTTCAGAATTTTTGGATGGCTCGTCAAGAAAGGACAGTCGTAGTGGAGCATGACGAGTGGTACGCCCATGCGTCGAAACACCGGATCCGTTTCGTTGCTCCACACGATGCCTTGGTGCGCGTAGCTGAAAGCAAAGTTGGGCTCCCATTGAATCGCTTTCATGAACTCATCGCGGAGAAGATCGCGATTGTCGTACATGGTGATCGGCATCACCTCGAACCCGAAGCCCTTGAGCGAGCGCTCAAATGCAGCCATCACGTGCGGCGCAATGACTCCGCTTGACTTGGTTGTGCATACCTTTTGGGCCATTTCGTTCCCCCGTGTGAGTATTTTATCGGCGCATGAAATGAGCAATCGCGGCAAGGCCGGCGAGCGGCGCGATGTAGGCTGTCGCCCACGCGAGTCCCCAACTCGATGAGCGAGCGAGAGAGCCTTCGCACCCATGTCGATCGTTTGCGACCCGTGCGATGGCGCGCATGAACAGCGCGTACATCAAAAAGAAAAAGAGCGGCAGCGCAAACTCGACGAAGATCCACGCGGCGCCAAATGCAATTGCAAGGGCAGCGGCGACGACAAGGCCAATGAGGATGCCTTCACCATCAACCCCACTGCATCCATCGAATGGACTGCAGCCGGAAGTACAGCCGTCAGCGACGCGTGTCGGCATGCTGCTATTGTCAACATTTTTGCCTACATCGGTGGGGCGATTCCAAGGGCTGAAGTAGACAAAGTCGTCGCGAAGCCGAAATCCGCGGAAGAGTAATATTGTAAGTACAGTTGTTACAATAAGCCACCAAGACGCGAGGACGAGTTCTGCTTCGATCCAGCGTGGCAAATGAAGCGCGGTCGGAAGCATCATGCCCGAGGCAGCGAAGCTCGCTAGGACGACGAGCGCGGTTGCACTGGCGGAGATGCGTGGGGCAGCGGACATGATGATGCGTTTTGTGCGCGCTCGGTATGCGCCTCCGCCGCGAACGGGCTGGGGCTCTTCGTATTCGACGGGGTCTCCCTCATCGCGGTTTTCGACATTTGGGGTAGGGCCAATTCCGACGAATGCAATTGCGACCGCAACAAGAATGGCGAGGCCCGCGCCGAAGACCAAACCGAGCGCGAACTCGTCCCATAAATGATAGTGGCGAGTTACAAATGCGCCGCCTCCGAGACTAAAGCCGAGGAAACTTGCTGCGAGGGAACGCCTACGTGCGACCCGTGTCGTTGCATCGTAAGCGCATCGCGCACACGCAGATCGTCCTTCGATGCGGAACCGAAAGCACTCGTCACACAAGCCACGCGTGCAGACGCAACACCTCGTAACTGAGGGTCTGCCTGCATGGTTAAGACAAGGCGATTGGGGATGCATCGACGCCATACTAAGACGAATGGGCATCGTCGTGTTGAAGGAGCCTTGCCCGCAATGCACCGTGTGTGCTCATCATGGGGAAAGCGATGCAAGAGACCGTTTTCGACAAGAACATCGCGGCGCTGAAGCAACGTTCTCCGTTCTTAGCGGAACAGTTAAGAAAGTTGCCTATCTCCGCCGCCACCTCTGTTGGGATCGCTCCGAACCAACAGGCCAACATGCTCTATCGCAACGTCGCGGTTCATTCCGACGACCCGGCGGGAGAGTCGGCGCATCTGCTTGCACAAGAGGTGACGCCCGACGTGCGCACCTACAGCAGCGTCTTCTTTATTATTGGCATGGGGCTTGGCTACTTGCTTCGGCGCTCGTTCGTGAAAACTGCGGCGACACTCGTCGTCTATGAGCCGCTGCTCGATGTGCTCCGCCAAACGCTCGAGATCGTTGATCTGTCCGAAGAGCTGGCGTCCGAGCGCGTGACCATCGTCAACGATGTTCACCAAGTTTCGAATGCGTTTGAAGCGGTGCTGCTCGACGTCAACGATTTTCGCGCGATGCTTTTGCCGAGCTACCAAACGCTTGCGCCGCAGCAAGTTAAGGCAGCCGTCGATGCGTTTCGCACGGTCATCGATAGAAAAGACAAACTCCAAAACGTCATCGATGCGTTCCACACGCTCGTTTACAACAAGGTCAGCCACCCTTCGACCGGCAAGGCGCCGCGGTTCATGGGCATCGAAGTGTGGAAAATGCCGACCGATCTTTGGATGTACCAAGAGATCATTTTCGACTGCAAGCCCGACATCATTATCGAGACGGGCACCGCGCTTGGCGGAAGTGGGCTCTACCTCGCGTCGCTGTGCGACATGGTCAATCACGGCAAAGTCCTCTCGATCGACATTGTCGAATATCCCGATCGACCGTCGCACCCTCGCCTCACGCATTTGTTGGGCTCGTCGACATCGCCGGTGATCGTCGATCAGATTAAGTCGATGATTGCCGAGGGCAACCAAGTCATGGCGATTCTCGATTCTGATCACGCGCAAAAGCACGTGATCGAAGAACTCAGAATCTACGGCGAGATCGTGACCAAGGGTTGCTACATGATCGTCGAAGACTCGAACGTCAATGGCCATCCTGTGAAGCCAGAGTTTGGGCCTGGTCCCAAAGAAGCGGTTGACGTCTACCTTCTCGAAAATCAGAACTACATGGTCAACGGCTACTGCGAACGCTTTCTGCTCAGCCAAAATCCAGAAGGATATTTGCTTCGCGTCAATTGAGTGGCCGTGACGACGTTCGATGAATCACGGCTGATTCTATTTGCACCGGGTGCGGGTGCGCCGTCGACGTCCGCTTGGATGCTCGCGTGGAAAGAGCGCCTTGCGACGCTGGGGCGTGTGGTGACGTTCGACTACGACTACATGGCGTCGGGCAAGAGACGGCCTGACCCACACAGTACCCTGGTCGCTGCGCATCGAGCCGCGCTTGCGAGCGCTTCGCGTGAGCACGACACGTCGGTTGTGCTGGCTGGAAAATCGATGGGGAGCCGAATCGGTTGCCATCTCGCGCTCGGCGCGCATGTTTCGGCGTGTGTGTGCATGGGCTACCCGCTGCGTGGTCAAAACGGCAAGTTGCGTGACGAAGTGCTTCTCGCGCTGCGAACACCTGTCTTGTTTGTCCAAGGAACACGCGATTCGTTGTGTCCAATCGATGAGCTTGAAGCCGTACGCAAGAAGATGGTGGCGCCGAATTTTCTGCACATAGTCGAAGAAGGCGACCACTCGCTGCTGGTGACAAAGACGTGGCTCAAGCGGAATGCGACATCACAAGAGGCGATTGATGCGACCGTCCTTGAGGCCATTCGATCATTTGTTGTCACGTTTGCGAGGGCTCACGCGACCTAGGGGTATGAAGGTCGCCGTCTTGGGTTTGGTCGTTGCGGGTTTGCGTGTGAGTTCGGCGTTTGCGGCTGATGAACCTTCCTACGACTTGGGGGCTGATATTGAGGCGCGGAAGGGCAGCCTCCGATCGCAGGTTGGAAAGAAGACCAAGTTTGAAGTGGTCGACGACGTCTTTCTCCTTGCGTCGCCGTCAGGATCGGGAGGCGCAGCGTCGATCGCAAAGCGCGCACTTGCCGCGTATTTTAACGGACGCTTTAAGACGAAGCCTTCGCGCGCCGTTGCCGTCATTTTGTTCGACTCGGCGGGACCTTACAACGCCTACTGCAGGGCGCAGGGCGAGAAGGAGTGTATTTCGCCGTTTGGATATTACGGACACTCTGACCGAACGATCGTCATGAACTCGGGGCCCGGAATTGGGACGCTAACCCATGAGCTTGTCCACCCACTTGTGGAGAGCGATTTTCCGCGCGCGCCAACATGGATCAATGAAGGGATCGCGTCGCTCTTCGAAGGCTTCACGCTGCCAAAGCCAGGTGAGATTCATGGGGTGAAGAACTGGCGCCACCCTGCGTTGATGGCCGCATTTCATTCGAAGACCTTGGCGAAGCATGCGAGCTTGCCTGCGCTTTTTGCGATGAACGATGAAGAGTTTCGAGGGGGTCGCGAGAGTTTGAACTACGCGACGGCTCGCTATTTCTGCCAGTGGATGGATGCACAAAATAAGCTCTGGCCGTTCTATCAAGCGTGGCGCGACAATTTTGAACGCGATCCCACAGGAGAAAAGGCCTTCGCGCAAACGATGGGTAAGAGCATCAGCGACGTCAACACAACGTGGGCAAAGTGGGTCAAACGCCTGTGACTGCGTGCGCGCCGAAAATAGTACTTTCGATGTTACTACTTAGCGCAACGAGCGCGAGGGCGATGGATCCGAATGCGTCGTTCGCGCTTCCCATTGCCGATCGGCCACAAGCGCCAGAGTCACCGCCGTCGGGTTGGTGTGGCGAAACTGCGATTCAGGAAGCGATGCTCTACTTTGGCGTTGACGTTTCGCAGAAGGCTATCCATGCGGCGGGTAACTCGAAGCACCCTGATCTGTACTCCGATGAGATTCCAACTGCGCTGCGCACGCTCGGTGTGAAATTCGCGACCTATGCTCCGAAAAGACGTGGCTTCGCGGCGTATGCAAAATGGGTGAGCGAAGCTATCGACGAGGGAAATCCAGTCCTCGCGGGCGTGAAAATTCTACCGACGGAGCATCCAAGTTGGGGCCTCGATCACTTCGTGTTGGTTGTCGGGTATGGTCCCAAGGGTTTGCTCGTGAACACGACGTGGGGGCGGCAGGAGTGGGTCGACGACAAAATCGCGACTGGTATCTCGTTCAAAGGTGCGTTCTATGCGATTCGCATTCGCGGCGTGCACCCGCGTCCAATGACGCGGCGCGCTCAGTGCAGTTCGAGGTAGCTTCGCGCTTCTTCGACTGCTGATTGAATCGTTTCGTGTTGATGGTGCATGAGCAGTCGCACGTCGCGTGGGAGCGTTTCGAGAGAGGCTCGAAGGAAGGCTTTCGTGTACGCCTTTTGGGCCGCCTGCTCGCTACGCTCGCAGTCCTCGAGGATCATACGATCAGTCCGATTTTCGAAACGTCCGTCGGACCATCGCAAAGGTTCGGCGTCTTTAGTCTCAGCGAATCGCTCGGTACCTTCGATTGGCAAACCTCCAAGATCTCGTACCGCTCCTTGGAGAGCAAGGACGAAGTCGCTCCGTTCGAGCGCCTTCTCGAGGAAGAGCGCCTTGAGTACAGGCGAGCGGGCGTCGGCGGCTGATATTGCGTATCCTCTTTCTCCGTCCGCACAGATTTGGATGCATCGATTGACCTCGGAAATGATCGATCCGAAATCGGCCTGCTGCGTCGATATTGTGTGCATATGTATGCCTCGTTGGCCTTATTGCAGAACCGATGCCAACACCGTGTGTCCAATGTTTATTGGACAAAAACGCAGGCGATTGCTCGACGAACGTGGCGCTTTTGTGCGAAGCGGTCGCCGCTGTGGCGCGATTGTCTCACACAATTGTGAGGTATAGTCGCGCTCGAGTTTTCGATCATGATGTCGTCGCCCTATGTCAGCGACCCGGGAGGCGCATTTGCGATCGCACAAGCGGCTCTCGGAGCAACGTGCAGTGCTGTTGCGATAGTCCACGTACGACCTAGGCTCGCCGGATTTTTTTTCGCGCTCGCGCTGGCTTGCGCGACGCTTGATTCTGTCGCAGCGCCTTGGCTCTTGGCGCATGGGGTTTCCCCTATTCCGCCGCTCGCGGGTGAGCGCCTCTGGGTTGCTTCGGTCTTGATGTGTATCGCTGCGTTGCTCACGCGCCGCGTATTGCTGATCGCGGTCGCTCTTGCTTCGAGTGCGGGCCTTCGATTCGCGAGCAAGCACTTTACCCAATTTGATCTTGAGCTTGCTTCGCTGCATGCGATCGCCGTTGCGGGCGTGGTTGCGCTCACGGTTTCGCGATCGCCTCAAGTTCGCGCGTATCGCCAGTCATTGGCCTCGATTGCAACGAACCGGTTCGTCGACGATCTGTTTTGCTTCATCGTTCCGACGTCCCTGGCGGTTGTGGCGTGTGTGCTCGTTCATCAGCGGTTGACGATGAGTGGCGACGAATGGGCGTACACATTTCAGGCCGCGCTTTTTGCGAAGGGTCGAGCGTTCGGACGGGTGCCTGCTTGTCACGAGTCGCTTCGTGCCTACTGGGTCTTCGCGTTCGAGAATCGATTGTTCGGACAGTACACGCCGGGATGGCCTTACTTCATGGCTCCGTTCGTTGCGCTTCGCGTGCCTTGGATGGCGGGGCCTGTTTCCCTTGGCCTTCTCACGCTCGGCGTCGCGCGTTGTTCTCGGCGCGCGCTCAGTGGTCACGGTCGCGTCGCGATTCGAGTCGCGGGGTTTGCGGGTGCCTTCAGCGCTGCGCTTGGTGCGGGCCTTATGCTCAACGCGGGATCAAGGTTTCCGCACATCTTCGTCGCCGCACTTTTTGTTTGGGGACTTTGGGCGCTGTTTCGCGTTGTCGATGGAGATCGCACCTTTTGGCCGCTCGCGTTGGGTTGCATCGTTGCATGGCTTCCTGCAACGCGGCCGGCAGATGGTCTTGCGCTTTGCACTGGCCTTGGCGCGTTCTATTTGGTCGCGCTTTTTTCGGGGCGCATCTCGCTGCGCCAAGTGGTTCTAAACGCAGCTTCATTTGGTGCGGTAGCAGGGCTCACGCTCGTCGTTCTTCGCTTGCAAATTGGGGCTTGGTTCAAGACGGGCTATTCGGTGAGCGAATTGATCTACGGCTATCGCATGAGCGCGATGAGTTTGCCGAAGTCTTACGAATTCAAGTGGGGCTTACCGCTCGCAGCGGGCGCTTATTACTGGTGGCCCGCGGCGCCGGCGATCGGTGTCATGGGTCTTGTGTGGATGCGGAACAACGCGCGCGCGATGCGATTTGTACTCGTGGTGTCAGGCCTCGCGCTGGTTGCGTTCTATACGATGAGCGAGGCGGGTCGAGGGAGCGATCGTGGATTCGGTCCGCGCTACGTTCTGCCTGTGATCGTTCCGATGGCGATTGGCGGCGGTGTCTTTTTTGG
Organism: Myxococcales bacterium; assembly: GCA_023248745.1. GTDB lineage: Bacteria > Myxococcota_A > Polyangia > Polyangiales > Polyangiaceae > JAHFDX01. The sequence goes on along the minus strand of JAHFDZ010000059.1, from coordinate 3,162 downwards.
GCGCCTGACAGAGTTCCTACGACGTGCTTCTGCGCGACGGCCGTCCGCGTTTGCGCTTGGGCTCGGCCTTTCGAGCGCTCTGATCGGTGTGCTCCTTCTCGCGATTCGTATCTATCCGGAATCGCGGGCTGATGTGAGTTTGAACAATCATCTTCCGCTAGCCTTGCGGACGAGCGACGTGCACCACGCCGTGGTTGTTGCAGGGTATGGCCTGAACTTCACCGACCTCATGGATCTTCCAGAAAATTATCCGTTAGACCTCTACCCAAACCCCGATCGCATCATCGCGTCCGATCGCGGAGCGTCTGAGCTCAAGTGCTTGCGGGAGCAGTTCTCCTCGTACAAATTTTATCGTGCGGTACCGTCGACGCCGATCACGTTCGTGCCGATCGACTAACCTTCGCGACGCCGAAAATCTGGCCACCGCGGAGCGATGAGTTCAAATAGTAAAGAGGCTTGAGGCTCTTGCCGAAGAGCGTGTAGCCGAAGCTCAGTGCATCGGCCATGAGGCTGCTTGTCTGCTTGACCTTGGCTTGTTCGTTGGGTCGTGGTGCAGAAGTGAGGAGCGACGCAACGCCAACCGCCAAGCGGTAGAGAGAGTGAAACGGAAAGCCCCACGCAAAGGCGCGATCGACATCGAACGCGGCGCCACGCAGCAATGTGGTGAGCGACTCGGCTGTGTAACTTCGCAAGTGACCAATTGAAACGTCAAAACGAGTGAGCCTACCGCCGGGGACGGTCACGATGGCAACCCCTGATGGTGCGATCAACGTCGCGAGATGCGAGGCAGCGAGTCGGTCGTTTTCGATGTGCTCGAGCACTTCGGAACAGACAACCAGATCGAACTGTGCGACCCGCGACTTGTATTGGCGCTCGAACGTTGGGTGCGTGAGGTTCAGCTCGAAAAGTTCGAACGTTGGATTTTGCTCGCGACTGATGACGAGCGATTGCTCGGAAACGTCAGCGCCAAAAATCGCAGCACCTGGAAACACGTTGCTGAGTTCGCGGAGCAATTCGCCGCGACCGCAACCAACATCGAGAATGCGCAGCGCGTTTGGTGCGTGCTTTTGGGCAAGCTCTACAATCATTCGTCGGCGATGGAAAGCAGCCGGACTCACGGCGTCGAGGTGGCCGTAGTTGCGCCACATCTCGTCGTAGAACGCCTTGGTTGCTTCGTCGGCAGAAGGAATGCCTGGTGCGTCGGTGCCTATCGCGGGCGCATCTTCGGATGGAGGACTCGTAACGCCGTTAGCGACTCCGTTGGTTATTCCACTGGCCAATCCGTTAGCCATTCCATTAATTGGGCGCGCTGCAGGCACGCTTTCGCCCGAAGACAACTCAAGAGATTCGAGCATTGGTTTTGCTTTCTGCCTTCGTGCCACGGCTGGGTGCTCCCTATTTCTCGACCAAAACGGGGTAGCACACGTTTCAGCATTCTTGTAGCGCGGGATCTCGACAGTGCCATCGAATGGCGGCAGGCGAGTCAGTGGACGCTAGTGTTTTTCGGCGACTGCGAGAAAACCGAGCGCTTCCGTTCGATCGGGCAACGCTGAGTCGAGCAATCTCGCGCCCAGCGAAATTGCGCCCATTGTGGGCATGACCAGTGGCAGCGTCCACAGCCGTGGTGGGCGTGCTTCAACCGCCTCGTGAGATAGCTTTCCCATCGACTGCGCGATGCCTCCAACCCGCGCAATTTCGAGTCCGAGATACGAATTGAGCTTGTGCCCAATCAGGCTCCACAGGCTTCCTTGTTGCTGCATTTCGACGACCGTAAGGCCAGCGTCTCCACACAGCTGCTTGAGGCCGTGAGGGCTGTACCGAAAGTAGTCGTGTGGCTCCTCGTGCAGGCGAAAGCTGAACGGTGCCGTGAGAATGAGGATGCCGCCTGGCTTGAGCACGCGCCCCATTTCGCAGACAAGCGCTGCAGGGCGAGGGGTGTGCTCCAAGACTTGCACGCTGAGGACCGTGTCGAACACGTTGTCATCAAAGGGAAGCCTGTTGCCGTCGTAGAGGACGTCGGGGCGCTTGTCGCCTTGCTCTGCGGCGGTTTCGCTGAACGTCGCCTCGTGTTCGACGCCGATGTATTCGGCCACAAAAGGCCGAAAAATATGCTCGTAGGGCTTGGAGCCGCACCCAACGTCGAGCAGGCGTCCGCGGGCTTGCGGCGCAACGCCACGAAGCGATTGCACCGTTAGCGACCACTGGAGATCGATCCAGTCGGACGCGCCACGTGCACTCTTTCCGACCCAAGGCACACCGAGCGCGCGCGACAGCAATTGACGAGCAGAGCTGGCAGGGCGCGGCGGCATGGGTGAGCAGTATCGCACGCCCGAAGTCTGTCAAGTGGCTCCCCGTGGCCGTGCGCGTCCCCGCTTATTGCAGCTCGGCGAGAATCACGGGATCGGCACCGTCGGTCCGGTGGGGAACGCGGCCCTTTGCCTCGCGGGCGCGGAACGTGCCGGTGTACTGCTCGATGCCGATGCGATGATAGGCCGAGCACGACGCGGTGTAGATGAAGCCGGCGCGCCAAATACTGCTCGGCAACGATGGGCCTGACGAACAAGGGCGTTCGAGCACATCGATCGGGATGAGTGACCAACGGCTCTTCGCGATGACGTTGGTTCGGATGTCGAAGTAGGCGTTGCTTTCGAGCGCTCCGCCCGCCACGAACCACGCTTCGATCATTGGATGCACACTTTTGGTCACTCTCGCTCCGATGAGCTGCACGCCTTCCGAGTAAAGTGCGCGAGTGGCGCCGGTGAGTTCTCGTTCGATTTGTTCGCGCAGCGCGCGTGTGCGTTTCGCATCGTTGAGGTGGACGGCGACGTTGTGGGCGATGCGCAGCTCTTCGAGATCGCGCGGCTCGCTTTGTGGAGGAGTGGGATTGTCGCCGAGGTGAATTTGCCATTCCCAAGTGACGTACTCGCTCGCGCGAACGGAGGTCACGGGTTCGAACGGATGGCTAACGACGCGCTCGACGAAATTGGGTTCGCGCGCTGAGATCAGGTAGCCGGAAATGGGGCCCACTCCTCGCACCAAATCGATAACGACGATGTCTCCGATGAACATCGGAGCTCCGCGCCGTCGCAATTCTCGCAATGAAGCGAGCGACATGTTTGACGTGCGCGAGATCCAATAGGGCGCCGAAGCATGAATTGGACT
>JAHFDZ010000058.1 GCA_023248745.1 Myxococcales bacterium | reverse complement strand
ACGAGGGTAGGCGCGTAGTACACAATCGCCGGGACGATTGGGGAGCAGTAGCTTGCATATTGCAATTGTTGGAGCCGGTGCGCTCGGTCTCATGTTTGGCGGATTTCTCGCAGTCAAAGGACATGCGACGGTTACGCTTATTGTGCGCAAGGGACGCGAAAACGATCGACCCGACGTTCTTCTCGAGAGCGTTGCGACCGGCGAACGCACCACGTGGACGAAGCCATTGCGCGCAACATCGATACCCGACGACGCTGACGCGATACTGGTGTGCGTAAGACGCGAACAGCTTGACGACGTGTTGCTCGAGACGCTTGCGAGAAGCGAAAAGCCCGTCGTTGTTCTTTCGCCGATGATGCCAAAACTTTACGAGGAATGGAAATCGAGCCTGGGGCCAAACTTGGTCACCGGAATGCCGAGTGTCGTTGCCTACGTGAACGATCATGGATCTTTGCGCTATTGGCTTCCTTCGGTTTCCCCGGTGTTGATCGACGAGTCGAGACCCGCCATCGCGATTGTCAATGAACTTGCCGAAACTCTCAGCCGCGCTGGCATTCGCACTCGCCTCGAGCTTGGTGTGCACGAGACCAATCCGGCCATCACGGTCACCTTGGCGCCATGGTTCGTCGCAGTTGGAATCGCCGGAAGCGTCGAAGCGCTTCTTCAGAACGATGCTTTGCTCGGTTTGACCGAGCGCGCCACCGGTGAGGCGCGTGAGCTTGGAACGCGGGTAGGGACGATGCCGGTCGCTGGGCACCTGACGCGTTTTTTGAAACCATGGCTGTTACGTTTCGGGAAGCGCCTGCTCGACTCGAGTCAAAAGGAAGTCTTTCACTACATTGACGAACATTTCGGTCATAAACTGCGGGCGCAACATCACGCCATGATCGCCGATGTTCTCGAAATGTGCGCCGAGAAAGGCGTGAAAGCAGACGCACTTGTCGAGATGCGCGACCGGTTGATCGAAGTGTCAACGTGATCTGATCGGAACTTCGGCGCTGTCGTTTTCGCGTGATAGCCTTTTGTCGGATGAAACGGCCCGACCAGCGCCCTATGCACGCGTTGCCAATGCTCGAATCGCAGCGCGGCGCGCTCGAGAAATGCACGTTCTGCCCAAAACTCTGTCGCAGCGCTTGCCCTGTGTCGAACGCGGAGACGCGCGAAACACTCACGCCTTGGGGCAAGATGTCACTTGCGTACTTTGCCGCGCATGGTGACGTACCGCTCGACGCATCACACAGCGATCCTGCGTGGGCTTGCACAGGTTGCAATGCGTGCAAGCACTCGTGTGATCACCAGAATGAAGTATCCACAACGCTCTACCAGGCGCGTTCGGCGATCATGGCGAAGGGGCAGAGCCCCGCCGGGGCAAGTCGTGTCGTCAAGAATTTTGACCAACACGCAAACCGTACGCGACACGCAATCGCAGAGCTGGGCGTCAGCAACTCCGTGCGCCGTGATTCCAAAACGTGCCTATTGACGGGTTGCTCGTACGCGCGCGCAACGCCACGCGAAGCCAAAGACGCCATCTTCGCAACGTCGCAGCTCGTCGGGGAACCGATTTCGCTGGCCGAAAATTGCTGTGGTCTCCCGCTTCTCATGGCAGGAGCGCAAGATGCGTTCAGAGCTCAGGCCGAGCGCCTACGCGACGAGCTAAGAGACAAAAAACGGCTCGTCGTCCTTGACCCTGGATGCGCGATGGCGGTCAAGGTGCACTATCCAAAATTCGGCATCGATCTTTCGACCGACGCTGAGGTCTTCGTTGAGCTCGCAGCGACGCACGTTGCGAGACTCAAGCCGTTAGACAACTTACCTGACCAACGGGTTCGCTACCACGACCCTTGTCAGCTCGGCAGAGGACTCGGCATTTACGACGCGCCGAGACTCATCCTCAATCGCTTGCTCGGGCGAGCTCCTGATGAGTTCGACTACCGACGTGAAAAGGGTGCGTGTTCGGGTGCCGGCGGACTCTTGCCGTCGACGATGCCCGAGGTCGCAAAACAGATCGCAAAACGTCGCATCTCAGAGCACGAGGAAATTGGGGGCGGAAAGATCGTCACGGCGTGCGCTTCGAGCCTTCTGTCATTTCGTGCGACCGCCGAAGAACCGGTCGAGGATATTGCGACTTGGGTGGCCCGCGGCCTTAACCCCTGAGCTTGGTGAGGGCGTGGACAACCAAGCACAACGCGCCACGTTTTCGATATCGCAACGCATATTTGTATCATTTGCAGTTACAATTATTGCGTTCGCCGTCACCGTTGGTTTTGCGCTCTACGCCGAGCAACGAACCGCACGTGACACCAAAGACTTGGCCTACGGTTACGTCCCCGTAGCGCTCAAGCTTGCGCAGCTCAAAGCCACACAGACAACCCTCAAGGCACTCGTTCAAGGTGTGCCGGATGAACGAAACCCCGCATCGCTTCGCGTCATTCTTGATGCGCTCAGCGCCGCGAGGCGTTTGCACTTCAACGAAGTCAAGCAAGCGCTGACTACGGCCATGACGCGTGGAGACGCCGCTTGGGCTTTGGCGCTGCAAGCAGCGGTCAAGAAAGTTGAAGAATCTGTCCTTGCAGATCGCGGCATGCTCGACCGATTGTTTTCGGCGATGACGGACGGAGATGGTGCGCGTGTTAACGCGGTACTCATTCCTCTTTCCGGCCTGGAACACGATGCGGACGCGGCACTTGAGGCCGCGTCGTTGAAGTTACAATCAACCATGAATGAGGCCGGCGCGGCTGCGGAGGTTCGGAGTCAACGTCTTGTTATGGCCTTGGTACTCTTGGTGGCGCTTACGCTGAGCGTGGGCGTCCTCGTGTCGGTAAGCGCGAGGCGTTTGCTCGCGCCTCTTGGGCACGTCACGCGACGCGCGCAGGCGGTCGCACGGGGGGACTTGAGTGCGCAGCCGGCAGTCGTCGCCGCGACCGAAATTGGCGAATTGTCGCAAGCATTCGAAACGATGGTCGACGCTGTCGCAAGGGCGCGCGATCTTTCGCTGAGCAACGAGCGCTTCGCTGCAATCGGAAAGATGGCCGCGCACGTCACGCATGAAATTCGCAATCCACTTTCTTCGATCGGACTGAACCTTGAATTGCTCGAGGAAGAGCTCCAAGAAAAGCCTGAAGAGGTGCGATCACTCGTGAGTGCCGTGAGGCGTGAAGTCGATCGACTCGTGCGCCTTTCCGAAGAGTACTTGCGTGTTGCGCGACTGCCCTCGCCGCGCATGGAACGCGATGATCTCAAGCAAACCGTGAGCGACATCGCGCGCTTTGCGGCCGCCGAGCTCGCACAATCGAACTGTACGTTGGAACTCGACTTTGACGAGTCGCTCCCAACGGTGCTCTTCGACGGCGCACAAATTCGGCAGGCTCTGCTCAATTTGATCCGCAATGCGCGCGAAGCGATGCCGAGTGGCGGATCGATTGCCATCGCGCTTCACGGCGAGGGCATGGGCGTCATTCTCTCGGTGAGCGATACTGGTTCGGGAATTCCGTCCGACATCCTTGCGCGCGTATTCGATCCATTCTTTTCGACCAAAGGAGAAGGCACCGGACTTGGGCTCGCGATAGTCAAGCAAATTGTCGAGTCTCATGGTGGCGTCATCCGATGTGAGCGCCCAAGCGAAGGTGGCACGCGCTTCGCGATCGAGCTTCCCATTGCAATCGGCGACGAGCGCTCACAACTATCCACAAACGATGAGATCGAGTAGGCGTCTCTCTTATGACCCGAGTGGATTCACGCGCATTCGATGCGCTACGCCCCGTTGAGATGACTATCGGTTTTCACCGCCTTGCCGAAGGCTCGGTGCTCTATCGCGCGGGCGGAACGGTTGTATTGTGCACGGCATCCGTTGATGAGTCTGTACCCAAGTTTATGGATTCGACGACGGGTCGAGGATGGGTTACTGCGGAGTATCAAATGCATCCGCGTGCAAATCCGAAGCGGCAAGACCGCGATGGAAGAGGGCGCGCCCCAAGTGGACGAACGCAGGAGATTCAACGCCTCGTAGGGCGTGCGCTACGTGCCGCGGTCGAACTCGACAAGCTCGGGACGCGCACCATCACGATCGATTGTGACGTACTCGAAGCCGATGGCGGAACGCGCACGGCATCGATTACGGGTGGCTTCGTTGCGCTTGCGATCGCGCTCGACAAGCTTACGCAGCGTAAGTTGCTGAGCGTACCGGTGCTCCGCGCTCCCGTCGCAGCGGTGAGCGCAGGGATCATGCACAGCGGCGATCAACTTCTCGACCTCTGTTACATCGAGGATTCGAAAGCCGAGGTTGATTTCAACGTTGTCGCAACGGCAAGCGGCGACGTGATCGAGCTGCAGGGCACTGCGGAAGGCGCACCTGTTCCGCGCAAGCAAATCGACGCGCTGGTTGATCTTTGCCTCAAAGGCGTAACGCAACTGACTGAGCGTCAACGCGCTGCGCTTGCGGCCTCGGGTGTAACTCTCAATTCGTTGCTGGTAGGGGGAACTCGCTAGTGGCACGGGCGATCATCTTTGCGACCAAGAACGGGGGCAAACTGCGCGAGTTGCGTCACTTGTGCGAGGCGTTTGGCGTCGAAGTACTTGGCTTAGGTGATGACGCGCCCGACGTCGTCGAGGACGGCGCAACCTTTGAAGAGAACGCGCTCAAGAAGGCTCGTGCGATCGCAACATGGTCAAATAAATTGACAATCGCCGACGACTCAGGCCTCGAAGTTGACGCATTGGGCAAGCGGCCAGGCGTTCACTCTGCACGTTTCGCGGGCGAGCACGGAAATGACGCCGCAAACATCAATCGCATTTTTGCCGAACTGCAGCCGTTCACAAGACCGTCAAGAGGGTTTACCGCTCGCTTTCGGTGCGCCCTCGCCATGATTGATCCAGCTACAGGGCGCGAGCACGTCACCTCCGGGAGTTGCGAAGGCGAAATTGCCCTCGAGCCGCGAGGAAGTAACGGGTTCGGTTACGATCCGATTTTTGTCGTCAAGGAAGCTACGACCGCGCTTGAAGACCGCACCATGGCCGAACTATCCGCGGACGAAAAAGCGGCAGTGAGTCATCGAGGCCAAGCCATGCGCGCGATGATTCCGACGCTCGCGTCTTGGCTGCGTGGAGCGACGTAGACACTCGAGTCGACAAATCCGGGCGGTGACCCTATACGCAGCGCGATGGCGAAGACGCCTTGGAAGTCGGTAGGACGCTACGGAACGGTGGGTATCGAACTCGTTTTGTCGATTCTTATTGGGCTTTTTGGCGGGCAATACCTCGACGTTCGGGTCGGAACGAAGTGGATTTGGGCCGCCGGTTTGGGGCTTGGCCTCTACGCCGGCTTTCGGGGACTCCTCAAGACGGCCGCGAAGATGAGCCGCGACATTGAGCAAGCCGAGGCCATCGAGCAAGGCAAGGAAATTTACCATAAGGAATACCTTGCCATTGCCAAGAAAGGCGAAACCGTAAAGGACATTGACAATGGTAATGAGCGCTGAATCACCGAAGCCTGGCCACGATCGCAGGCTGCAAATTGCGATGGGAACTGTTGCTGGCATTGGCCTTGCGCTCGCGATCGGATGCTTTTCGTTTTTTGGAACGCGATTCGCGCTCTCCGTAACGCTCATGACAACCTTGAGCATCACCAACCTCTGGGTGCTCGCGAAGATTGTGAGCGTTCTGGTCCCGATTGATGGACAGGTGGGATCGCGCAGCGGTTTCGCTTGGGGGCTGCTCGGGATCGTCAAGCTCTTTGTCTACTTGGGCGTGATCTACGCTCTCCTTGCACGAGGCCTCGTCGAGGGGCTTGGCCTTGTGATAGGACTCGTGTCGTTGCCCGTTGGGCTTGCCATCGGGTCGCTGGTAAGCGATACCGCCGTCCCCTCCCAGAGCGGGAAACCGAAAGCATCGGATCATGCCTGAACACACCACGTTCTTTAGCTACCTGATTGCGACGCTTGGCCTCGGCAAGCATTTCGACGGCCCATCGCTCCTTTTTCGCGAGAAGATGCATGGCCTCGGCGCTGCAGAACCCATCGTTGCGAGCGTGTTTGTCATCCTGTTGATTTTGGTACTCGCCGCGATCGCGCGAAGCCAAATCGTGAACTACGACAAATCGGTTTTGCCAGACGAAAAGCTGAGCATCCGCACGTTTTTCGAAATCCTCATTGGCTACTTTTATGGGCTGATGAAGGACATGATGGGACCGAAGAAGGCCAAGGAGTTCTTCCCGGTGGTCGGCACGTGCGCGTGCTTCATCTTGTTCTCGAATTTTCTCGGTTTCATTCCGGGTTTCTCGCCACCAACGTCGTCGTGGAGCGTTACGGCTGCTTGCGCGATCGTGGTTGCGGTTCTCTATAATTTTTATGGAATCAAGGAAAACGGGCTCGGGTATGTGAAGCACTTGCTGGGTCCTTCGCTGCCGCTCGCGATCATCATTTTTCCCATCGAGCTCGCGACCGTCCTCCTTCTTCGCCCAGCGACGCTGTCGGTTCGTCTCATGCTCAACATGTCGGTCGACCACATCTTGGTCAGCGTGATGCTGAGCATTTGCGCGCTCTTTTTGCCGCTACCCATCATGGTGCTCGGCACGCTCGTGGCGATTGTTCAGGTGCTCGTGTTTTGCTTGCTTTCGTCGGTTTACATCGCGCTCGCCACCGAACACGAAGAGCACGGTGACGGACACGCGCACGGGCACTAATCGCTCACCGATTGCTCGACATTTTTCCCTGGTCACCCCAAAAGAAACGGATTACTAGCCGAGCCCATCAAGCTTTCGCACACCCGGGTTGCCGACGCGCGCCTGGTGAGCCGCTAGACAAATTCAAGGAGCCTCAAGAGACCATGAAGAAGCACATTCCCGCGGCCGTTGCATTTGCAGCCACCTTCTTGTTTCCCGCTCTCGCGTTCGCGCAAGAAAAGGCGGCAGCAAACCAGTTCGACGTGAAAGCGATGGCAGCTCTTGGCGCTGGCCTCGCAATGGGCGTCGGCGTGCTTGGTGGCGCTCTCGGCCAAGGCCGCGCAGCAAGTGCGGCCCTTGAAGGCATTGCGCGCAACCCAGGCGCAGCCGCGAAGATTCAGACACCGATGATTCTCGGCCTTGCGCTGATCGAGTCGCTCGTACTTCTCGCGTTCGTTGTGGCATTCGTAAGCCTCGGCGGCATCGCAAATAAGTGACGTCGGCGCTCGTAAAGAGCGTTGACGATTGGGCGTCGGCTTTTTGCTGGCGCCCTTTTTGTTTGTGATGGTGACGTCGTGCGCGTGTTGATTGTGCTTGGGTCGCGCGCATTTGAAGAGATGTGGACGCACGTGGTCGTCAGTGAAGTTGACGACGTAGAGGTGCGGTCGTGCTCAACTGCGGCGTTGGACCGTGTGCTGGCGAGCTTTGCGCCAGACTTGGTCGTCGTACCCGACGAGTTGCACGGACCGCAGAGTGGAGCGCTGCGCGCGCGGGGGCTCGCGGTGGTGGAAGTGGGGCGCGACGAGGCTTATGACGTGGCGCGGGAGCGGGTGATGGCGGGGTTGTATCCTCGGACGGGGTGACCGGCGTCCGTGACGGCGAGGGTTGCGCGGTTGTGGAGCTATTTGTGCGGGCACGGCGCTTGCTGTTGTGCTGGGTGCGCGCGCAGTTTTGTGGACGAGACCTACGGGACGAGTTGGATGGGCGGGACTTTCGACGGGGCATGGTGATGCCAACACCAACAATTTGGGGTGCGTCGTTAAACCTGACTCAAAAAAAAGTGGCTCTTTTAGCAGCGAACGACATTTTCGAAGCCGGAGGGAAACCCCGGGGAGGAACCGTCTGCGTCGCGGCCGGGAAGCGAGTCAGCGCGAAGCTGCGTTTGTCGCTGGGCGCACGGTCTACCCCTCGCGGCGAATCACACGCCCCGCTTCGCCCGCCAGATGCACGAGCCACACCGCTGCGCCCAGCCCGAGAATCACATACCCCACGATCGGCCGCGTCGACTGCACGAGGAATCCTCCCGACAAGATGCTCGCACTAATGACCAACCCCGCGAACACGCGGCGCCCCAAGCGATCAGCAGCCTTCGGCAAGTTTGGATTCGGCGTCGCGATTTCGAGTCGGCCATGTCGAATGTCGTCAAGTACTTCGCGCGCTTGAATCGGCAAATCGTAGCCAACGCGTGATATCTGCTCGATGCCACGCCAAAGCTCGTTTCCCAAACGCTGGGGAGAAAACCGCTTGCGCAAGATAGCGGTGAAGTGCGGTGTCGCTTCGCTGTAGACGTCGAGATCGGGGTAGACCTCTTTGCCCACCCCTTCCACCGTCATCAACGCCTTGCCGACCAACATGTAGTCGGTTGGGATTTCGATTCCGTACTTCGTGCCGGCTTGCACGAGATCGCGAATCATTCCTGAAAGAGAAATTTCTTTGAGCGGCCTACCGAGATACTTCTCGGCAAGCATCGCGGCTTCGGCGCGATATTCGCGCATGTCGAACTTCTTTGTCGGTTTGCCGATCTGAAGAAGCGCATCCGCAACTGCGTAAGAATCTTGACGACCAGCGGCGATCATCAGGTCGACTGATCGATCGCGAAGCTCTGGGCTTAGGCGGCCCACCATGCCCACGTCGATAAGACCAATGATCGGCTCGTCGTTCGTGCCCATGATGATGACGTTGCCAGGATGCGGGTCGGCGTGGAAGAAGCCGTCCTCGTAAATCATCTTGATGATCAACGCGAGCGTACGCTTCGCGATTCTCTTGCCATCGGCTCCGTCTGCGATTGCGCGGTCAAGCTTCTTGCCATCGAAGAACTCTTGCGTGAGTACGTGCTTCGAGCTCGTTTGCTTGTAGATTTTTGGAAACTTGACGTCCGGTACTCCGGCGAAATTGCGACTGAAGCGCTCGGCGTTATCGGCCTCTGTGAGGAAGTCGATTTCTGTGTTGATTGAGCGGTCGAACTGGTGGACGAGACCCGTCGGCGAGTAGATGCGACTTTCAGGAATCGCGCGTTCGATCGCCGCTGCCATGATGTGCAGCAACTCGACGTCGCGTGCGATGGTGGGGCCAACGTTGGGCCGCTGCACCTTAACGACAACGTCGATATCACCATCGTCTGTGGTGAGCGTTGCGCGATGAACTTGCCCTATCGATGCGGTCGCGAGTGGCTTTTCGTCAAGATTCTTGAACAGCTCTTCGATACGACCACCGAGACTCGACTCGATGACGCCGCGCACCTCGTCGAATGGGACGGGAGGCACTTTGTCCTGGAGCTTCTTGAGCTCGACAATCACGTCTGGCGGAAAGAGATCGGTGCGCGTCGATGCAATCTGACCCAGCTTGATGAACGACGGACCGAGGTCTTGAATCGCGAGCCTCACACGCTCGGCAAATGACATGCGCGTTCGTTCGACTTCGCCGGTTTGCTGCTCTTCAAATGAAACGACAATTGAAGCCGTGTCGTCGGGGCCCGGCGGCGGAAGGGACATCGTGCCTTCCTTCTTGGGACCCTTGATGCGACCGAGTCCCGCACGCGAGACAATTTCGCCGAAGCCGTGACGAACAAGCACTCCAACGATCTCGCGCAAGCGATTGAGATCTCGGACTGCTGACAGCATGCTGACCATGGATTTGCCTGATTATTCACCAGGCGCGACGCGAAGGCAAGTGATCAGTGGACAACCACGAGAGACGCCGGATCGCGCATCGTTGGATAGACCGCGCGCCATGCGATTGGCAGCGATGGAAGCGTGAAGTCAAACAGCGCCTTCGCGTCGAGCGGCGACAGATTGACGCAACCATGACTGCGCTTCTTGCCGAAATCGCGATGCCAGTACGCACCATGAAGCGCGATGTCTTTGCTGAAGAACTGCACGTACGGGACTTCGTCCATTGAATAGTGCCTCGAGACGTCATCGCGCTCAGCGTTGTCCATCGTTGACGAGCGAATTTTCACCCAGATTCTAAATATACCTTTTGGTGTTACATTTCCGGGAGTGCCACGCCCGCTCGAAACGAGCGTCGCATAAACCGGGCTTGAGCCCTCGTATGCAACCAGCGTCTGATTCGCCAAGTTCACGTCGATCCAACGTTCACGTGGGGACACAAGCTCCTTTGGCGGCGGCGCAAGATCGGGTACGGCAATGTCGTCAGCGCGCACCCATTCGTCATGATCGTTGATACGAATCCATCGGGTCGCTCCCACCTTTTCGGTCTCGACTACGTCGATACGCGCCTGCCGAAGCAATGTGGCCTTCTGCTTGCGCGGTTTACTTGAGTAGACCGCCGCTTGAGTGGTGCGCACCCACCCGATGCGAAGCGTTCCGTCAACGACGTCGCCATGAAAGCCAGACGGCCTTGCGGGAGCCAACTCACGGAGCGAAACCCAATGACCACTTGGCGTTTGCACCCAGCCATTGCGCTGGGAACCTGGCAACGTCGCAATGCTCCAACCGGTTTCGAGCTCGCGGGACGTCGCGCTGTCTAAGTTTGGACGCGTGTAGACCATCGCGCCATTTTCGCCCGCGAAATAGTAGCGATAGAAGAGCGCTTGCGCGTCGAGCACCTCACCGGCCGTCGTCGCTTCACTTTGCGACCAGTCAACGTTCTGGCCACAAACCCAAGCGTAAGGTCCGATCTCGATCCAGCGGGACGCGCACCCCGTACCGTTGATCGCCGCGTATATCGGCAAGTTGACGAACGGCAACGAAAGCCCGCGTCGTGGAGCACCCAAGACGGGGCTCTCGTGAATGTAAACGTCACCTTTGCGCGGTGAGATAGAACGCGCGTCCGCGCCAACTGGGATGCCTCCAGGGTCAGACCATGGCGGCATTGACTCATCACCGTGTGCACGGAGCGCGCACGTCGCCGCCACACCGAGCGCCAACGCGAGAGCGCGTTTGCTCATGACTGCGGCAGCACCAACTCAAAACACGCGCCGAGACTGGTATCGACGAGCGCAACACTGCCACCGTGCTCTTCGGCAATTTTCTTGACGATCGCCAAGCCGAGCCCAGTGCCGCCTTTCTTGCCACCGGTCACAAAACTACGAAAAAGGCGCGGCACCAGAGCCTTAGGAACACCAGGCCCCGTATCCGCAAAGCGAATCACGAGCGCCTTGTCAGCCCTGCGAATCACTTCGATGGCAAACGTACCACCCTTAGTGCCCATCGCCTCGGCGGCATTGCGCGCCATATTGTGCACAATTCGAGTTACTTTTCCTTCGTCAAAGCGCGCCGTACCTCGCTCGTGCAAGACGACCGTGAACTGCACATTGCGCCGACGCAATTCGGCTTCGATCTGCATACGCACGTCTTCGAAGAATTTCTGAAGGTAAACTTTCCGAACCAAAATACTGCGTTCACCGCGCGCAAACTCTAGAACTTCTCTTTGCATGCCGCCCATCAGGTCAAACTGCTTCAAGGCGAGTTGCGCATAGTGTTCGCGCTGGCCTTGCGAGTCGGCGTCTTGCATCAATTGCACGTAGCCGCTGATGATCGTGAGTGGCGTCTTGAGATCATGAATGACGCCCGACAGTAGTCGCCCGATCGTCGAGAGCCGCTCCTCTTGTTCGCGCAGTTCACGAGAGCGTTGCAACCGAATGGCAGTCGACGCGTTGGCGGCAACAAGTTGAAGAAGGTTGTGATCTTCTGGCGAAAAAACACGGTCGCCTCGCTTTCCGTACAGCGCGATCACGCCGCCGATTTGGCCGTCTTCGCCTTCGAAAGGAACGATAAGCGCTGACGGTAACTCGAACGGCAAGCGCTTGATGCGCTGCTTGGGCAGCGGTGCGGAAACTAGCTCGCCGGTTTCGAGTGCGCGCGCCAGGAGACCTCCGCCCGTCCATGGCTCACGAAGAAGCTTCGTTCCCTTACCTTCGAGACGGAAAAGTGTCCCTGCATCGTGACCACGATCGACAAGTAACGCAGCAGCAGCCTTTGCCGAAGTCGCTCGCGTTGCAGCGCCGAGCACCCCCTGGAGCAACTCTTCGACAGAGGCCGCGTGGGCCATGCTGCGCTCAAGTTCGAAGAGGAGTTTGAGATCGCGAACGCGATGTTCAAGCTGCTCTTTCGTCAAGAGCAGCTGATTGTTCCGCTCCCGAAGTGAAAGAAGGAGGCGCGAATTATCAATTGAAACCGCGGCGTGTGTTGCAAGCGCGAGCAACAGCTCTTCGTCGATCTTCGAAAACTCACCGACCTTTTTGTTGAGAACCTGTACGACGCCAATCGTGTCGCCGGCCGAAGTCTTCATCGGCGCTGCGAGAATCGACCGCGTGCGATAGCCAGAAATGTCATCCCAGTGCGGCGAAAATCGGGGGTCTTTTTGCGCATCGCGAACGAGCAAAACATGCCCACTGCGCGCCACCGAACCCGCAATGCCTTCGCCCACCTTGAGGCGAATGTGCAAGACGCGATCGCCTTGTACGATCCGCGACACAAGCTCTTGCTTTTGCGCATCGAGCAAATACAGCGTGGCTCGATCGGCCTCGAGCGCTTCGGTAATTTTCTTGAGAATGAGGCCCAGGAGCTCGTCAAGGTCGAGCGTCGACCCCAACGCAACCCCTACTTTTCTGAGCGCGCGCGCGATTCGTTGCTCACGTGCGAGGGCAACCTCGAGCTCGGCCACCTTGTCGGTGGCGCCGAGCATTCGGCCGCTCTCTTGCTTTGCACTCACGGATTAGAGGGTATCAGCGGCAGCGAGATCGAGTCTCCGCTTTTCCGCGCCGCTTTTTGCGAGTAACACCCGCTCAATGCGGTCGACTCTCATCGTTACCCCAACGTACAACGAGCGCGAGAATCTCCAGCGTTTCGTCGACGCTGCACGCAAAGCACTTCCTGAAGCGCACCTGCTGATTGTGGACGACGCGTCACCCGATAAGACAGGCGAAATTGCGGACGAACTTGCGGCAAAAGATAGCCATATTCACGTCATGCACCGCGCCGGAAAGCAGGGACTTGGCACCGCGTACCTTCAAGCCTTCCGGCGTGGGCTTGACGAAGGGTACGAGCGCTTTTTCGAGATGGATGCCGATTTGTCTCACGACGTGCGCTACCTTCCCGATTTTGTGCGCGCGCTTGATGCAGGCGCTGACGTCGTTATTGGTTCTCGCAACATTCCCGGCGGTGGCGTCGAAGGGTGGGGACCAGGCCGCCATATTATCTCGAAGGGAGGTTCGCTCTACTCCCGTTCGGTTTTGGGCCTGGGCATCAAAGATCTCACAAGCGGTTACAAAGCATTTACGAGACGCGCACTCGAGGCCATCAAACTCGATACTGTGAAGTCGAATGGGTACTCGTTTCAAATCGAGCTCACCTATCGCGCCGTGCGCAAAGGCATGAAAGTAACCGAGGTGCCGATCGTGTTTGTTGATCGGCAGGCCGGCAAATCCAAAATGAACCGCGCCATCTTTGCGGAAGCCGTCGGTATGGTGTGGAAGATGCGCCTCGACGCGATTCGTGGAAAAATCTGAGCGTCGATCCCGACAGACTTAAGGGCTACCGGCGCGTCGCTGCGATCACCACGTGCGGATACGGCAACACGTCCGGAACGCGCACCATGCGCACGTCGAAGCCGAGTGAAACCAGCATCTCGCCCCATGCACGGTGATGGCGATAGTGCAATGGCGCATCCATGCCGATCATCGCGCGATCGAGCAAGCGCGTGAACTCGAGCCCGAAACGCGGCACGGTCGTGATGTCCTTAATGACGAGCGTTCCGCCTGGAACAAGGGATTCGCGCAGTTGCGCAAGCGTCGCCCACTGATCGTCTGCGGGGAGATGGTGCATGACGTCAAGCACGTAGGCGCCTTCAAATTTACCATCTATCGTTACATTTCGGATGTCACCCGCGACAAACTGATTGTGCAATCCAAGTGTCATCGACACTTTTGTTGCCATCTGAACGCGACGCGCATCGGGATCGACGCCCAAAATCGTACGGCCCGGCTGCGTTTGACCGAAGTACGCCGCGAAAAGACCAAAGCCGCAGCCCACATCGAGAATGCGCCCGCTCGCAGGCAAGAGCAGATCCATCACGCTGAGGAGCTTGGGCCTTAGAATCGCAAAGCGGATATTTGCGTAGATGCGCTCGACGAGTGGAAGCGCGCGCGCGATGCGCACGATGGCTTCTCGGCCGTAAATTTCGGGAGCATCGAGAGGAGGAGTACTCAAACTCCGCACTTCAGATTGAGGACCCGAGGGATGATGAAACAGCGTGGCAATGGGCTCGGAGGAAGGCACGGCGGCACCCTACCTCGAATCGCGCGCGATCCCAACGCTCGCTCAAATGAGCACCGCCTTTCGTGCACACACGTTGCGACATACCCTCAGAAGGATGCGATGGTTCCTCTACGCAACCCTTTTGGGGTCACTGTGCGCCTGCTCAAAGAAAGAGGGGGCACGCGATGGGGGAAGCAACCCGAACGCCAGCTCAGGTAAAGCCCCACAGTGCGTGAATGACGCGCATAAGCGCCAAAGCGGCGCCAAATTGAGCGCGTGCACGCTCGCCGCCGACTGGTCTATTGGGAAACTCAAGTGCCGCAAAGACCGCCTGCTGGAGCTGCATCCCGATGGTGCGCTCAAGCGCTGTTCGCTCGTTGGCCCTACTGATGTGAGCGGCTTTGGTTGCCAGGAGAACACCGAGCTGTACGAGGATGGTAAGTTCAAAGGTTGCAAACTCACCGCTTCGAAAACCGTCAATGGAATTGACGTTCGTGCCGATGATTGGATTACCGTTTACAAGAGTGGCACGCTCAAACGCGTCCAGCTAAACAATCCCGCGAAGCTGAAGGGACTGCCTTGCAAAGGCTTCTTCAACTATTTCCACGAGAACGGTCAGCTAAAAAAGTGCGAGCTCGCGGACGTCGCAAAAATAGACGAACAAGAAGTCCCCGCCGGCACCTTGGTTTGCCTCGACGACAAAGGAAAACGCGTCAGCGATTGCAAGCTCCTCAACTGGGACCTGCTCGACTGAGCATCGCCGTTCTCAGCACGCTCCACGTCCAACACTCCCCCAACCCACGTGCCTCCCGACACAAACACGTCACCGCGGTTCTCTGCGGGTCCACGTCCGACACTCCCCCCAACCCACGTGCCTCCCGACACAAACTCAAGCGGGTCCACGTCCAACACCAACCCACGTGCCTCCCGACACAAACCGAAGCCTCAAGGCGCGTCGCCGACTTCAATTCCGTACGTCGCGTACGAAACGGTGTCGCCAATGGGCAGCGGAATGAGCGACGTAATCGATGTCGCGCGATTTTCGAGCACGAGATAATACGTCCCCGGCCGCACAGGAATGGTGCGATTCGATTCGCCGACGGGAAGCTCTCCTTGCGAAACGACTGGGCCCGGCGGTGCGCCCAACGGCTCGCCTCGCTCGTAACTTTGTCGCCACACATCGCCTACAGACTTCTCAACGACGCTATAGACGAGCGGTGCGCCGGCAACGCGCAACTTTGTAAACAGCGCGGCGCCGCTTGCATTGACGACGAACGGACCGAGAAATGCGCGCGACGACGAGTGAATTTCTGCGGTATCGCTCTCGAGACGTTCGTGATCGGCATGCGCTGTGAAAGGACGTGGTGGTTTCTGCGGTGGCGTCAGGATGCCAACCGAAAAGTCGTTGCCGTCGTCCTGGTGAACGACCGTGAAGCCTTTTGAAATTTCGCTCTCGACAATGCCTTGACCCAAGAGCGTGGCGAGGTTGCCAGCGGGGGTTTGTGTCGCGAGATTGACGAGCGTGTTCTCAACGCCCAAAAGCTGCAAGTTGGGCGCCGAGAGCATGCGACTGAACTTGCCCCAGACGTAGAGCGAATCTGACTCCATCCGAAAGTCAGGGCGAAACTCCATCTGCAGTCCGGCAAAAAAGCCGACGCGCTTGGCCATGGGCACGTACGCGTAACCGCTACCGCTCATCAGGATGAACACCGAGCGCGTCTGGTCTTGCACCTGCACACTGCACGTTTGAGGAAAGAACCGCCCCACGCTCGAGGGTCCCATCGACGACATCTTGATGGGCACGCCGCGCTTCAAAATCTCAGGACACATTGATGACGCCCCAAAGTTCGAAAACAGCCACCAACGCAGGCTCTCGCTCGCATTGACGGGCCCTCGAACGCAAGGACAACCGACCGCGCTGACCGCAAAACCAAGCCCAAGCGCGACAACCAAAGAGAATGAGGAACGCTTCACGGGCAGGAGGATAGCCCTTTTGAAGGTTGTCTGTGCGTGCGCTCACCACCGAGCGCGTAGACTCGTAGATAATGGGCCGAGATGATGCGCTGCCACCACTGTGACAAGCCCCTACCTGAGGGGGCGCAGTTCTGCGTCGCATGCGGCAAGCGCGTGGCTTCGGCGCCCATCGGCGCTAGCTCCGCCCATCCGCTGATCGGAGAGTTGCTCGACGTCAAATACAGAATCGTCAAGATTCTTGGCGAAGGCGGAATGGGAACGGTCTTCGAAGCGACGCAAACCCTTGGCACGACCGTGCGGCACGTCGCTGTCAAAACGCTTCACACTCACCTCGCCACCGACGCAAGCTTGCGAACCCGTTTTGAGCGCGAGTGCGCGGTGCTCGCTCGTGTGTCTCACCCCAACACTGTTCAGTTAATTGACTATGGCGTCGCGACCACCTCGCAAGGAAAAGTCGCGTTCCTCGTGATGGAACTGGTCAATGGTCCGTCGCTCCGCGATCTCATCGAAAAAGAGGCGCCCCTCGAGCCCGCGAGGGCCCTCTCAATCTTGCGGCAGATTGCGGGAGCCCTGGCAGAGGCTCACGCAGCCGGCGTGGTCCATCGCGATCTCAAGCCAGAAAATATCATCCTCTTGCGAGTGGGCAACCAGCGCGATTTCGTCAAGTTACTAGACTTTGGCATCGCAAAGAACGACAGCGACAATCTGCAAGAGAAGCTCACCCAACATGGCGCCGTCCTTGGAACGCCCGCGTACATGAGCCCGGAGCAACTTCTCGGCGACCAGGTCGACGCACGCAGCGACATCTTTGCGCTCGGCTTGATCGGGTATGAAATGTTATCCGGGAAGTTACCTTTTCGCCCCGCGGAACCTTGGCAGCTCGTGAGCCAGCGACTCACCGCTGAACCTGAGCCATTTGAAAGTCCGATCGCTGAAACCATTCCGGCGGACATGAAGACTGCGATCTTTCGCAGCATTCAACGGCGTGCCGATGAGCGGTTCTCATCGGTCACTGCGTTTGCCTTCACCCTAGAAGGCAAAACACCACCCGCCGAACCCGCGGTCCGCACGCGCCCAACATCGACGGCACCCGCCGCCGAATTTGCGAGAACCGAGATACCCGAACTGCCGAGACCGCGCATGGGAACGCTGCCCTCCGGAACGGCGCTCGAGGATGCGGCAAGAGAAGCGCGTGGCCGCGTGCCCGCGGGTGCGACCGAAGTGCCGCTTGGACCTGCGCGACCTACGAGAGAAGCGTTCTCGCAACATCCTTTGGCGATTCCACCGCAGCGAGCGTACGACGCCCCGTCGCTGAGAGCCGCTCGCCAACAAACGTGGCCAGTCGTCGTCTTCGTCGTCGCTGTCCTCTTCGTTCTTGGTGGGCTCGGTGCATTTGCCGCGCGGGCGGTGCGCGAGAAACCACCCGAGCTCGACGCCGAAACCGCCGACACTCTCTCACCTGACGCCGCGGGTACCTTTCTCGACGATGACGAAGACGACGACGAAATCCCTGGCCTTGAGGACGACGCCTCAACCAACTCCCAAAGACTCTTCCCGGTTTCGGACGCGAGCACTATGGCGCGCGACGCTGGCCCTCGTGACGCCGCTGCAAGCCCCGACGCCTATCTTCCGCCCATCATCGACGCCGGTCGGCCCCCTCGTGACGGCGGAAGACGACGGCGAGACGGCGGCGGCATTCTGAGACTCCCCTGGCCTTTCCCGCAACCCCCGAGAAGGCGCTAAGGGGAGGTGGGGTGCGACATCCGGCGCCATAGGCCAACGTTCGCTTATGGATGAGTCGAAACTTCTTCTGCGAAGGGCCGTCTTACTGTGGTCACTGTCTGGGCATTGCCGCCCGTTCGTGAGAACATCGGAACATTCATGAGCCAAGAATCCCTCATCGGAAAATTGATCGGCGCCCGTTATAAAGTGACGCGCATGCTCGGCGAAGGCGGCATGGGATGCGTCTACGAAGCCGAACAGCAGCTTGGCACGACTGTCCGCAAGGTCGCCGTCAAGACGCTCCATCCTCACTTGTCGCAGGACCCGAAGATCCAAGCGCGCTTCATGCGAGAGGTCGGCACCATCGCCGAGCTTCATCACCCGAACACGATTCAGGTGTACGATTTTGGAACGACCGACGACGGGCAGCTCTACATCGCGATGGAGTTCGTCGAGGGCAAGAGCATCGGCGATATCCTCGAGAAGACTGGTGCAATTGAACCAGGTCGCGTTGAGCATATTTTGAAGCAAGTGGTTGGCTCGCTCGAGGAAGCTCACGGGCAAGGCATTGTTCACCGCGATCTGAAGCCAGAGAACGTCATTTTGACCGACAAGGCGGGCAAGAAAGATTGGGTCGAAGTCCTCGACTTTGGCATCGCCAAGCGATCGAGTGAAGAAGACCCAAACGAGCAAAAGCTCACCCAACAAGGCATGGTGCTCGGAACGCCACCCTACATGAGCCCCGAGCAATTTACGGGTCGTCCAATCGACGTGCGAAGCGACATCTACGCGCTCGGCGTGATGACCTACGAAATGCTCACCGGGCGGTTACCTTTCGAGGCACAAACGGCGTGGGAGTGGGCGACGCAGCACATGACTGCTCAACCGAAGCCCATAGAGATCCAGCCAGGCGGCGATCAGATTCCACCGAAGATGCGCACCGCGATTATGCGCTCGCTCTCGAAAGATCCGAACGATCGCTACGCAAGCGTGACTGAATTTTTCGATGCGTTTGCGATGGGCATTGCGCCCTCGGGCAAGATGCCATCAATCGAGCCCACACCGAGCGTCAGGCAAGCTTCTGGCACCCAAGTGGGCGCGCCGATCGATCCCGGGATGCTCGGCGCCATGGGCTACGGCCAGCCGGCAGGGCAGCCGCCTGCGTACGTTGGACAAAGTCAAGACGCTTACCCACCCGCACCAGCAGGCTATCAAGCGAGTGCTGGCTACGCGCAACCACCCGCACCACCTGTGCGCCAAAAGAGCGGCGGCGGCGGCAAGGGCTTGCTCTTCGGCGTCGCAGCCGTTGTCGGCGCAGTCTCAATTGGCGCGGGCATCTTTGCGATGAAGAGCAAGAGCAAGCCTCCTGTGTCGATCGAGTTCCCAACCAACGCGATGACGTCAACGTCTGGCGGGGCACCCGAATCGCCAGCGGGTAGCAGCGAGTCCGCCCAGGCGTCGGGCGGAGGCATCCCCTCGCTGAACGACGGCAAGAAGGTTCGCCCAGTGGCCGCGACGGGCGGCGGCACACCACCGGCGGTTGGTGGCAATCCTGCAACCAATCCGGGTACGCCTGCACCGCCCCCGCCGCCTAATGGTCAACCACTCCCGCCGCCGCCCAACACGCCTCCACCTAGCACGCCTCCGTCACCAATTCCCGTTGTGACGAAGCCCGCGCGCGACGAGTTTGCATGCGGCAAAGTCGCAACCGCAAAAAGCGCTCCGGAGCGCGCAATGTGGGTTCAGCGGTGCAACAAGAAGTAGTCAATCGTGACGCGCGCGGTGTCGTTCAAGGCTGAACGGCAAAGTACGCGTCACCGTCCTCCCGACTGAGCTCGAGGAGCGCCACGCACCCTGCAAGCTTCGCAACATACGCGGCGAGGGCGCGCGCGGTGTCGCGATCGGTTGCAAAATAAGGCGTTGATAGCTCCCACACGGTGCGATCGAGCAACTCGTCAACCAACTTGGCAGAGTGACTTCGCGCGACTTCAGGCAAACTCGGGTTCTGTCCGCCCCAAGCAAATGTTCTTGGCGCACGCGAGAACGTCCCTACAAGCACCGCCGGCAGACCGAGCGCGAGTTCGTTCTTGTTCCAAAACTCGACCCTGCCCTGCTCAAGATCGACACGCATTGTTTCGTAACCAGTAAAGTTGCATTTTTCACGGAGCGCCGACAGCGCTTCAAATCGCCACTGCTCCACACTATCGCGCGCGCGGTCAAAACTGGGACTGGGGGCGCGCACGAGCCCGGGCAAAAACGCGAACGCGTCGTTGCGATCGTTGCGTACAAAGGTGCCGCCCTCCATCACGTCAAGGTCGACATCGCAGAGCGCCGAAAATGCCTCAACAAGCTTGCCGAGTGGAACGAGCGTCTCTGCAAATCCGGACGCTTGAAACACGCGCTCAACAAGGGCCTCATCGCCAATAATTTCCTCAACGTCGATCGAGCTCACCACAAAGCCCGATGATGTCCCCTTCGTGTGCACGAGCAGCCGCCCCCATTCTGTCGCCGCAAAGTGCTCGACGAGCAGCATGCGCAACTCGGAGAGCAGATCGCTGTACTCCTCGCGATGTTCGGCTGCCAGCATCTGGCGGCCCTTAGCACAGTCTGCTCTAGCGGGTCTGCTTGGCCTGCATAAGCGGGCGCTGTCCGCGGGTATGACCGGCGTCGCCGCAGCAACGGAAACCGATTTGATAGCCCGAATGCCACATGTTGTGGTCGGTGGTCATGGGTCGACATCGATTGCGGACGGGTCCCCAGTAGCCACCCTTGAGACCGCTGACGTAGGGAATCTCTTTGAGGGTTCCCTTCTCGTTGACGACCCATTCGTCCACATTTCCGGTCATGTCTTGCACGCCAAAGGGACTGCGACACGCTTCGCGGGCACCTGATTTGTCTCGCTGATCGACGCGGGCGATTTCGGCAGCGCGAAGCTTCGGGTCACCGTACGCGTCGTTGTTCGGCATAATGTATTGCCGATCGATGTTGCAAGCTTGCGAGTCGCGCTTGAAGCCATACGGATAGGGAAACCGTTCCTGTCCTTCGCACGCGAGCGTCCACTCTGTGTCTTTGCACAAGCGCTTGCCAATGGCGCCACAGAAGTCGCGCGACTCTTCCCAAGTCACACCGACCACGGGTTTGAGGCCGCGCATGTTGGGGAATTCGTAACGGTCGATGCAAAAATGGCGTCGTTCAGGCTTTCCGTAGCAACGCGCGGTGGGGCGGTACTCAATGCAGCGGTCCCGCTTTTCTTGGCCTTTGAAGAACTGGGTGCAGACCTGCTCAACGGTCGGGCAATAGTCTCCCTCAACTTCGACCATGTCCGCGGGGCAGGCCTCGCCTTTGGCGAGCGGCGCCGCACCAAAGCTCGCCACCCTCTCACTCTTGTCCTCGCCCTTGTCGCCCTCAGGCGCAGCGAAGGCGGTGCTCGCAAGCGTGAGTCCCCCAAGTATTGCCAGCGCGATTCTTATCGCCATCAACCCCCCAAGTCAGCCAAGTCGCGTTGTCGACCCCGTAAGACGATCTCCACTTAGAGACGGATCATTGTCGCGCCGCATTACCCCAAATGAAGACGTAGGCCAATGTCGCCAGATATCCGACCCACTGAGAGGCTACTTGCCAGATAATGGGCAGCCAAGTTCTGGGTGTTAGGCTGCCCGCAGATGAGTGCAATCGACGGCGGCATCGTGATGGTGACGGGTGCATCGGCTGGAATCGGCGAAGCCCTCGCTACGCAGCTCGCGTCGCGAGCGAAGGTTCTGATTTTAGTGGCAAGGCGTCGCGATCGCCTTGAGGCGCTCGCAACCAAACTGAAGGCCACGCATGGCAATCTCGAAGTGAGCGTCTTCGAATGCGATCTCACGAGCGGGACCGACCGCGATCGCATGGTCAAAGAAGTTGACGAGCGCCATGGCGGTGTCGACGTATTGATCAACAACGCCGGCGTCGGCGACATGTCCCTTTTCGAGCTTACCGATTGGAAGAAGCTCGACATGATGATCGCGCTCAACGTCACCGCACTCACGCATCTGACCCACCACTTCGTGCGCCCCATGATCGCAAAGCGAAAAGGTGGCATCCTCAACGTGAGTTCTGGGTTTGGCTTGGTCGTCATGCCGGCCTTCTCGACGTACTGCGCAACGAAACACTATGTGACGGGCCTCACCGAAGGCCTTGCCATGGAGCTACGCGGAACCGGCGTAACGATCACGCAAACGTGCCCAGGACCTGTGAAAACTGAATTCGTCGCACATGTCGGCGACAATTTCCTTGGCCAAGACACGCCTAGTTTCATCGAAATTTCTGCCGAGAAATGCGCAAGGCAATCTATCGCTGCATTTGATCGCAAGATCGTCCTCACGATTCCCGGCATCGTCTCGGCCATGGGAACTTACATCGGCGCCGCGCTCCCTCGGTGGTTTCGACGCTTTTTCTTCGGTCTGACTTCGGGAGCCCTGCGAAACAAGCAAATGGCGGCGCTAGCGCAAAAGTCAAGTCGCTAGACTTTCAATGTTCTTACCCTCTTTTGCGGTGCTCGCGCGGGAACACTTGCGCCATTGCCTTGAGAAAGAAAAAGTGCTCGCGCAAGCCAAGTGCGATCGGCTTACCCGACGTCAAGAAACCGACCGAAAGTTCGCGATCCGGATCGGCCCAACCCATTGAGTTGACGAATCCGTAGTGACCAAATGCGTGTGGGGTGTCTGGGCCGAACAAGCTGAGGTGCTTTGCACCAAGCATGAGGCCTAGGCCATATCGAACGGGAAAGATGAGCGTAAGGTCTGCCTCGAGGTAGGCACTCTCGGCCAGTGCGCGATGCACTGTTTTCGGGTCGAGGATGCGCTTTCCTTCGAACTGTCCGTCGCGCAGCAACATCTCGAAGAACGTTCCCAAATCGCCCGCTGTAGTGACGACATTGCCAGATGGAACCACGGTCGCCAAAAAGCGCGGATCGTTCGACAGCGAAACCGCACGTTCGAACGAAACTCCGAGCGCGCGCTTCACAAGATGAGCCGCGCCGGGCGGCATGGCGATTCCGGTGAGCGCACTCTCGGCGACCTTATCGACGTCTTGTCTTGGAACGCCGTAGTTGAACCAACGCAAACCAAGCGGTTTGGCAATAGCGTCGCGGATGACCTCGCGAAGATCCTTCCCCGTTACGCGCTCGGCGATGGCGCCCAAAATGAAACCGCCGGTGATCGCATGGTAGCCCTGACGTCTTCCTGGAACCCATGCAGGCTTCGACTCGGCAAGAAGCTCCAAAATACGACCTGGCAAGAGCAGCAGGTCGGGATCGTTGTGACCTGTAACCGAGGGCAACCCCGCTCGGTGCGTCAAGATGTGACGAATCGTGATCCGATGTTTGCCGAACCTACCGAACTCGGGCAGGTAGTCGACAACAAGATCGTCGAGGCGCAGGAAATTCTGTTCGTCAAGCCAGTGAATCAAAATGGCTGTGATCGATTTGGAAATCGAAAACGCACAAAAGGGGGTGTCATACGAAGCGAGAACTTTGATCTCGCCAGGTCGTGGTTGCGGCTCGTTGCCACGGGCGTGACCTATCGCTCGATGAAGAACCACTCGGCCCTTGTGACGCACACAAATCGAGATGGCGGGATGCGCGCCCGATCGGTACAGCGCCTCGACCGCGTCCCAAACCAAGGAGACCGGCCGCGACGTTGTCTCTTCCTCACCCACACTCGTCACGAGAGAGAGGTCCTTTGGAAGAGACACGCGGCGTACTGTCATCGGAAATTCACTCACTCTACGATTGTACGAATGCAACAGCGCTTAGACCACGTTTCGACAATCCCATGACGAAGCGGGGCGAACTCTTACGTGGATTGGCATTGTCGGCCGCCCTTGGCCTTGCTGCGTGGTTCTTTCCGATAGCTCGACTCGCGCACGTGTTCTTTGACCTCGGCCTGTCGCCCTCGAATAGCGGCCTTGCCGCACAAGGCGCATTTCTAGTCGTCGTCCTGCTGGGGGCAGCAATCTTGCTCCGAGGAGCTGCACGAAAATGGCTCGGCTTCGAACACGCACACGCAACGACACAGGCTGCCTTTTTCGCGCTCCCATCTCACGTTGTCACCACTTGGATTGCGCTCGCGGTTGCGCTTCCAACGCTCACGCTCGAACTTGAGCGCCACAGCACGCCCGTGGTGCGCGCCCACGCCGCACCGATTGTGCGCATTACGACAGAGGGGCCGTTGGTGGCCACGCTTCTCTCGAGCGCACTCATCGCAGCCATCTTTGAAGAGACTTTTTTTCGGGGGCTCCTCTGGACGGCACTGGCGCGTTTGGCAGCACAGTTCCGTACGCTAACGATTTTGGACGCGGTGCTCAAAGCCGTCGTTCCGCTCGTCGCTTGCACGCTCATCTTCGCGCTTTTGCACGCGGACACTCCTGGAG
>JAHFDZ010000057.1 GCA_023248745.1 Myxococcales bacterium | reverse complement strand
CCAGATTCATTCGCCCGCTGCCCCGCAAAGCGGTTCATCCAAGGGCCTCATTCGCCTCACCATGTTCGCCGTCGCCGCGGCAACCTTTGCGCTTCTCGCCATGATCGCGTGGCGCGGGTCGCAAGCGGTCAAAAAGCGAGCTTCGCTTTCGGCCGAGCGCGATACAGCACAAGCTGCGGCAACAAAAAAACCGTCAGTCGTCGTTACGAATCCAAAGCCTGCGGCGCTCAAGCCGCGCGTCGAACTTACAGGCACACTCAAGCCATGGCGTGAAGCTGACATCGGGTTCGAAACCATGGGCAGGCTTGTTCGCGTAAACGTCGTGACCGGTCAGTCAGTCAAAACGGGTCATTCGCTTGGAGTGCTCGACGGACAACGCGCGGGTGAGCTCACGGTGATCAAGGATGCATCTGTTCGTGCGGCGCAGGCCGGTCTTGCACTTGCGGAGGACGCGGCGAAGCGCGCCGATGCGCTCGCAACCACCAAGTCGATCCCTGAAGCGCAAGCCGAGCAATCGCGTCAGCAGTTGGCGCTCGCCAAGGCACAACTCGAAGCCGCCAAAGGTGATGCGCAGCTCTCACGCATGGGCGCGGGTCTCAACTCGGTGAGTGCACCCTTCGAAGGCATCGTGACCCGAGCGCCAAGCGCCGGTGGTGCTGTTGTGCAACCCGGCACGGCACTCTTTCGACTCGAAGACCTCTCGCGCTTGCGTCTGTCGGCATCGGTCACCGAAGAGGATGCCGCGCTCATCAAAGTTGGACAGCGCGTAACGATTCGGTATCGCGATCACGAAGTGGTTGGCAAGGTGTCAACGCTCGTGCCTTCGCTCGATCCCATGACGCGACGCGCGCCAGTCGAAATCGAGGTGAAAAACGATCAGGGCACACCGCTTCTTGGATACGGCTTCGTTCGCGCGACGATCGAAGTGAGTGCCGAAGTTGCTGCGCTTCGCGTGCCCGCCACCGCACGCCGACCTGGTTCGCAAGACGAGCTCGTCAAAGTCGAGAACGGCAAGGTCGTCATCGTGCGGGCAACGTTTACGGCAGACGAAGATGGATCATGGCTCGTGCGCAGCGCCAACCTTTCCGACCGCGATACGATCGTGACCTCACCCTCGCCAGAAGCCAAAAACGGCGACGTCATCGAGCAAACCGAACTGCGCTGAGCCTCTCGAACACACGAAAGAGCGCAAAATGAACCTGTCTGCGATCGCAATCAAGCGACCCGTCTTCACCGTGATGGTGACGCTCGCTCTCATGGTGCTTGGACTCATGGGGTACTCGAACCTCGGCACCGATCTCTTTCCGGACGTCAGCATGCCGGTCGTCGTCGTGAATGTTCCTTATCCAGGTGCGTCGCCAAGCGAAGTCGAAGAGCTTGTGACGAAGCAGGTCGAAGACGCTGTTGTTTCGCTCAACGGCATCGACCGTATCAAGAGCCTCTCGCGCGAAAGCTTGAGCACCGTCATCGTGCTCTTCAAGCTCGAGAAGAACATTCAAGAAGCGGCAACAGAGGTGCGTGAGCGTGTTGCGCAAGTGAAGTACAAGCTTCCGCAAGAGATCAAAGAGCCTGCTATCACGCGCATCGACATCAGCGCAGCGCCGATTCTCACCTACACGATCCTCGGCTCAGGGCGCTCGCTCTCCGAAACGCAAAAGTTTGCAAAAGACGTCATCAAGCCTGCGCTCGAGCAGCTCGACGGTGTCGCGCAAGTCAACGTTAACGGCGGTGCCGAACGCGAAATCCACATCAATCTCGATCTCGCGAAGGCAGACGCACTCAACCTCAATCCGCTCGCGCTCATCGGACAGCTAAGGCAGCAGAACCTAACGGTTCCCGCCGGCCACTTCGATCAAGGAACGCGCGAACTCTCGGTGCGTACGGTTGGTGAGTTCTCTTCGGTTGAAGAAATTCGCAACCTCATCGTCGCGACCGCGCAGGACGGCTCGGCAACGCGCCTAAAGGACGTAGCGCGGGTTGACGACAGCTTCGAAGAGCAGCGGACACTCGTTCGCACCAATGGAAATCCATCGGTGACGTTCGAAGTGGTCAAGCAGTCGGGCACCAACACTGTGGCGATTTCGGATGCAACGAAGGCGAAACTCGCCTCGCTCGAGAAAACATTCCCGGTCGGTTACAAAACGAACCTCATCATCGATCAGGCGAAGTTTATCAAGGAAAACACGCACGAGGTGAACATCGCGATCTTCTTCGGTGGTGCGATGGCCATCCTCGTGATCCTGCTGTTCATGCTCGATTTGCGATCGACCCTCATCAGCTCCATCGCACTTCCGACGTCGGTCGTCACGACCTTCTTCATCATGTACGTGCTCGGCTTCTCGCTCAACATGATGACGCTGCTCGCACTCAGTCTCGCGATCGGACTGCTCATCGACGATGCGGTCGTCGTTCGCGAGAACATCAGCAAATTTCTTGAACGTGGTGTTGAACCTCGTGTCGCCGCGCTAGAGGGCACGAAAGAAATCGCGCTCAGCGTCTTCGCGACAACCCTCACGATCGTTGCGGTGTTCGTTCCCGTCGCGTTCATGAAGGGAATCGTCGGTCAGTTCTTTCGTCAATTCGGGCTCACAATTTCGGCGGCCGTTCTCGTTTCGCTCTTCGTCGCGTTCACGCTCGATCCGATGCTCTCGAGCCGATTTTCAAAGGCCCACGTTCCCTTTGAGCAAGACCGGTTTCGTCACATCAAGCGTCCATTTTTGGCCGTGTTCAACGCAATTGACGATGTCTACCGGGCAGTGTTGACGTGGTCCACGCGCAGCTTTTTCACCGGCGCAACAGTTGCGGCTGCGGCGTTTGGTTCCTTCGCCTTGATGTTCGTTGTGATGGGCCTCATGGGCAACGAATTCGTCAACGCCGAAGACCGCAGCCAATTCATCGCAGAACTCGAACTCCCAGCTGGCACGTCCCTCGCCGAAACGGCACGCCTCACTGCGCTCGCAGAGCAGAAATTGCTGAGCGACAAGCGAATTGTAACTCTACTGTCTACAATTGGTCCAAACGGCGAAGTGAACAAAGCGCGTTGGCGCGTCGTCACGGTTCCAAAGGCAGAACGCACCGTCGGAATTATTGCGCTGAAAGATCTGGCGCGCGAGGCGGCTAAGCTAATTCCCGACGCGAAGATTGGAGTGTCTGATCCAGCATTCGTCGAAGGTGCCGCAACCGAAGCGCCGATCATGGTTCAAGTTCGCGCGAGCACCTACACGGAGCTAGCGCCGCTCGCCAAAGAGTTCGAGCTTGCGCTGAAGAAGATTCCCGGCGCAGGCGACGTGCAGATGAAATACACGCCGGGCCAACCAGAGCTTCGCGTTGCGGTCGATCGCGAGAAGGCAGCCGTCGCTCAGATGCCGGTTGCTCAAGTTGCACTCTTGCTCCGCGCGTCGATGAACGGCGAGGAGGCAGGCAAATTTCGCGAAGGCAAGGACGAGATTCCGATTCGCGTTCGAATGCGCGAAGAAGATCGTAACTCCGTTGGTGCTATTTTAGATATGAGCATGTGGACACCCAAAGGCCGCGTTGCTCTGCGCGACCTTGCAAAGGTGTCTCAAGCCGAAGGCCCAGCGGTCATCGAACGGGAGGGTCGACAGCGTCAGATCGTGATTTGGGCATACCCACGCGGTCGCTCTCTGGGTGAGATCGAGCCCGACCTCACGGCGGCGTTCGAGCAAATCAAATTGCCAAAGGGCGGTGCCTACTACCTCGATGGGCAGATAAGGCAGATGAACGAATCAAACGGGTCGATGGGCGTCGCGCTTCTTCTTGCGGTCATCTTCATCTACATCGTGCTCGCGTCGCAGTTCGAGAGCTTCATCCATCCACTAACCATCATGATGACGCTTCCGCTCGCGCTCGTGGGCGCAATCGTCGCGCTCTTCTTGGCTGGCAAGACCCTCGCAATGGGTTCGGCAATTGGCATCATCTTGCTCATGGGCCTCGTCACCAAGAATGCGATCTTGCTTCTCGATCGCGCGCTCGTGCGCGTCCGCGAAATGGGCGAGTCACCACTGCAAGCCATTCGCGAGGCTGGCCCCGAGCGCCTAAGGCCCATTTTGATGACCAGCGCGGCAATGATTCTCGGAATGCTTCCCACAGCAGTAAGCAACGGTGATGGCAGCGAATTTCGCGCGCCAATGGCAATTGCGGTCATCGGTGGCGTCATCAGTTCGACGATGCTGTCGCTCATCGTCGTTCCGATTTTCTATCTCTCAGTCGAAGGGGTCAAAGGCTGGTTCACCGGCCGATCGATCCGCGACAGTCGACCGATCGCGCCGCCAATTGCCGCACCCGCTGAAGAGTGAGCATTCAGTTCGCGATGGCGCGCACAATCGTGTGGGTCAGCTGCTTCGCTTCCGCGTAGTCGGTCTCGCTGAGGCCCGACGCGCCGAATGGATATTCGAGACACGTAAGCTCAACGCGCTCACCATTGTGTGAAAACGATACGCCCACCTGGTGCTCACGCGCGGTCACGGCAACATTGGAAATCGCTGCGCGCGGATATTCTCGCTTTGAATACACGGTGCCATCGTGATCAACGGCGATGTGAACGAGAGCGTCGCGAGTAAGCGCGAGATAGTGAAAGTTCGTTTCCTTCAATCGAATGAACGGAAGAAATGAATTCAAAATTCGAATGAGCGGCGAACCCCCTCCACCATTCGGCGGCTGCACCGAGCAGATTGCAGAAACCTCACCAGCGATGTGGCGCGGGACGTGTGAGAAGCACTCTTGAACTGACATTGTGACCCCCTTGTGGCGTGAACACAGAGCCATACGCACCCCGCGCCGAAACCTTCCCAAGGGCGTCCATACGCGTTTTTTCGCATTGGCTCCTCGTGAAGTGCAATCACACCCACTAATCTCCGCTCGATGATGAACCCGCTCCACATACTCGCCGCCTGGATCGAGGACGCCGCCAAGGCGGGAGAGGCCGAGCCCTCGGCGATGGCCCTCGCAACGGCGACGCGTGGTGGTGTGCCCTCATGCCGCATCGTGCTCTGCCGCGGCGTTGGCGAACAATCGGTAAGATTCTTTACAAATTACGAAAGCCGAAAAGGGATTGAGATCCAGAATAATGCGGCTGTAGCCACCACGTTCTATTGGGGGAGTCTCGCGAGGCAAGCGCGGCTCATCGGCACGGCATCGCGCTTGTCAGCGAGCGAATCAGACGCCTACTTTCTCGAGCACCGACCACGCGGGCACCGACTGCAATCCTGGGCGTCACGACAGAGCACGGTGATTGCTTCCCTCGATGAGGTTCGCGCTCGGCACGCCGAGTTGGAGAAGCGATTCGAAGGCGAGGTAGTTCCGCGGCCTGACTATTGGGGCGGCTTCGAAATTGCCGTCACTGAGGTTGAGCTGTGGAAGTCGGGCACAGACCGCTTGCATGAACGTCGACTGTTTAAGCGCGAAGGCGACAGCTGGCTCGAGAGCCTACTGTCGCCTTGAATTTCTGTCGGGGATTGCGGGGCGCGGTGGGTGTGTCGGATGGCACCACCAGCGCGCCGCTTTTGCTGACAGCCGAGGGCGCGGGGCGTGAACCCCGCGTTTGCGTTATTGGCTGGTGCCAGGTGCTGGTGTGCAAGGCACACAGACCGGGAGCGCAGCGGGTGCTGGCGCCGAGGTCTCTTCGGCAGGTGCATCCGTCGCGGGCGCGTCCGTCGCTGGGGCATCCGTTGCAGGTGCGTCAGTTGCAGCGGGCGGGTCAGCGGCCTTCTCGGCGGCCTTGTCTTCGGCAGCCACCACGGTCTCTTCCGCCTTGGTTTCTGTCTCTTCTTTTGCGTCGGTCGCCGCAACTTCGGTCGTTGCCGCTGCGGCTTCGGTAGCCGCGGTCGCGACTTCCGCAGGAGCTGCCTCAACGGGCTTTACTTCCTTCTCGCCGGTAGCAACTCTGTCCTTCAGCAACTTAACGTCCGCGACGACCTTCGGGTCGATGCGGCGAGGAAGGTCGCAGCGCATCGCCGCGCCGAGCGACTTGCCGAGCTCGCACGAGCGTTGAGCAAACGCGACGGCGACGCCTCGCTTGCCCGTCGTGAGACCGGTGACGCCGTCGACTGCGGCCTTGTATGCTGCCTTTGCCTCGTCGTCCTTCACCTTGCGGCAAATGGCCATGCCCTTTGAGGGGCGCTTGTGGCCAGCACGCCGTGCCCCACCGCGGACATTGACGTTGACATTAACGTTGACTCCGCGATGCGGCGCCGGCTTCGCTTTTGGAGCTGCTTCAGCTGCATCTGCAGCAGGCTCGGCCGCGGGCGGTGGTGGTGGCTCTTCGACCGAGATGTGGATAAGGCGCTCTGCGATGCACACATCGGTCAACGCTTGCTTCATCTTTTCGTCGCTTGCCTTGCGGTTAGCTCTGGCAAGCATCTTGACGACTTCGCCGATGTACTCAACGGCGGGCGCCGCTGGTGGCGCGCGGAAAACCTTGCGGTGCATTGACGGGCGACGCTGATTGCGCCCCTGCGGACCACGCTGTGGGCCACGTTGCGGGCCGTGATTGTTCGGCCCTGGTCGGCCCTTTGGGCCACGTTCGTCTTCGCGAGGCGCGGGACGCGCTTGTCGACCACCGGCCGGCGGCGCGGCGGCCGCTTCACCAGCCACTGATGTCGCGACGATCGAGACCACACACACCGAAACCCATTTCGCGAAGCGATTCATATCTGATTCCTCCCACGGATTTTCCTTGAGAACGGCCGCTGCACGTTGCCTCTTAACCCGTCGCAAGAGGAAAGACGCAGCGTCTCTCGAACTGATTCACACCATTTCAAAATCGCTTCCAAATGTATCTCACAAGGACGAATTTCGTCTTAAAAGAGCATGCGCGCACAAAAGCGACACAACCCGCCACATCCGTTTTCGGGACGCAAGCGGGTCGATATCATCAGGGTACTTGACTAATTATTCTTCGACAGTCTCAGCAGCTGGCTCAGCGGCTGGCTCAGCAGCTGGTGCCGGAGCGGCTGGTGCTGTGGCGTCATCGTCGTCATCGTCGTCAGCTTCTTCAGTCGCGGCGACGGCTTCGGCAGGTGCGTCGGTTGGTGCTGGCTCTTCAACTGCAGGAGCCGCGTCCGTGCCCGCTTCGATCTTGTCGCTCTCTTCGGTCGCTTCAGCTTGCGCTTCAGGCGAGTCTCCATCTTCGGCAACAGCGGTCTTCGGACCGACGCGAAGCGAGTATGGGACGAGACCAAGGCCTTTGCCATTCAGCAGCACTTGGACGAACTGGCCCTTCACGCCCTTGAGTCGGAAGTTGACTGTCTTGTGCGTGCTATCGACCGTCTTGCTCACGCATTTGCATCCGTTCTTGTCTTCCATCGAGCTGAATGCACAGACCTTGACTTCGATCGAAGGTCCTTTTTTGGCAGCCTTCTTGGGAGCGGCCTTCGACTTCGCGGGCTTCTTGCCATGCCCTTTGTTCGACTTGGCCTTCTTTGCGGCAGCCTTGACAACGCGAATCGTCATCGTGTCGCCCTGAAGCGGCTGAGCCGTCAAAAACGTGCGGTCACCGGGAGCGACGAGGATGCCCTTTTGGACGTGCTCGAAATCGACAAAGCGAGGACCGATCTTGCCCGCGCCCTTGTACGCGCTGAAGGGCTTGATGCCCACTTTGGCGAGCGTTGTTTTGCCAGACGAGATGGCCTTCTTGACGCCTTGGTTGACCTTGCCGTTCTTCGACACGATGCTGCAGAGCGCTTTCCCAAAAGGCTTCTCGGCCTTGGTGCACGCTTTCTCGATGCCGTTCTTGATTCCTTCGAACGCCTTCTTCACGGTCGGCCCAACGTGATCGAATGTGGTCTTGCAGGACTTGGTGTCGTTGAGCGAATCGAACTTCGGCGCCTTGTGGCCGGCAGGCTTCTTTGACCCGTGCGTCGTTCCACCCTCATGGCCCTCACCCGCAAAAGCAGGAACGGCAACGGCAGAGGTAGACACAACAACAAGCCCGCTCATGATCCATTTTGAAAAATTCATCAGTGTCCCCTCCGGACAGGTGAGGTCAAACCCTCGGCAAAGGGTGAGACGTGGTTCGACGTCTTTCAATTCAGAAGAAATGACTTTCAAGAAGGAACGGTCGCATGCGCTCTCTTCAGAAGGGTAATTGTCTTTCCATCAGATGAAACGGCTGTTTATCGCGCGACACGGAGAAACTGATTACAACCTCGCACAGCGATGGCAGGGGACGAGCGACATCCCACTTAACGAACACGGACGCGGCCAGGCTAGCGAGCTTGCCACGCGCATCCGCGGCATCGGTTTGGTACCTGTGGCGGTCGGTGGCAGCACCCTTTCTCGCGCCTATGAAACCGCGCGAATCATCGCGCAAGAGCTCGGACTGCCGATGATTGCACCCGATGCGCGTCTTCGCGAGCGATCTTTCGGCGCATTCGAGGGCCTCACTTACGCCGAATGCGCCGCTCAATTTCCTGAGGTTTTTTCTCGCTACCGCAAGGATCCCAGCGCTGTACCCGATGGCGCCGAGGCGTACGATGTTGTCACCGCCCGCGTGAGAGCGGCTGTACTCGAAGCAGCGAATGCCACACCCGACGCCCTCCTCATCGCGCACGGAGGTGTCATGCGCGCGTTGGTCAATAGTGTTTACAAAGAACTGCTCGTGCCACCTATTGGTAACTGCGTGCTGTATGAATTGTACGCAAACCACGAAACGATCGAGAGCGTACGGCTCATCGACGGTTAGTGAAGCACCTGTGCCAAGGCGTGTGCGAGGCGCTCATAGTCTTCGGCGGCGTTGTAAAGCTGCGCGCTAATGCGCAACACGCGAGAAGGCGACTTGGGCCAAAGCGCAATGGGCACCTCAATGCGATGCGCGTTTGCGAGCGCAAGTTGCGCTTCGTCCTCATTGGGCAGCGAACCGACTTTCCCGTCCGGTAGCGGCAGCGCTGCAAGCGATCCAATCATCGCGTCAGGCGCTGGCACTTCGATTCCAAGCGCCGCAGCAAGCATATCTCGCGCGCGCAACGCAAGCGCGCGATTTTCGCGCATAACACCGACCCACCCATCCGGGTGTAGCGAAGCCATCGTGTCGATTGCGCATGGAACCGAAAGCCACGCAGACGGATCGAACGTGCCCTGCCACTCGAAGTTGTCGAGGTAACGACGCTCTGGTCGCGCCATATTGTAACCGTGACTGATCACAGAAGGCAGCACTTGCTCACGCCTGTCGTCGCGAACGTAAAGAAAGGCAGCGCCCTTTGGCGCACACACCCACTTGTGAAGATTGCCCGTGTAAAAATCGGCGCCGAGCGATCGCAAATCGAGGGGGATCATTCCGGGCGCGTGAGCACCGTCAACGAACGTGACAATATTGCGAGCTCGCGCTTCGGCGACGATTGGTTCAATCGGAAGTACGAGCCCTGTCGGACTTGTGACATGGTCGAGGACGAGCAGCCGGGTGCGTGGCGTCAGTGCACCGGCAACCGCAGAGACCACCTCGTCTTGGCTCGCGAGCGGAAATGGAAACGCCGCAACGACGAGTTTTGCGCCTGCGCGATCACAAATATAACTTAATATGTTACGAATTGCGTTGTAGTCGTGGTTCGTGGTGACCACTTCATCACCCGGCGAAAGTACGATGCTCTTGAGCGATGCGTTCGCCCCTTCGGTTGCGTTTCGCACAAACACGAGGCTCCCCTCCGGCGCCCCCACAAACGCGGCCACACGCGTCCGCGCTTCATCAAGAAGCGGACCCAATTGACGCATAAAGAAGCGGACCGGATTGCGCTCGAGCACAGACTGCCACTCGCGCTGAGCTTCAATAACTGGCACCGGGCATGCGCCAAATGAACCGTGATTGAGAAAAGTGACACTGGGATCAAGGCGCCAATGCGAGACTCTCAAACTCGGCATTTCGCGAGGTTACCGCAAGAAAGTAGCTTGGCTTCGTAAGATCCCTTCGGAGATCGGTCGTATCCTCACTCCGATGAGAAACGCGCTGATCACTGGGTCGGTATTCGTCGCGCTCGCCGTCGCATGCGGCCCTTCCGGCAAAGTTCTGCCAAACATGGCGACCACCAATCAGGTCAAACCAAAAGAGCGAGTCGAAGTCGGCCTGCCACGCAAATGTTTGGCCCAGCAAAAAATCGATGCGCTGATCGGCAAGCGCGAACACGCGCATCCATCCGCATCAAACGAGGAGTATGACTCGGCCGAGATTCCTGTTCCGAGGAAGCGGAACCAAACCTCAAACGCCGAGGCCGCTTACGAACTCGTCGCACCCGCGACTGTTCTCTTGCGCACACCTCACGGCATGGGCACGGGTGTCATCGTGGATGCCGAGAAGGGCCTCGTGCTTACAAACTTCCACGTCGTCGAACCAGGCATGGAAGATGACTTCTCATTCAAGCTCCATGTGGACCTTGGACACATGACGCCAACAGGCCGCATGGAGCGCTCGAGCAAGACACACGTCGGCGTTGTCGTCAAAGCCGACCCTGTTCGCGACTTGGCGCTAGTCAAAATGCTTGACCGCCCCCTCAAACTTCGATCGGTCAAGATTGCAGAGCGCGATCCGCATATCGGCGAGGCAGTTCTTGCGGTGGGTCACGCGGGCATTGGGTTCCTTTGGGCTGCCAAGGGTTGCCAGGTCGCCAGCGTCGGAGAGCAATCGCACGACATGAGCATGCTGCAAGGCATCTCTTGCGAGAGCGCAGGCACAGGTGCAGAGGCCTCTGCAAGTCAGGCGCGATGCGAAGAGCAGCGAAAGAAGTTGTCAGAGATCATCGCAAACTTGCACCAGGGGCTCGAGGTGCAAACCGATTGCCCAATCACCCATGGTGACAGCGGTGGGCCACTCGTATCTGCCGACGGTGAGCTCCTTGGCATCAACCAGAGCATTCGCGCAGACGCCGCCACGACATCGTTTCACGTTCATGTCGCGGAAGTGCGCGAGTTCGTCAAATCGGTTGGCGACAAACCGGTGCAACTGCCACCCGATCCATGGTGCGAAGGAGGAAGCTTCGCGACCCTCGAAGACATCGATCTCGACGGGACAGCCGATACGTTGATCACCAAGAAGCTCGGCATGTTCGGAAAAACCGAATCGCTCAGCTTCCTGATCGATCTCGATCAAGACACGCCCGCCAAGCGAAAGAAGGACCCCGAAGCTCCGTTCGACGCTGAGGTTGCCGTGCTCGCAAAGGGCGACAAAACGTTCGTCTACTACGATACCGATGCTGACGGTCGGCTCGACGTTCTCCTCGTCGACAAGAACAGCGACGGTGTTCCAGACGTCGCCTATCGCGTGGGCACCGATGAAACACTCACCGAAGACCGCGCCTTGCTATCGAGCAAGGACTTTGACGTTTCAATGATCAAGGATGTCGGGTCAGCAGCACGACTCGGCGCGATCGCAAAGGTCATCAAGCCCTCCGACGTCGGCACGTTTACTTCGGCGGCGGCCATCGCGAAGGCCAAAGCAACGCCGCCTGATCTCAATTGGGGCGGTCAGCGCAACGGACTCCTTATGGACAGCGACAGCGACGGAATCGCCGATACGCTCGGCATTCAGAGCTACTTCACGCGCGGTTACCTGGTCGATAGCGACCAAGACAGCCCCCGCGACATGAAAGTCGGCGCCGAACTCGCAAGCCTGGGAACAGATGCTCGCGAGAGATTCGATGCGGAAGCCGCGTTCGTCGAACAAGCCGGGTCCCTTTGGGCGCTCTACGACACGAACGGCGATAACCGCATGGACCTCGCGCTATTGTCACCCCGAATGAACGATTTGAGCGTCGCCCTCGGCGCGTGGAACATTGCGGCCGACGGTTCGCTCACCGCAGCGCCAGAACATCATGGACGACGTGTCTTGCGACTCGCGCTTGCGGGGCCTCGTGCACTTGCTGCGGCCTCCAGGATGGGCGCCATCGCTTTTGACGATGGCTTGGGCTCGTTTCCCAATCCGAAGACTCCTGACTCAGACTTCGCGTTTCGCGACGTCAAAGGATTCCCAAAGGTTGTCATCGAAGCAAAATCGAAGACGACTAACGCAAAGATGTTCGATCTCGATAACGACACCAAGGGTGACGTTAAACAAACTGCAGAGCAGCTCGTCAACAGCGGCGCTTTCGATGCAGAAGTCGCATACCTGTACCACGGCGACCAAGCGTGGGTCTTCTACGACACCGACGGCGACAAGCTCTTCGACCTTGTGCTCTGGGCGTTCGAACCTGAGACCGGCAAATCGGTACGTGCATACCGGATCGACAACGCGCGCAAGAAGACGACGCTCGATCGCGAAGCATCAATCGGGCCCTTGATGCGCCACTCGGTTTTCAAGAGCAAAGCGATTGGCACCAAATTCAAAAAAGTCGCTGACATGGTCTATCGCGCAGAAGCGATCGAAAAATAATGGTTCACGCAGTTGACGATCGCGATCGAATGGCCCATAGCGCGGTTGCGATCGTCGCGAGCAAGCCGGCGCCCGCGATCACATCAAACGCCGCGGTCCATCCGTGCGCTTGAGCGAGTGAACCGATCACAGGCGGCGCTGCTGCTCCAGCCAGGTACCCAGCGCCGTCGATGAAACCAACAGCCGTTGACGAAACGCGCTTGCCCCCTAAGTCGAGCGCAACGGCGCCAAGAAGCAATGTGTAGGGCCCCTGTAAGAAGAGGCCGCATACGCCAATCACCAGCGCGGCAGTTAGCGACGAGTGAATCGGCGCATGCGCAAGCACAAGGACGGCCACAACGTGTGCGCCGAGAGACACCGCCATCACGGGCGCGCGCTTTCCGGGGCCAAACGAGTCACTAAGCCTTCCTGCCACGAGCGCGCCCACGATGCCGCCAATGCCAAAAATCGCGCTCTTGGTGATCGACGCAGAGAAAGCAGCGCCTTCGCCCGCCTTCACGGACAGCTCTTGCAGGTAGGTTACGGTCCAACTGACGAAGCAGGTCTGGACAAACGTCAACATGGTTGACAACACGATCGCAACCCAGAAAACGGGCTTTCTGAGCAACGCGACAAGCACGACGCGATACGATTGGTCTTCGGCCTTTTCGGTCAGGGCGATGTCGTCGTCAGAAGCTTTGGCCTTCGGAAGCACGAGCAATGCAACCGCGGCAACGACAAAGAGCATCGCCGGGTTGATGCGAAAAAGTCCGCGCCACGAGGACGAATGCTTGAGCACTTGAGCAGACACGAGAAGCGCGATCGGACTGCCTGCGACGTAGCTGATCGAAATCAAACCCATTTTTGCGCCACGCTGATGAGGTGCAAACGTGCGAGAGGCTATGTGCACGACGCCGCTCCAACCTCCTGCTTGAAAGATGCGGTTGAACGTCGCGAGCATCGCAAGCACGAGGAGCGACGGCGCAAAGCTCATACTGAAGCTGAGAAGCACCGATCCAAACGCGCACATCGCAAGAAGCGCTCGTCCTCCAATGCGATCGCCAAGGGCACCCATGCTCACCTTGCCGATGGAGTGACCCAGGATGACCCACCCCATCGCCGCGCCCCACTGCGATTTGTCGTAGCCAAGCGCGCCCAAAAACGGCAGCTGCGCGGCATCAACATTTGCGCGGCACAAATAGAACGATGCGTACACCACGATGAGCGCGATCGTGACCATCGTCTCGCGTCGCAAGAGGCGCATGAATGACGAGGGTATCTGCCTCGTCAGCGTTCTTGTTGCGAACTATGGAGGCGGCTGCGCGAATCGCGAGTCGGCAGGAAACGGAGACGCCGTGTCGCGTAAGTAGTCGTCATTCCAAGTTGATCCACGTTCAGCAAAGAACGCGACGCCAATGACGCCCACATCGCGGCC
This sequence comes from Myxococcales bacterium, assembly GCA_023248745.1. Lineage (GTDB taxonomy): Bacteria > Myxococcota_A > Polyangia > Polyangiales > Polyangiaceae > JAHFDX01. The sequence goes on along the minus strand of JAHFDZ010000057.1, from coordinate 10,652 downwards.
TCTACCGGTGCGCGCCGCGTAAGAGTCGCCGACTGCGCCAAAGCGAAACGCAGCAACCTCATGCTCGCTCTTTCGAAACCCATCTATTGAGGCCGTAGAATAGGAGTCGATGATGTACCCTCGATGAGATAGTTCACCATCTTTACCACTAATGACGTCGATGCCATCGACGGTTGCAACGGCTTCGATTCGCCTTGGTGTGTGATTGCGAATCACAATCGTGTAGGCGTCCCCTGAGCGCCCAATCACGACAAGACGACCACCGCTTTGGATGGCGTCGTAGGGAGTTCCGTCTTGATGGACGATCGCAACAGACAGCGTGCCGCTTCGAAGCGAGTAGTTGGCGGTCTGACGTGCATCAACGCGATAGCCAGTGAAGCGATCAACGCCGTTGCGATCGTTATAGTTGAGACTGAAGACCGAGAGCGGACTCTGGCTCGCGCGTTCAAATTGCGTTTCGTACGTTCGTGAGTAGCGCGCTTCTCCCCATTCGGTGCCAAGACCCGGTCGTTCGCTGGGAGCGCGCGGCGCGGGCTGTGCCTCGGTGTAATGCTGCGGAAGTGGAGAGTCACTCGATCGATAGCTTGGTCGCGTAGGGTAACCGGACTGCGCAAGGCTGGAATCGATGGGCGGCGCAGGACGCGCATCGGAAGCGCTAGGCGCATACGGCGTCGGGGCGGACATTGGGAGATTCCCTCCGCCGCAGCCACCAAGGGCAAAGGCGATCACAATGACGAGACGGGAGTTTCGCATCTCGTGTCAACGCGCGGAGTTTCACGACCTTACAGCGCGCGTGTGCATTTACTGCGCATCACTCGATGAGAATTTGAGTCGCCCCTCGGCGGCCCATCCAATCAACCACTCTCTTCATTTCGTCGTCCGTCGCGATGCCGATGCACCCGTCCGTTGAGTCAAACGTATTGACGAATGAACCCAGCACACGCTCGAGGCGATGAGGACCGTGAACGCCGATCGCGCTTCCGGTGAAGCCTCGGCTTCGCTGCTCTGCGGTGGGATATTCGACGAGCGCGAACGTGCCAAAATTTTGAGAAGGCCAAGGCTCAGCGAGACCGTACCGACCGATCGGTGTTTTGCCATCGCCTTCGCGCGACTTGCCCGTTCCATTGCTGCCAAGACGCACGGTGAACGTGCCTGCAGCGTGACCGTTTTCGCAGAGCGCAAGCGTGTGCGTGATCGTATTGACGACGATCAGCGCCTGCTTTTCGGCCGGACAGCTCACCGCGCCAGGCTTCGGGGCGAGGGAAGTGCACGCCGCAATTCCGATCGCAACCACCGCAAGCGCCAGGGCGATCCTCAACCACGCGTCTCGCTTCATCGCGACTTGTTCTTAGTTCATGATCCAAATCGCGGCCTCGGAATAGTAGGCGACCTCATATCCGGGGTCCCCGTAGACGAGGCTGCCCATATACGGTGCTGCGCTGAGGAAAATTTGTGTCATGGGGGCACCTGGCACACCTGGCAGCGCCGAATACTCGGGGCCGATGCACTTGCCCAAGCCGCAACCAACAGCAAAACAGGCGAGAGCGGCGGCGGTGGCGATGACTTTCTTCATGAAGGGTCTTTGCCGCTCGCGGCGTTGACCAGCAAGTCACCCAAATTGAGTCGCCCGCTCGGACCACGCGCCCACGCAGACCTTGCGCGCAGGGCAATTTCATGTAGTTTTCACCCCTCGCGCCGGTCTCGGCCCGTCGCGATTGGAGAGGTGACCGAGTGGCCGATGGTACCCGCTTGCTAAGCGGGCGTGGGGGAAACCCCACCGCGGGTTCGACTCCCGCCCTCTCCGCGACCTTGCGCTACCCTGCGCTACATGGCCAAACCTCACCTCAGGTGAGAGGCGTGAGCCCACAAACGGCGTGCAGCGCGATGCCACTCGCGACGGCCACATTAAGAGAATCGAACCCAGGCGCCATCGCAATGCGCGCGGGTCTTGCGCGGCTGAGCGCCCTCACGCTGAGTCCTGGCTCTTCCGACCCAAGGAGCAACGCAACGCGCCTGCCCGCAAGCTCCCTCGCCAAGGTAAAAAGATCCTGCGCGTCGTGCTGCGGCGTCAGCGCGACCGCGACAAATTGAAACTCATCAAGAAGGTTGATCATCTCGTCGGTCGACCCAGCGTTCACAAAAGGAACGACGAGTGACCCGCCAACTGAAACACGAATCGCTTTGCGGTAAAGCGGATCGCAACACGTGTCGTCGTAGAGCACCGCGCCTGCACCGAACGCAGCCGCGTTTCGAAAGATGCCGCCCATGTTGTCGTGATTCGCGATGCCTTCGAGGCAAACGACAAGGTTCGATCCTTCTAACAGTGCCTCTGCGCTACGAGCAGACCCCCGAAGACCGATCCCAAGAATGCCTCGATGGAGGTGAAAACCCGCGACGGCATCCAGATGCTTTTGGTCAAGAACATAGACAGGTACGCCACTTGACAATTGATCGATGGCAGACCGCAGCGATTCGACTCGACGCGCCTCAAGCAAAAGCGATTCGAGTTTGAAGTACGACTGTGGCGAGCACAGATGCTCGACGACGACGGCACCCTCCGCGATGAAGCGCGACTGTCGTCCTACGAGATCGCGTTCTTGAATGTTGCGATAAGGCTCGATGCGAGGATCATCGATGTCAATGATGTTGACTATTGCCGGCATGGTCTACTTCGGCAGCTCCACCGCGAAATCTGCAAAGGGGAGGTGTTCGCCCATCTCACCTTGTTCGTCACCTCGGTTGCCTCCGTTGATTCCCAATTGACCGCTGTCGTTGCGCCCCCAACACTTTGCGTGTCCACCTTCGAAGAGAACACAAGTGTGATCTTGAGCCATCGAGATCTCGACGATGGGCGACCCATGACCAAGCCGCACAGCCGGAAGTGCCTCGCCCATTTCTGCTGCGCTGAGCCCGATCGAACGCGTGTGTCCTTGACCGAGCGCACCAAAATCGCCACGCCCCCAACACTTGAGTGTGTTGTCTTCGAGGGCCGCACACGTCCGGTACCCGCCTGCGGCAAGCAGTCGCACCTTAGACGCGCCAAGGGACACGAAGCTGGTGGGAGCAACTTCAACAATGCTTGCGCTCGCGCCAAGTGAACCGTGGAGATTGCTGCCCCAACATTGAACGCGTTTGCTCGTAAGTAGCGCGCAGCTGTGCGTTCTGCCCGCCGCGATTGCGATAGCGGGTTCAGCAAGCACGACGGCTGGCAGCTCAGCCCCCATATCACCAGGCGCAGCGCCGCGCACGCTTCCGCCTTGGATGCCCAGTTGTCCTTCGCGGTTGCTTCCCCAACACCTAACCGCCCCATCGTCGAAGAGCGCGCACGTGTGAAATTCGCCTGCGGCGAGGGCCGTAACGTTTCCCTCGAGCGCAACAGGCATCGCCTCTCCCCGCTCTTCATGCGTTTCGCGACCGAGTTGGCCCACGTCGTTGTAGCCCCAACAAGTCACGATCCCTCCACCGAGCGCGCACGTGTGGAGTAAGCCGTTGCTAACTTGCTCAGCGTTTAGGCGAAGCGTTGTGGAGTGCTCGTATGGCTCTCGATCGAGGCGCCACACGTCAACGGTGCCGACGACAAAAAGCGCATTAAAAGCATACTCGTTAAGCCCCAAGCTCTCGACGCGCGTTTTGAAACTGAACGACGCACGACGCTCCCCGACACACGCTGCATGCCAGGGATCACGGAGAAGGCAACTGCTCCTCAGCCCCGTCGCGAGCAATGGCCCACGAGGCGGCGCCTCCTTCATCAAAGGCATCAAAGGCGTCGTTGTGGCAGCGCGCACCGACGGTGCGGGACCGCAAGACACAAGGGTCGACCCGATTGTCAACGCAGTGAACCAATCGACGCGCATGGCGCGACAGCTTACCCGTCCTTAGCGCGATTGATCGAAGAGTCGACCACACTTTGCCAGGCGCGCGATGCACGCAGAGCTCGTGCTTTGTTCGCGATCGACAGCAGTGGCAAGTCACTCTGAAACTTCGCACGCACCCCTTCGGGTGCCCGCTCCGACACTTCGGCAAAGAGCGACGAAGCCATCGCAAGCGCACCCGTAAGCACCACATGAGCCGATGCATCTTGAAAGCCGAGGCGCTCAACTTCTCGCAGCGTCACAAGAAGCGCAAACGCGCGCATCGCAAGCTCGGCCGCATTTTCGCGCGTGATCCGAAATACCATTCCGAGTGACGCCGACATCACCGCGACGTCTTCGATCGTGCGAAACGGCCGGCCGTAGTCGTTCCACCCATCACCGTCGAAGAGCTTCAACACGCGAGCGTTCGTAAAGGTTACTTGCCCATGCGCAACCTCGCTCGCAATGGGCAAAGGAGGCATCATCGCAATCGACACGCTCGTCTCGCGCAGTGGGGCGAGCACCAACCGAAGTGCGACCTTCCCATCGGACGACGATGGAGCATCACCGTCGCGCACCAATACAAGACAACTCTCGGCGCGATCAGCGAGCGTCACAAACGTTTTCTCGCCCGTGATTGTGGCAATGCCATTGACGTCGCGCCGCATTGTTGTCTCGATATCGACTGGGCGATTGCCGCGCGCTTCGGTAACGGCCAGCGCCATCGGTCGCGCATCGCCGGTAAGCCGCCTCACCGCCAACGGATACCCCGCAGCAAACGCGAACCCAAGCCCCTCGGCCCGAGCACCGAAGGCCGCCGATTGATCAACAAGGTTGACGTCTTTCGCCGTAGCTAACAGCGCTTGCACATCGTCAAGCGATTGAACAATGGGCTGGCCGCACGCAAGGACAAGTTCGAAAAGCATGCCCCGTATGTTACCGCACGATCCGCAACACCAACGCAAAGTGCATCACCGCGCCGACAATAGTCAAGGCGTGGAACAATTCGTGGTAGCCAAAAATCCCGGGCTTAAAATTCGGCTGCCTCGTCGCGTAGGCGATGCCGCCGATCATGTACGCGAGGCCCCCTCCGAGCAACAACCAGAGGCCGGTCGAACTGAGCGCGCGCCCCATCTCGCCAAAGTACGGTGACACGCTCCATCCGAGCGCGATGCACAACCCGGTCATCAGCGCCTTGGGTCCACGTGACCAGAAGAGTGCCTTCAAGATGCCGAGCGTCGCGCCGATCCAAACGATCGTGAGCACGCGCGTACCAATACTCGCATCGAGCGCCACGAGTGCGACCGGCGTGTACGTGCCCGCGATGAGCACGAAGATCGCCGAGTGGTCGAGCCTTCGCATCCATGCCCGAGCACGCGGCGCCCACTTGATGCGGTGATACGTCGCGCTCACAGAAAAGAGAACGATCAGACTGAACGAATAGATAGCTGCCGCGACCATCGAACGACCGTTGGAGGCGACGGTCACCAGAACTGCACCCGCACCGAGCGAAGTAGCCGCCGCCCACTGGTGAAGTACACCGCGCAATTTGGGGCGCGATTCGAAGGTGCTCTCGCGCGCAGTGCGAACGATGGGTTCCGTAGCCGCTCCGTCGGGCATGATCAACCTCCTTGACTGCCGAAGGTACGGATCGGGCGTCCAAACACATTGTCATTCCTTCGTAATGATGCGCGTGGGTCAATGTGGTTCAGGCGCGCTGCGAGCGCGAGAATCAATTGGCGCGCCGCGTTACTTGCCGCACACTAGCGGGCGATGGCGATGCCGGAGCCGCAAGGCCTCTACGACCCCAGGCACGAACACGACGCATGTGGCCTCGGCTTTGTCGTGCAGCTCAAACGGCCGGCCTCACACGACATTGTCAAAAAGGGTCTCGAGATCCTCACGCGGCTCGCACACCGAGGCGCGGCAGGCAGCGATCCACTCTCGGGCGACGGCGCGGGCATCCTCACGCAGGTGCCACACGCATACTTTGAGCGCGTGCTCGCAAAGGTCGGCATCGACCTTCCTCTTGCCGGTGACTACGGCGTGGGGCAGCTCTTTCTTGCGCGTGACCCTCAGAAGCGCAACGAGCAAATGCGCCTCATCGAGGAGACGATTCGATACCATAACCAAAAGGTTATCGGCTGGAGGTTCGTTCCAAGCGAGCCGAGCGCGGTTGGCCCCGTCGCACAGCAGTCAATGCCTTTGATGATGCAAGTGTTCATCGGACGCATGTGCCCGGCGCCCGTGTTTGAACGCGTGCTCTTCACGATTCGCAAACGCGCAGGCAGACGCATCGCCGAGGCATTCGGTCATAGCGATTTTTACGTGTCGTCGCTTTCGTCGCGCACGATCATCTACAAAGGTCTCGCACTGCCGGAGAAGCTGAGCGAGTTCTACTCCGACCTTCGCGCAGACGACTTCAAGAGTCAGCTTGCGCTGGTGCACTCGCGCTTCTCGACGAACACATTTCCAACTTGGGAACGCGCTCACCCTTACCGAAAGATCGCCCACAACGGCGAGATCAATACGCTTCGCGGCAACACCAACTGGATGAGCGCCCGCGAAGCCATGCTCGAAAGTGAGGCGTTTCGCGAACACCTAGGCGACTTCAAGCCGATCATTCGAGCCGGCGGCAGTGACTCCGCGTCGTTAGACAACGTGGTTGACTTTCTCGTCGCGGGAGGTCGTTCTTTGCCGCACGTGATGATGATGCTTGTCCCCGAGGCATGGGCGACGCAAGCAGACATGCCCGACGAAAAGCGCGCGTTCTACGAGTACCACGCTGGCCTCATCGAACCTTGGGACGGACCCGCCGCGTTGCTCTTCACCGACGGTCAATGGATCGGCGCAACGCTCGATCGCAACGGGCTCAGGCCCGCGAAATACATTGTGACCAAAAGCGGTTACGTTTGCGTTGCGAGCGAACTCGGCGTCCTTGACTTCGAGCCCGAAGACATTCTCGAAAAGGGTCGTCTGCAGCCGGGCAAAATGTTCCTCGTCGACGTGACGAAGGGCCGCCTCGTCACCGACGAAGAAGTGAAGCTTCAAGTGGCGAGCCGACAGCCTTATGCAGAATGGGTCGCAGACAACAAACTCGAGCTCTCACAACTACCTGACGTTCCCGCGCTCTACTCAATGAGTCACGACGAGCGTCAGCGGCTACAGCACGTGTTCGGCTACAGCCGCGAAGATCTGCAGGTCCTTCTCGCGCCAATGGCGCAAAAGGGAGAAGAGCCTACCGGCAGCATGGGCACCGACATTCCGCTCGCTGTTCTAAGCGATCGTCCACAGTTACTTTTTCGCTACTTCAAGCAGCAGTTTGCGCAAGTGACGAATCCGCCCATCGACCCGATTCGTGAAGACCTCGTCATGTCGCTCGTGTCATGCGTTGGCGGTGAAGGCAACTTGCTTACCGAATCGCCAAAGCAAGCGAGGCTGCTCGAGCTACCGCATCCAATTTTGAGCAACACCGACGTTGCGCGCCTGAAGAAAAACGCTCTTCCCGACTTTCGAACGGTCACGTTGCCTGCACTTTTCGACGCGGCTGCGCGCAACGAGGGCAAGGCGCTCGAACGGGCCCTCGAAGACCTTGCGCAAGCGGCCGAGCGCGCTGTCGACGAAGGTCACAGCATCATCATCGTAAGCGACCGCGGAGTCGACGCCACATACGCACCCATCCCATCGCTCCTTGCCGTTGGCTGCGTGCATCACGCACTCATTCGCGCGGGCAAGCGCGTTCGAACGGGCCTCATCATTGAAACAGGCGAAGCGCGCGAAGTTGCCGACATCGCGTTGCTCATTGGGTTCGGCGCAGGCGCCGTCAATCCGTACTTGGCGTTCGAATCGGTCCAGGGGCTCGTGGCAACACGCGAGATTGACGTTGATGTCCAGCACGCGCAAAAAAATTACGTCAAGGCACTGAACAAAGGCCTCATGAAGGTGCTCTCCAAAATGGGCATCTCCACGCTGTCGAGCTACCACGGCGCGCAGATCTTCGAAGCGGTAGGCATCGGCAAATCGGTCATCGACCGATACCTCGTCGGCACCGCGTCGCCGCTCGGCGGCATCGGACTCACCGAGATCGCCAAAGAGTCTCACATGCGACATCGCGCAGCTTTTGCAACGAGCGCCACCGCCAACGTGGCCCTCAACGTAGGCGGCGTCTATGCGTGGAGAGCTACGGGTGAGCGGCATCTGTGGAGTCCAAGCTCCGTTTCTGCCCTTCAAAAGGCGGTGCGGCTAAAGGACGCTACGAGCTACGCGCAGTACGCAAAGCTCATCAACGATCAAGGCGTTCATGCTTTTACAATCCGCGGTCTTTGGGATTTTGCCGAAAGTTCGAACGTCATTCCTCTTGACGAAGTCGAGCCCGCCAAAGACATCGTGAAGCGCTTTTGCACCGGCGCGATGAGCTTCGGCAGCATCAGCAAAGAGGCCCACGAAACGCTCGCAATCGCGATGAATCGCATTGGCGGAAAGAGCAATACCGGCGAGGGCGGCGAGGACGAGGCACGCTTTGCAACGGAGCCAAACGGCGACCTAAGGCGCAGCGCGATCAAGCAAGTTGCGAGCGGCCGCTTTGGCGTCACCGCTCACTACTTGGTCAACGCGGATGAATTGCAAATCAAGATCGCCCAGGGCGCAAAGCCAGGTGAAGGCGGTCAACTTCCTGGACCAAAGGTAGACGCCGTCATCGCGCGCGTCCGCCACTCAACGCCGGGCGTCACACTGATTTCGCCTCCGCCGCATCACGACATCTATTCGATCGAAGATCTCGCGCAACTCATCTTCGATCTAAAAAACGTAAACCCCGAAGCCAACGTGAGCGTCAAGTTGGTTTCCGAATCAGGCGTTGGCACTATCGCTGCCGGAGTTGCCAAAGCGCACGCCGACGGCATCACGATTGCAGGCCACGACGGCGGCACCGGCGCCTCGCCGCTTTCGTCCGTTCAGCACGCCGGAACGCCCTGGGAACTCGGGCTCGCCGAAACGCAACAAGTGCTGTTACTTAATGGTCTACGCGGACGCGTTCGCTTGCAAGTCGATGGTCAGCTCAAGACCGGTCGCGACGTTGCCTTTGCCGCGCTTCTTGGTGCCGAAGAATTCGGATTCGCGACCGCACCACTCGTAGCGTCTGGCTGCATCATGATGCGCAAGTGCCACCTCAATACGTGCCCTGTCGGCGTCGCGACTCAAGACCCCGTCCTGCGCGCGCGATTCGTAGGAACGCCCGAGCACGTGATCAATTATCTGTTCTTCGTCGCCGAAGAGCTGCGCGCCATCATGGCGTGCTTGGGTTTTCGCACGCTCCAAGAGATGGTCGGACGGGTCGATTGCATCGCGCCACGCAAAGACATCGAACACGAAAAGGCCCGTTTGCTCGACTTCTCGAAGATACTTCACCAAGTTGACGTTCCCGGCCCGAGACACTGCGTTGAACGCCAGAACCATGCACTCGAATCGATCAGCGATCGCACGCTCATCGAGAACGCACGCGTGAGCCTCAAGTACGGCGAGCCGTCGGCTCAGACGATCGCAATTCGTAACAGTGACAGAGCGTTCGGCGCCATGCTCGCAGGCGAGGTTGCCAAACGGTGGGGCAAAGACGGCCTTCCAGAAGGACGCATTACGATCGAAACGAAGGGAACAGCGGGCCAAAGTTTTGGCGCGTTCGCCACCTGCGGCATGCTCATTTCACTCGAAGGCGAAGCCAACGACTACGTCGGCAAAGGCTTGTCAGGAGGCATCCTCGCGATATTTCCACCACAAGCAGTTACATTTGCGGCGGACGAAAATGTGATTGTCGGCAACACGGTCCTCTACGGAGCCACGAGCGGACGCGCCTTCTTCGCCGGCCGCGGCGGCGAACGATTTGCCGTACGCAACAGCGGCGCAACCGCCGTCGTCGAGGGCGTCGGCGATCACGGTTGCGAGTACATGACGGGCGGAGCCGTGCTCATCTTAGGACGCACAGGCCGGAACTTCGGCGCAGGCATGAGTGGCGGCATTGCATACGTTCACGACGAAGACGAGCGCTTCGCTTCAAGGATCAATCCACAGATGATCGCACTCGAGGCTCTCGATGCTAGCGATGAGGCAATCGTCAAGGGACTGATCGAAGAGCACGTTCGCCTCACCCGAAGCGAAAAAGGCCTTCGCCTACTTGCAAACTGGGATCCTTCCCGCTTCATCAAAGTCGTCCCAACCGAGTACAAGAAGGCACTCGAGCAAAGCAGGACAACGGTCCTCGTGCCTTCCACGTCTGGCTAACAACCCCGCCCGATCCTCCAACCTGATCCTGATCCTCTCGCGTGCTCCCCTCGCCTGATCCCGCTCCCCGCCCCGACCACCCTCCATCGATTCACCTCCGTGGTCCACTGTGCAAGACTGCGACCTGACATGGGTGACCCACGTGGCTTTCTCAAAGTTGATCGCGACGTAGACAAGGAACGTCCCGTCGACGAGCGCTTGCATCACTTTCGTGAGTTCACCGAGCCTATGTCCAAGGACAAGCTCCAAGCCCAAGCCTCACGTTGCATGGACTGCGGCATCCCGTTTTGTCACCAAGGCTGCCCTCTCGGAAACTTGATCCCCGAGTGGAACGACCTCGTCTATCGCGGCAAGTTCGACGAAGCCGTCGACCGCCTTGCCGAAACGAACAATTTTCCCGAAGTCACCGGTCGCATTTGTCCTGCGCCTTGCGAAGCATCGTGCGTGCTCAACATCGAGCAAGTGCCCGTCACCATCAAGAGCATCGAGCGTGCGATCGCCGAGCACGAAGTTTCCCACCTCGAACCC
>JAHFDZ010000056.1:22274-24488 GCA_023248745.1 Myxococcales bacterium | reverse complement strand
CCGCGGCGGCCGCAGGCGACCAGCCCTCGCCACAGCCCTCGCCAGGGTCACCCGCGTCGCGAGCCTCGGTGGAAGCGCCGGTGCAATCGCCGTGGACCGATTGACGACGCGCGCGTCGTAAAGGTCTGCGCACTATTTCAGCGTGGTCGGTGCGCTACGTGCGAAACAACCAGCGCCGAAGGCCGAATGCTTGTCATCAACCGCGTCACGCGCTGGCTTGCGACAGCACCGAACTGGGCCATCGATGTGCTGAGCGACTACATTGAGGTGCGCCCATGTGTGAACTCCTCGGGATGGAGTGCAACGTACCGACTGACATCACGTTCTCCTTTGCAGGCCTAGCGCTTCGAGGTGGAGCCAAAGGTCCGCACGCCGACGGTTGGGGTCTGGCGCTCTACGAAGGCAAGGCGGCGCGTACGTTCATTGAGCCTGCACCCGCGCACGACTCTCCGCTTGCCAACTTCGTGCGAGAACATCCGATGCATACGCTCCTTGCGATAGCTCACGTTCGCAAGCGCACGCGGGGGCCGGTCTCGCTCGTCAATACCCATCCGTTCGTGCGCGAACTCTTCGGTCGACACTTCGTCTTCGCGCACAACGGCACAGTCCGAAATGTACGCCGCTTCAAAACCGGACGCTTTACGCCGATTGGCAACACCGACAGTGAGTGGGCGTTCTGCGCGATGCTCGCGGGCTTGCAGAATCGATTCGGCACTTCGTATCCGACATCCAACCGCGAATTGTGGGATGCCGTCGCGAAAATCTCTGGTCGTATTGGAAGCGTCGGTACGTTCAATTTTCTGCTGGCCGACGGCCAACACTTGTTCGCGCGTTGTTCGACGAACCTGCATCACATCGTGCGTGAGGCGCCGTTCTCCTCGGCGACGCTCAGCGACGACGACGTGAAAGTCGACTTCGCGAAGCTGACTACGCCCAGCGATCGCGTTGCCGTGATCGCGACTCAGCCGCTGACGCGCGATGAGAAGTGGATAAGGGCAGAGCCCAATACGCTGTGGGTCTTTCGGGGCGGCAAGCTGCGCAAGACGCTCGAGTCTCGTTAGATCGATCTATCGTGCGGCAGTCCAACGCGAGAAGACGTGTGATTTCTCAGACCGCGACGAGGAATTCTCCAGCCGCGGGTTCGTAACGGTCAATTGGGTTGACTGTTGCGAGCTGGTCAGTTCTGGTACTCGCATTCGCCCGTTTGCTTCGAACACACAGAACCTGGGGCGGCGAACGGACAGATATCGCCGGCGAACTGTGTGCAAGGTGGGCTGCAGGCGAAGACGGTGTGCGTGAAGCAGATTTCGCCCTTGGCGCAGTCCGATGATTTGCTGCAACCACACGCGAATTCGTCGACGATCTGGTTGCTGTTGTCGTCCTTGCCGTTGCACATTTCGGCGGGGTACGCGGCGCTTGCATTGCAGTCTTTGTCTTTGCCGTCGGTGAGTCCGTCGCAGTCGTTGTCGACGCCGTCGGTGCATGCCTTGACGCCAATCTCTGGCTTGCAGTTCGCGCACTTTGGCTCCTTGGCGCAGTCGCTGTCGGCGCAGTCGGCGAGATGGTCGCCGTCGTCGTCTTTGCCGTTGCCGCAGATTTCTTTCGGGTTTGGCGTCACGTCGACATTGAGGACGTACTTGCCCTCATCGGGGCCCACCATTTGATCGACAGTGAAGCCGTCGACGAAGATGAAGTAGGTGCCTGGATACAACAACGTGAACTCAAGCTTCGAGTCCCAGCTGCCGCCGCTGTCGTCGTCGCAGCCAATCTCTTGGCCTTGGTTGCATGCGCCCGTGCGGACGTAGAGCGCGGTGTCAAACTGCGAGCCCTTCGTGTCGAGAATAACGCGCGAAGGTGACGTGAGCGTGAGGGCATAAACGGCTTCGCCAGCTTTGCCGCCGCACGTTGCCGTTTGCACGTTGATGAAGCCGCTTGTGTTGCCGGTGAACGAGCCGCTCGCGCTAATTGCCTTTGCGGTGACGCAGGCTTCTTTGCGCTCTTTGCAAAAGTCGGTGTTCTTGCACGCGGGATCAAAGCAATCGACCAAGCCGTTGAGGTCGTCGTCGATCGAGTTGTTGCAGAGCTCCGTCTTCGGCGCGCAGTTCGTCGCAAAGCGGCAGGAAGGATCGGCGCAGTCGATGAGACCGTCGCAGCTGTCGTCGACACCGTTGCTGCAGTTCTCGGTCGTGCACTGTTTGCATGCGGGCGAGGTGA
>JAHFDZ010000056.1:0-22264 GCA_023248745.1 Myxococcales bacterium | reverse complement strand
CATTGCACGAGCATTCGAAAGCGTTTGCGCAATTTGGATCGGCGCAGTCAACGAGGTTGTCGCAGTCGTTGTCTTTGCCGTCGCTGCAATTTTCGGGTGTGTTGCGGCACTTGCACTGTGCGTCGTTTTTGCACGACGGATCGTCGCAATCGGAGAAGCCATTGCAGTCGTCGTCGACAGCGTTGTCGCAGCGCTCTTTGGTCTTGCACTTGCACGCCACGTCGAGCGCACACAGGGGATCGTCGCAATCACTGCGGTTGTCGCAGTTGTCGTCCTTGCCGTTGTTGCAGATTTCCTTCGTGCCGCAGTCTTTGCACTCTTTGGCATCGGCGCAGACCGAGTCGGCACAGTCCGTCTTGCTGTTGCAGTCGTCATCGCGACGGTTGCCGCAGACTTCTTTTGCCTTCGGGTTGACGTCGGCCGCTTTGTCGTCGCAATCGTTTCCGCCACACCGGGTGGGGAGGAAGCCGTCGTTGTCTTCGTCGATCGCGCGATAGCTGCAGCGATTCAGTTCGCATGTCGCGTTCTCGCAACCGGCTTTCGCGCCCACGCAGTCCTTGACGGTTTCGCACGCTTCGCCGACGCGCGCGTCGTTACCCGCGTCGATGGCATTAATCGGCTCGACGTTGCCGACGAAGTCGTCACTGCCGAGACCGCTGCGTCCGCAAGCCGCGGATCCGAGTGCAACGCCCAAGAACGCGGTCGCAGCCGCCAGTAGAAAGCGCGGATTCATGTCCCGCTATGTACTCCAGCGGGGTCGTCGATCAACCCGAGAGACGCATCAAGCACACCTAGAGACGTTTGGTGGTCACTCGTCTGACATATCCGCACAGCATCGAAAGCCGGTTGAGTAGTCTTTGTGCGACATATCGTGGGCCGTCGTTCGATAAGCACAGCCGTCACCGTTGAGGTGGGTGTCGAGGTAGTAGCCGCCGTTGAACGTTCCCCAAGGGTCGTCCACCCACTCGTGCAGGTTGCCGACCATGTCGAATACGCCGTACTCGTTCGTGCACTCTGGGTGTTCGCCGGTTTTGGCCAGCGTGCCTTCGAGCGCGTTGAGGCGCGGATCGAGCATGTTGCCGTTGGCGCCCCACTTCCACGAGTCTTCGGGCCGATCGGTCAAGCCGTGGTTGTAAAACTGCATCGAGCTGCGGCCGTGATCATTGCACTTATTGGGCTGTCGCTCGGCTCCATAAGGAAATAGCGTTCGCTGGGGGCCCATACATGCCTTCTGCCACTCTTCGGGTTTGCAAAGGCGTTTACCCGATAGCTTGCACGCCGCCGACGCTTCTTTTCCGCTGATGTATCCCTGCGGAACGAGGCCTGGTCCTGTGGTCGCGCGAGCCTTCACGCCTTCGCGAAGCTGCTGATAGGGCGACCACGACTGCTCGCTTCCGTCGGGCAATATTTGGATAAGCGCGCCCTCGTACGCATCAATGCAATACGATTGACCAATAGGCACCATGTGCGCGGGGCAAAAGCGCTTTTCGGTAATTGCCGATGTTGCGCCAATAACGTCGAATGCACTCTTGGGTTGTGCATTCGACGTCTCGGGCAAGAGTCCGATAAGCGCAGAGGTTGCATCGACACCCGTTCGACCGCGATCAAAGCGCAGTGGGGAGGCCTTTTGCGTTGCGCCCTTCCGCGCTGCGCGTGACAAAGGTCGTTTCGCTTTGCCAAGATCGGTCACTTGATTGCGAAGGATCTTCGTCGCCCAACTTTGCGTCGGAGCGACGAGGCCTACGGTTGCGATTGCTGCGATTGTGAGGGCCGTATTTCGAAGTACGCGCACATCAACCTCCTTCGCAAGGATTCAGCGCTAATCAGATGTTTGGCTACCCGCTGGACTATGGCAATAAACGAAGTGACTTCAATTCGTCATGCTTTCGACAAGTTTTCTCCCTCATTTCATGCGTGTAAGTGCCTAGCACGCGCATGTGGTGAGCGCAGGTATGACCTGTCGGAACGGGTAGTTATTTGCCTATCTCTAGCGCTTTTTGCCAATCCTCTATTCCACGAACATAGGCTTTTCGAGGCAATCAAAAGGTCGTGTTGTAATTATCCAATGAGGATGAAATGAAAATTGTCGTGATGTGAACGGGCATGACTCGTTTGCGACGCGAAGCGCAAAGTGGTTCAGAATATTGACTATCATGGCATGCACTATCAAAATTCGGCGACGTTCGCCGATATGTGGATACCCTCGCTGTTCACACGACAAGGAGTCTGCCATGCGCCGATACGCAATCTTGATTCTTGGCAACCTCGTTCTTTGCGGCTGCAAGTCGGAAGACGCGGGGAAGGGTGTTCCCACCGCCGTCGCTTCAGGTTCTGGTGCGCCGCTCGCGAGCGGTTCGAGCGCCGCAGCGCCTCGGAAGACGGCTGAGGAGGAGGCCGCAGAAGCCCTCGCGAAGTACACAGCGGCGCTTCCGTTGAGCAAGCCGCTCTCTCCCAAAACCGGTGAGTTTGTTGCCGGACCGATCAAGGTCGGCGCAGAGCTTTGCACCCTGAGCGACGGAAACCCCGTGAGCCAAAGCCATATGGGGGTCTATTCATCCGTGCGCGTAATCGGTGATCACATCGCCGTGATTGGCGGCACCGAGGGCGTGATCAAGCTGTACAAAATCGAAAAGGGTGCGGGCTGCAAGCTCACCCTCGATACCGCGGTGGGTGACAAGGGGATGCTCAAGCCCGCCGACCACGTGAAGCCCTCGCGGCTCACTTCGGACGAGCAGGGGCACCTTTACGCGTCAAGCGGCGTGTTCGGAACGATCCGGTACAAGAAGGACTTTACCTACGACTACAAGTGCGCGCCGCGAATGTCTGGCTATTTGGTTCCGCATGCGTCGGGAAAGTGGGGCTACGGCCACTTCGTTGGCTCGGCGATGAGCAAGATCGATTTCGATACCACCGGCTGCAAGGGCGACACCTCGTTCATCGATCCGCAAAAGAAGGCGGGACCGTTTGCGATGATTCACACCGTTGCGTTTAACGGTGACGCAGTTCTCATCGGCGGTTCACTCAGCGATGGCGGCAAGCACGTTGTTGTTGAATTTGACAAAGCAGGAAAAGAGAAGTTTCGGATTGGGAACACGACCGCCGCAGTCTCGCCCGAAGACGGTTTCGGCTGGGTCCACGCCATCTCGATGTGCAAGCTGGGTCTTTGCGTGCTCGATTCGAATTATCGAAGCATTGGTGTTTGGACGGCCGACGGCAAGAAGCACCTCACGCGAGTGAGTCTCAAAGAAATCACCGGGCTTGACTACGGTTGGTACAGTGACTTCGTCGTGAGCAAAGCGGGCACCTTCATCCTTGCGGGTCAGACGCGCGCTGTGAAGGAAGTGAGCGAAGGGCTCATCTATCGTCTGAGTGGGATTTAGGTCGGCGGCCTACGGGCGCCGTTCGACCACGAGCTCGGACAAGTTGACGCGGTTGAAGGTTGCACTGCCACCTTCGCCGCCGGTGTAGCTCGCAAAGTGGCTGAAGACCGACATGTTCTGCGCATAATTGTCACCATCGACGATTACTTTATAGCTGTGGCCCGCGGTGAGTGTCGCGCGCGTGCCGGTCGAGTTTGCCCAAGCGTCCCACGTGCCAAGGTGAGGCATGACGAGGTAGCTCGTTTGCGTGTCGCCGCCTGCGTTGTCGATAATGCGAAGTCGCTTGATGGCGCACGAAATGCCCGTGCTAACGGGGCCTGCGCCGTTACCGTAAAGAAAGTAGACATTGTAGTTGCCGGTGCTCGAAACGCTGAGTGCGCCCAGCGCCATCGAGTGGCCGGGATCGCCCCAAGCCTCGATGTGTTCGCGACCGTGGTTGCTCGAGCGCGCACCGCCGACGAATGAAAATGTGGCAACGCTTGTTCGTGAGGGCACGGCCACACATGCAGCCCTCGAACGATGCGATACGGCGCCGCTGCTAAAAGCGAACGCAGCGGTGTAGCAAATTCCCGGTGCGCTATCGGTCCAGGAAGTTGACGATGAGACCAGGCTTGTCGTGACCTCTTTTCCGTCGCGGTAAAGGAGGAGCGTTGCATCTTTGACGGCTTCCCACTTGAGCGTCACCGACGTGCCGGCAGACGTTGCGGCAAGAGTCGGTGTTTTGGGGGCGAACACGCGCAGCGAGTCGCTTGTTGCGACGTCGGTGATGCCATCGACCGATTCGCGATGGACGAGCCGCAGTTCGACGAGGTTGCGCTCTCTGAGGTCGCTCGCGTTGATTCTTACGCCCGCGATGGGTTTGCCGTTGTGCCAAAGCTCTGCCAGTTCGAAATAGCCGCCTTCGGTGGCGGCTTCGGGAAAGACGAGCTTTACGGCGATGTCGCGATCTTGATAGCGGAACGAATTGAGCGCGGCCTCATGAGCGCCACCGAGGAGCTTTGCGCGCGTCTCGTCTGCAATGAAGGGTGCGAATGACAAACCAGACTTTTCTACGGTGATGCCAAAGAGCACATGGTCAACCAAGTGAACAAATGCCGCCACGCTCCACAGCTGTCTCGGAGAATTGACGACAGGCCCCCTGCTCGACTCATCCCACGTTGCGCCTGAGAGCGCCTCGTAGTTTTCCATGTGAGAGAGCGCAACGCCTGCGCCCCGCGCAATGGCAATCGCGGCTCGATGAGAGGCTGATGCGTTCTTGGCGTGGCTTGCGGCGCTCGCAAAGTATGCCGACGCGAACGGCCAGATTGCGCGGTTGTGGTAGCTCGCGACACCTTCTTCTTGTGGCCACACCACGGGCGCGCCCATCGGAAGGTGTGGGTAACTCTTTGTGATCAATTTTGACTGGCTCTCATCGGCGATGCCCGAAAGTACGGCGAGGCTGTTGCCGAGGAGGTCGAAGCGCAATGTGGGGTCTACGTCGTTCTGGCTTGGTAGCGTCGTTGCGAAGAGGCCTCGCGACTGTACGAAGAACGCGTTGCGAATGCGCGCTATGAGTTCGACTCGAAAGCCGTCGAGGACGGAAGCGGTGTGCGTCTCGCCGAGCTCGGTAGCGAACGCGCTCGCGACGCGCATCGCTTCGGCGTGAAGTACGTTTGTCGAAAGCGCGAAGCTCTCTGCGATGCGTGCGGGGTCGTTTTGTAACCACGATGGGTACGTTTGCTCGCGCCAATCAAGGAACGACGTTTCGCCACGATACAGTCCGAGCGTTTTGTCGAAGGCGACGATGCGATCGTGTTCGATCGTATGCGTGAGAGCTTCGTATGCTCGCTTTACGAAATCGGTTCGATCCGAGCCCGAGAGCGCATTGGCGACACTTTCAGCGCCGAGTGCCCACACGACGCGATCGGTGGATACGGGATAACTTCCGCCACTTCCGGTGTCCTGAACGATTTGCGGATCGCTGCCATCGCGCCGTCTGGAAAGTTTGAAGAGAAGCGAGTTGCGCGCGCGCGCGGGGTCGAGCGACGCAAGCCCGAGGTGGCTTGCGTACGAAATGTCACGCGTCCAGACATATTTCCAAAGTTCGCCGGTTTCGAAACATCCACCCGTGAGCGAAGAATCGCTTGGGCACTTTGTGGCTTGCCCATGGTTGAACGCGCCGTCGGCGATTGTGTCGACCGATAAAAGCGAACTTTCTGTGAGCGCGAGCGCATAGAGCGCGTCGAACGCCGCGTTTCCACTTTGCAGCGAGCGCGCGGTCTCTGTCACCGTTCTCGGATTGGTTACGCGGCCGTCGCGAATAGAGTTGGTGGTGGCCAGTGTGAACGTGCGCGCGCAATCGTCGCCGTGAAGGGTGACGGTGAGGCCTGGCGAAAATGAAGCATCGTTCGATTTCTGCTGCGGCCCTGTGCACGCGGGCACGCTGAAGGGCAGCGCATCCTCGCTTGTCGCAGCGTCTCCGACGGGGGGAGGTGCGGTTTGCACGGGTGTGCTGCATGCCGCCAGGGCAAAGAGTGTCCACTTTCTTGCTGAACGCATGAGTGCTACTCCGGTAGATGCACGCCGCTCGGGCTGCAACAAACGCGTAAAAGCGACACTTTTGGGCTCATGCGGGATATTTGTTGCGTGTGAGGCGCACCATCTCACCTTCTCACTCGTACGGAGACCGTGGAACTCGACGTCCTTAAGCTCACGGGCACGGTGGTCGACGAACGCTACCGTATCGAACGCGTCGTTGGCGAAGGTGGCTTCGCCATCGTCTACCGCGCTCAGCACCTCATTTGGCAGCGCCCAGTCGCCATCAAAGTGTTTCGCGCCCTGCGGGATCTTCCGCTTGTCGATCGCGCAAGGTTCGTTGAGGAGTTTGTGCGCGAAGGCGCCTTGATGGCCGACTTGTCGGCGCGCTCTTCGGCGATCGTGCAAGCGCGCGATACGGGCATGCTGACAACGCCCGGTGGCGACGAACTTCCCTACACGGTGCTCGAGTGGCTCGACGGCGAGTCGCTCGAAGAAGTGATGGTGCGTGAGCAAGCAGAAGGGTTGCCCGCACGCTCAATTCGTAAAGTGCTGGAACTACTTGCGCCGGTGGGCGAAGCGTTGGCGATCGCGCACGAGCGCGGCATCGTTCATCGCGACATCAAGCCCGAGAACATCTTCGTCATCGGGGATGCGCGTGGAGTCTGTACAGTCAAGCTACTTGACTTCGGGATTGCGAAGGTCGTTAGTGAAGCGAGCGAGCTCACTGGGTTCCGAAGGACCACGGGCGAACTCACGTCCTTCACGCCGGCTTACGGGTCTCCTGAGCAATTCTCTCGCTCGATGGGAGCCACGGGTCCTTGGACCGATGTGTTTGCGCTCGCACTGATCGCAACCGAGCTCGTCTCAGGCAAGCCTGCACTCTCGGGCGAAACTTTTGTGCAGCTTGCGGTGAGCGCGCAGAATCCGAACGATCGACCGACGCCACGTTCGCGCGGCGCCATTGTTACCGACGAAATTGAAGCCGTTTTCGCGCAAGCGCTCGAACCTGATCCGACCAAACGCTTGCAGAGTGCACGCATCTTCTGGGAGCGCCTTACGGCCGCCGCTTCAGCCCTTCCGACGTCCGCGGTGCCCGCTGCCCTTGTGGCAAGTGTCCCTTCCGCGGGCGGTGCAGACCTCTCGAAGAGCTATGGGCGCATTGCCCTTCTCGCGGTCGTTGCGGCCTTGGGCGCGGCCGGTATCGCAAATGTTTCGGGCGGCAAAAACGCAGCACCGAGCGATCCGCCGCGGACCGTCGCAAGCACCGTGTCATCTGCGAGCGCGAGTGCTCCAGCGACGCCTGCGAGGGTCGCCGAATGTGCGCAAGGTATGTTACCTATTCCGGGCGCTCGTTTTTTCATGGGCAACGACGCCTTCGACAACGAGAAGCCCGCGCATCAAGTCACGCTTGCGCCCTACTGCATCGATCGCTTCGAGGTGACGGTTCGTGACTACAAGGCGTGCAGCGACACCGGCGGTTGCAAGCGTGCACCCATCGAGAACGACTGGCCGTCGATCAGCAAAGACGAACGCGCGACCTACGATCCTGTCTGCAACATGCGCGATCCGTCTGGACGCGCAGACCATCCAGTCAACTGCGTTGACTGGGACCTCGCCGACAAATTTTGCCACGAACAAGGCAAACGCCTTCCGACAGAAGCTGAGTGGGAATTCGCTGCGCGTGGCCCTGATGGTCGAACGTACCCCTGGGGCGACGAACTGCCGGGGCCCGGTTGGCTCAACGCATGTGGTTCAGAGTGTTTACTATGGGGCAAGCAATCGAAAGCGAAGCTCGACGGCGCCATGTACAAAACGGACGACGGTTTCTCGACCACGGCTCCCGTCGGTTCGTTCCCAAATGGCAAATCGCGTTATGGCGTCGAGGACGTTGTGGGCAACGTGTTCGAGTGGACTTCGGACTGGCACGCGCCGTACACGAAGGACGAAGTGACGAACCCCAAAGGCGGCGCCGAAGGCGAGCGGCGTGTCATGCGCGGTGGTGCTTGGAACGCGGCATACGTTGATTGGGTGCGGCCCTCATTTCGCTTCGCGGCGCCGCCAACGTTGCGAAGTCACGGTGTTGGATTTCGTTGCGTAGCGGATCGAAAGTAACCGTCAACCTTGTTGCCGGTTGCGGCCCCGAGCGCGTCCTCGCTACCTTCGCACCCGCACCCAAGTTCCCTCGCCGAGCGGCGTTCCGCTTCGGACGGCGTGCCACGCGTCGGGTAGCGGTGGATCGGTCCAGAAGAAGAGACGTCGCGCGTCGATGGGCGCCATGTTCACGCAACCGTGGCTGCGCATGCGGCCGAAGTCGTCGTGCCAGTACGCGCCGTGCAGCGCGAAGTTTGCTTCGAAGTATTGGACCCAAGGTACGTCACGCAGCTCGAAGCGATTTTCTGGGTCGTCGTTGTCCATCGTCGCTGTGATGTGCTTCCACTTGATGGGAAACTCACCGCGCACGGTGGAGTGCGTCGTGTAGGGATCGCCGTCGCCGTCGCGCCCGCTTGAGATGAGCGTGGCGTAGACCGGTTTTTCGCCCTCGTATGCGGTGAGCGTTTGGTACGCGATGCCAATGTCAATCCACTTGACCTTCTTGTAGTCGAACTTGGTTGGCGGTGGAGGCGAGTTGGTAATGACGCCGACGTCGTCTTCTTTGACCCAGTAGCCGGTTTTCGTTTGCCAAAACATTTTGGCCTTCTGCGGCGACTTCTTGCCGGTGAGGGGCACGATTTCGCGATAGGGCAAGGCCCCCTTTTGCTTGTCGCCTTCGGCGTCGTAGCGAACCGCTTCTCGTCTGCGGACGATTGCGAACGGGAATTCGGTCTTGTCGTCGATGACGACGCCGTGAAAGCTCGAGGCATAGTGAGGCTTAATTTTGTCTTCGCCAATGAGGCGCCCGTCGAGCGTCACGACGAACTTTCGACTTGCTGATTTGGGACCTGTCGGAAAGCTGCCAATGACCGCGAGTCCGGCGTGGCGATACGCCCTTCCGTAAAAAGCCGCGTCGCCACCTTTGTAGGTCGACACGTTGGGGATCTTGCGACGTTGCGCTGCGCGCTTCCACACCTCGTCTGATAGCCACCAAGGCGTTTCGTGCTTGCCGCCATACGCCGGAAATAGTTGGTCTTCATTGACCTCAGGCGGAACGGGCATCTCTTTGGGAAGTGACTTGGCGTTGCCATGCTCATCGAGCGGGACGGCGTTGGGATCGCCGCGGTCCGGCTTGTTCCACTTGGTGTGGTTCTTTGCGTATTCCTTCAGATGGCCGTCGTACGCGTATTCCCACTTATCCATTTCTCGCTTGTTGGGAATCAAATGCCATAAGGCCGCATCTCGCCTAACGAAGCCGTAAAGGTACGGCATTGGCTTCGATAAGTCGGGCTTGACGGAGAGTGCCTTGAGAACGGGATGGTCGAGATCCGTCGTTGACTGTTCGGGATTCGCACACACAAATCCGTTTGGCGAAATACCGTAATAGCCTTGCGCACATCGGCTATCGCCACCAACGGGTTTGTCGGTCCGCGCCATCGACTGGCCGAGTCGCAAATAGCCAATATTGCGCGAGCTCGAATCGGCCTTCTCGAAGATGTCGAGGCGCGCGATGAGGGGTGCGATGCGATTGGGTGTGCCAGGAGCAGGGGTTGGGAGCGATGCAACGCCAGCGTCGGCGGAGGCTGAAACATCGGCATCCGTGGCTTGGCCGCTGCCTTTGCTGCACCCTGCGCAAAGACCCCCGATCAAACACAGAGCGCTCCAAGCACGCATGGTGCCGACCTTTCCAGCCATCATGGCCGGCTGTCAACGCTTGTGGGTCTAGCGACAATTCCAGGCGGCATTTCCTCCGCGGTTTTGGCGCGTTGGCGTGCGAGAGACCGGGGCGAGACTTTAGGGAAAAAGGGGCCCTCCGTTCGGCAGAGGTACATGCGAGCGTTCATACTTCTAAGTTCGACTTTGACTGGGGCGGCGATTCTTGGTGTCGCGTGTGGCGACCGTGAGGCCGGCAGTGGGTTTGTGGGCGACCAGCCACCCGCCGCAAGCGTCGACGACGCTTCGGTGATGCGATCGGACGCCTCTCTTGGCGGAACGGGCGATGGCAGCAGTGCGGAGGGAGGAACCAGCGTGTCGCTGAGCGACTATCGTCTCGATCCGCCGACGGTGACCCTCGATTTGTCAAGTACATTGACGACGCAGCCGACGACGACGTTCAAGGCATTCGCAAAGGCCAACGGCAGTCAGACCGAGACCGATGTGACGGCGCAAAGCGTCTTCTACTTGGCGGTCAATCCGCTACTCGGCACGTTTGCGGCCAACGGTCCTGTGTTCTCGCCGAACACGTCGCTCCGTGGTGGCGACGCAACCGTGCGTGGTCGCATTTCGAATGGCAACGGCGTCATTCTCGAGGCCGATGCGACTTTGTCGGTGCGCCTCACCGCGTCGCTCGCGCCTGGGGCAGGCGTTCCAGCCAACGCTGACGCGATGTTCACGCGATCGGCGGGAACCACCGGCAGCCGCAAACCCGTCATCGTGTATCCAAGCAGCGGCGCAATGCTGCCGCCCAATTTGGGTCAATTTGAGTTACATTTCAAGCCAGGCGAGACGAGCGACCTGTTTGAGGTCACCTATCAAAGTGCGAGCCTCACGCTGAAGCAACGTTTGCATTGTGCAGTGTCGACGCGAGTGGATGGCGGGTGCGTTGCGTCACTGGACCAGACTGCCTTTGATTACCTTGCCCAATCGAATCGTGGTCGGGGCACCGTAAAGGTCAGCGTGAACGGCACGAGCGCGCCGGATACGCAGCGCTTCGAAAGTGAGCTGATCGAGATACAATTTGCCGAATCCGATGTGCGTGGTGCGCTCTATTACTGGTGGGCCGATCGCTCAGGCGCCAACGACGGCAAGATCATGCGCACCGAGTTCGGCTTGAACAAGGCGCCCGAGGTCTTTTTGCAAAAGGGTAAAGACGGCATCAATGCGTGCATTGGCTGCCACGCACTCTCCCGCGACGGCAAGCGGATGGTCGCGTCGACCAATTCTGACGGCATGGGTTCTTTCACGACCGGGCAAGGCGCTCAGGTGCTCGTCCCCGACTTGAGCCTGGCAAAGTCCGACGCGAAGTTTTTCGCAAAGAAAGAAGATCCAAATAACCGCGTTCAATTTGCCGCATTCAATCCGAGCGGCGATCGATTTGTAGGTGTCTACGGAAACGACAACGACCAATCATTGAAGTCCGGTGATCGAAACAAATTGTGGATGTTTGACGGCGCAACCGGTGACCGCATCTCTACCGAAACGGTATCGCTCGCCGTGGAGCCCAGCCATGTGGCTTGGTCACCGGACGGGAACATGATCGCATTTTCTGCCGCCGGAATTCATAGCACCAACGCACAAAGGCCCAAGAAGTGCGGCGTGTCGATGATCACCAAAGCGGCCACCGGATGGGGCGCAGTGGAAGTTGTCGTACCTCAGGCATCGGGCAAGAATCGATTCAATCCGGACTTTTCACCGGAGTCGAACGTGATGCTCTTTTCGGAATCGAATTGCCCCGGCGGCGACAACAACAGCACAGACTGCGACGGTGAAGACGACCCGTCCTCGGCTACGTGGGCCACAAAACCGGTTGCGAACGCGACGGCGGTGAAGCTTGCAAACGCGGCTGCGCCGAGCATCATGGATGGTCAAGTAACTGCCCTTCACGACACGTTCGCGAGGTCGACGCCCTATGTGAGCAATCACAACGGCGGCAAGCTGTTCTGGGTGACCGTCTCCTCGCGGCGGCGTGAAGGTTTGCGCAACAGTGCCGGCAGTCAGCAGCTTTGGATGTTCGCCGTTGATCCTGCCAAGGTGCTTGCGGGGGTCGATGGAAGTTACAAACCGTTCTTCTTGCCGTTCCAAGATCTCACGACGTCCAATCACTTTGCGCAGTGGGCCGCGAACTTTATTTCCGAGACGAGTCCGGTGCCAACGCCTCCACCACCCGCACAAAGCGGACCACCCGAACCGCCTCCGCGCTAATCGAAGGAGCACCTTGCAAGATGAAGTGGGTGAGGAATTGCCGCTTCGCTTGCAGTGACAAAGCCTGTTCCGTCAGACAAGTACGTAATCGCCCCGCCTTGGGGTTCACGCGGTGTGGTCAATAAAATTGACGATGACTTGAATGCGTCCTCGAAGCTCGCCGAGGGTGATCGATATTCGAGAGTGGGCGAGGGGATCAGGAACGGCTAGTCTTCGTAGGTGTCGCCAGTGGAGGGCGGATCGGCTTTTGTGGGGCCGCCGATTTCGTCGACTGAAATGTTATGCGAGAAGATCAGTTTGCCGCTCTCGTCGTGCATCTCGGAGTGCACGGTGGCGGGACTCGTGCTCGTGTCGAAGTCGAGCGTTGAGAACATGTTTCCGCCTCCGTAGCATCCGAGACGTTCGGTGGCGTCGCCTGCGCAATCGGAGGGGCGCATCGAAAGCGGCGACGAAACGAACTCGTACAGCGGGTAGGGCACTTCGGTTTTCATACGCCAGACTTCGCCATGGTGGATGTCGCCGCTCATGAGCACAACACCGGCGATCTTATTGCGCGCAATGTGCTCGAAGAGCGCGCGTCGTTCCTCGGCAAATTCGTTCCACGAGTCGTCGTGTTTTTGAGAATTCCAAACGCTACCGGACGCGATCACTTTGAACATCGCGGTCGATCGTTTCAGGCTGTCCCATAGCCATCGTCTTTGCGTAGGGCCCAGCATTGAGCCTTTCACAACGTTTCGCCAGTAGCGATCGTCGAGCATGAAGAACTCGACGTTGCCCCATGAAAATTGATACCAAATGCCTCGCTGCTGCAGGTTCGGTGTGCTGGCGTTCGCCCAGTATTCGCGAAATGCTTGCAGCGCGTGCTCTTTGCCTGGCGCTCGACCGTCAACATCGTTTCCCAAAAAATCGTGGTCGTCCCAGATCGCCCACGTGGGCGTTTCTGCGATAACCGTTGCGAAGTCGGGGTCAACGCGACTCTTTTGGTAGTGCGAGCGAATTGCGTCGAGTTCGTTCGCGTTGGCGTAGTGGTTGTCGCCCAACATGAGGAGCAAGTCTGGCTTCGTTTCACGGATCGCTCGAAAGACGACTTGACTGGCAAAGCCCGCGCACGAGCCAAATGCGACACGGAACTTGGCGCTACTTGCGGGGGCGGTCTTGAACGAGTGACGCGAAGACACCGCACCTCTGGAAGTGAGTTCGTAGAAGTAGCGCGTGTCGGGCTTCAAATCGGTCAGCGAAATGCGCACCGTCAAGTCGCTTGCCTTTTTTGCGCCTTCGGCGGCGCTCTCCTTGGCGTCCTTCATTGACGGATCGGTTGCGTAGCGAACGGCAATGTCAGTCTCCGCCATGCCGCGCGCCCAGACGGTCGCCGTGCTTGTCGAGGTATTGCCAACCATCGGGCCCGCACTTATCCACGATTCTCCCGCGGCATAGCGCGGAGGCGCGCACGAGCTCAAAATGGCACCCATACAGGCACAAATTGGAAGAACCAGCCGTAGGTAGCGCATCGCGGCGGCGATGGTACAGTCGGGCTGCCGTGAGGAAAGAGCCCTTCTTGTTGGTCGGCTATTTAGGCCTTCTTTGTTGCGCTTCTTTGGGTTGCGCATCCGTGGCTCACGCGCGCGCAGGCAAGCCTGAGTCGACGCGCTCGTCGAAGTCGACGCACGGCCCATCTCACCGCCCGACGGTACCCAAGTTCAATCATGTGTCGCCCGCTCACGAAACGCGCGAGCTCGAATTCGAGCTCGATAAGCTCTCGTGCCTCACCCAGCGGCCGCAAGATTTTTTGATTCGCACCAACTGGTTCAAACGCGCGTCAGCAGACGAAATTCTCAAGGGCCGCGAGCTATTTCAAAAAGCGGTCACCTATCGCACTGAGCAATATGGCTACTTCCGCGGCTTTGGAAAGTCGTCAATGAATCCGCATGCGCCGGGTCACTATTCACGAAAGACCACGTTTTTCGGCCACGCCATCATTATGCACCAGAAGGTCGTGCCTGCTTTGAAGTGCGTCGAAAAGGCACTTCGCGAAAGTGGCAAAGACAAAGAATATAAAATAGGCGGCATCGGTGGATTGCGATTCCACAATACCTATCACGGTGGTGAAGTCTCCAATCACGTTTACGGGATTGCAATCGACATCGACTCGGATCGCAACACCTGCTGCGGCTGCGTGGGCGATTGGAACAAGCATCGACTCTGCCGCCGCAAAGGCTCCGTTTTCAATCGCACCGCGCTTCCGCCCTCGTGGGTCGATACATTCGAGAATCATGGCTTCTACTGGCTCGGACACGACCCGATGGAAGACACGATGCACTTCGAATTCTTAGGCGATCCCGAGAAGGTGCTGAGCAAGCCCAATGCCATCACCAAAGAAGTGACGAAAGAACCCGCGACGGACGCAAAGCGCGCTTCAAAGAGTGCCTCACCAAGCGATACCGCGGAAGCTGACGAATGAGGCACTACTCGAGGCCGATGCCGAGAACGGTTGTCATCGGGCCTCAGTCTGGGCGCCTCACTTCTTCACAATTTTGTCCGGATCACCGAAGAACTCGAAGTGCATCGTGTCGTTCATCGGGTCGTATCCAAGCCAGTAAAATCCATATTTGGTAAACGCGTGTACCCAGCATTCGGGCATCTTCATGCGATCGAATGGCGACTTGGATGGACGATGACATTGGGGTGCGTTGTTCCAAGGCGGCACGCATCCGCAACAGGGGTTGAGCGCAGGGTCGATGTCGATCGCAATCCCGTAAAGGTGATTCGACGCTTCGCCGCCGCGATAAGTGTTTTTGGTGCGAATACCTCCTACCGCTACTGGCTTATAAGGCGTCGCGCCGCACGTCGCGCGAATCTCTTCTTCGACGCAGTGAAGAACCGGAATCACCGACTTGTTCATTTTGACGACGAGGCCGAAAAACTTAGTATTTTCCGCATAATACGAAGGAGAGTGCGCGTTCCATTCGGGCTTTCCGAACCCGGGGAAGTAGCCATAGTGCTCAGTCCGATAGCGGATGGCTTCGGTGTGAAGTTCAGAACGGCGTTTTTGCTCGTCCTTTTTTAGTTTGGGATTGAAGTACCAAGTCTTGCGGATGAGGAATTCTTGGGGATCTTGGGTGTTGCAGGCGGAGGAGGGAGAGGCTGGGGGAGCGTCGGCGGGAGCGACAGCTTCAGCGGGAGCGCTGGCGTCGGCGGGAGCGTCAGCATCAGCGTATGGGAGAGCGACAGCGAGAGCGTCGGCGGAAGTGTCAGCGACGGCGGTTGTTTCGGGCGCGGCGTCGGGGAGAGCGAGGGGAGCTTGGGATGACGACGCGCTGGGTTGCGGGCTTCGCACGGGGTCGGGTGCGCAGGCGGCGAGGAGGGTGGCGACTAGGGTGGTGCGGAGCCTTCGAGCGTTCACGAAGTGAGGATGCATCAGCCTCTAACGCGAAACCAATTCTTCCGCTTCCGTGCGATGAAGGCGCCGAGGAGCGCGAGGCCTGCTGCGAGGGGGACGTTGCCGGGTTGTGTGCTCGTTGCTGTGGTGCACGAGCACCCGCGTCGGCCGTCGTTGTCCGAAAAGTCATGCCCTCCTGCGTCGACGGTTGGGGGAATGGTGGGTCCTGCGTCGGCCGTGCCCGCGGGGCATGTATTGGGTGTCGTGGGCACGAGTCGCACGATGCGTGAGGGCGCGCCGTAGCCGTAGATCGCAACGTAGAGCGATCCATCGGGTCCTTCTGTGAGCTCGACGGGGTAGCCTCCGCTGTCGAGTCGCGCGACGAGCTGACGGCTTTTGGGGTCGACGCCCGATCGATCGCCCTTGACGTTGAGGCTGTAAATCGTGCCCTTCACGTTGTCGGCGAAGTAGTAACGGCCGCGGAACCCATCGGGGAACTGGCACGCATCCACGATCACGCCGCCCGTGATCGATTGGCAGGCTCCATCATAAGTAACGCCGTTGACGGTTGTGTCACCACCGTGCGCGCACGTGTATGCGGGCGCCACGCATTCGCCTGGTTTGGGCTGCAGCGTGTCGCAGATGCTTGGCGTTGCACCTCCCTCTTTGAGCGGGCCCTCGATAAATGGCCAGCCAAAGTGGCGTCCTTTCAGTGCGGGTGTGATGACGTTGACCTCTTCCCACCCGATCTCGCCGACGTCGCCGACCCAAATGTTGTTCGACACGGGATCGGCCCAAATGCGAAATGCATTGCGAAAACCGAGCGCGTAGATTTCGGGACTCGGCGGCACGTTCACGGACGACATGCTGTCGGCGTGGCCGCATGTGTAGGGCGTGGTGATGCCGTACACCGGCCCTGCTAGACCCACGTACGGATTGTCGCTGGGGATGGTGCCGTCGACCTTGATGCGCAACACTTTGCCGTTCAGGCTGTTCCACGCCGTTGCGCGCCGGTTTTGGTGCAATGTCGGAAGCGCCGGAATCGTTTCGTTGCATCCACAGTCGCCGGTGCCGATGTAGAGGTAGCCGTCAGGGCCAAAAGAGAGCGCACCGCCGTCGTGGTTGGCCGGACCTTCGAGGTTGTCGAGCAGGATGTGTTCTGACGCGGGGTCGAGCGTGTCGCCTTTGAGCTCGAAGCTCGAAACGCGGTGGCGTTTTTGATCGGAGCCGCCACTGCTGTCGGAACGCGACCAATAAACGACAATGCGATTGCTTGAGGCGAAGTCCGGTTGGATCGCCACGCCCAACAGACCTTTTTCGCTTTCGGTATCGACCGAAAATCGAAACGCCTCGACGGTTGTGCCATCATTCTTCACGAGCGTGAGCGAGCCGGCCTTGCCGAGAACGAACGAGCGCCCGTCGGGTAGAAATCGGACGCCCGTAATGTCGGGCAGGTTCGTCAACCAAGTCTCAAGTTTGAAGCTGCCGGCGAATTCGTCGGTGAGCGCGTCCGCTTTCGCGATCGTCGACGTCGCCATCGCAGCGGCGAGCACCGCACCCGTCATAAGCTTGCGCATGAAACTCCTCTATTTTAGTGAACCCACGTTGTGAGCTAACCGAGCCGTCACAGCGCGCACCGAATCCCGCTTCCCGAATGTTCGCAACGAGACATATTGATCGCTTTGCAGGCAAACGTTGTCTTCTTGCCTCGGATGCAAGCGCTGATCGTGCTGCCGTCGCAGGTCGTCTTGCCGCTGCTGTCGCAGCTATTGCCTGCAGGGTGCACGAAACATTCGCCCACGCGCTCCGCGTGGGGTGAGCTTGGCTCGCAATCGAGATTGGCTGCGGCGCAATCCACACGCACTTCGTGACCGTCGCGACAAACGACGGCCGTTCCATTGTCGCAGCGCCGCGCGCTGCCTTCGCATGTGGCTTTGGTGGTGCAGGCTGCACCCTTCGTCGTTTCGGCACACGCAAGGCCAAAGAGTCCGCAGTCCACGCCGATGAGTTTGCCGTGGTCGCAACGGACGAGCCGCGTTTGCGAGGGTGTGCAGTGAGGTACGGTTTCTTGTTCTGAGCACGTTCCGAACGTGCACGTGGCGTCGCCTTGGCGAACGGCGCACTCTTCGCCACCACGCGGGCAGTCGCGCACGAGAAGAACGCGCTCGCGATAGCAAGTCACCGCTTGACCGGACACGTCACAGAGGCCGACGACTTTGTCGCCCGTTGCGCGGCCCTTGCACGCGCTGCCCTTCACGCCGCGAAGCAAGCAGGCGCTAAGCTTGCTGCACGAAGAAGAACCGAGCGCGCACTCCCGAATGGAGAGCGAGTAATTGATGGCGGCGGCCGATGAGAGATCGTTGCCGAGCGTGCGAACACATTCGCCGAAGTCGGTGGGAAAGACGCTGGGCGGCAACGCAAGCGATCCGCACGAGAGGAGCAAACCGCACGCGTACTGAATCTCTTCGAGCGCGGGAGGCACAACGTTCGCTTTCGGAGGCGGGCTTTGCGGATTCGCAACTTGACTTGCGTCATTTTGCGCGTCGGCCGCTGCGTCCATGGCCGGCTCAATCGACGTTGCATCGATTACTGCCGCGTCGACATCCGCAGGTGGAATGACCTGTGCGGGCGTGTTGGCAGCCGCGCACGCACCGACAACGGGCAAGACACCAAGTGCGATAACGCGACCGAACCTCACGGCCACACGTCTACTCGAACCGATCTGCACGGGGAAGCATCGTCGAAGAGGGGCCACACTTGGGGTCGCGGCAACAAGGGTTTATCGTAAGGGGCTATGGCGCACTGGCTTCTCAAGAGCGAACCCTTCAAGTACCCGTTCGCGCAGCTCGAAAAAGACAAGCGGACCCAATGGGATGGTGTGCGCAACTTCGAGGCGCGCAACAACCTCCGGGCCATGAAAAGCGGAGATTTGCTGCTCTTCTATCACTCGGGCGAAGGCAAGGAGGTCGTTGGCATCGCAAAAGTCGTGGGGGAGCATCGCCCCGATCCGACGTCGGACGAAGACTGGAGTGTGGTCGATATCGCGCCCTCACAGCGATTCGCGACGCCCGTTACGCTTTCTGACATGAGAGCCAATCCCAAGCTCGAGGGGATGGTTCTCCTCAAGAAGAGTCGCCTTTCCGTCGTACCGCTGACATTGCCAGAATTTCGCGAAGTGCTTGCAATGGGGAAGACCAAACTCGCATGAGCGAGCATTCGGCGTTTCCATCCCGATTTCGTAACGTCGCCAGTGCAGTTTCAACATACGGTGAGCGTGTACTCACGCTGGGCAAGTATCTTGACGTTTCGGATCCGCTTGCTGACGACGTCGCCACCGAGGTCGAAAGGATGGGTGCGAGCGGTTTTGCACTCTTCGAACGCGCAGCATCGATTGGGGTCGGTCGCGTTCCAGAGGCGCCGGCTGCCTTCGTTCGCTTTTTTGAGGCGGTCGAAGAGGTGCCGTCCTGGGCGGACTTTGGCGCAATCGATCGGGGCGGTGCGCTCTTGTTTCGAACGCACATGCTTGGCGGACTCGTTCTTGCATTTCGCTCCATCGTGCTGGGTTACGTTTCGCCGGGTGGGAACAAGCCGCTCGTGTTTTCAGGCCGTTTGCAGCAAGACACCGTTCGTCGACTGATCGAGACGTCAAAGTTTGTGGCCACCACGTGCACGCCAGGTTCGCTTCATCGGTTTGGCGAGGGCTATCAGATCACGCTGAAGGTTCGGCTGATGCACGCCAAGGTGCGCCGTATGCTCTTGCGATCGCCAAAGTGGAAATCTGATGCATGGGGCCTGCCCATCAATCAGCACGACATGGCTGCGACGGCGCTGCTCTTTTCTCTCGAGGTGGTCGACGGCGTGCGCTCGCTCGGTTTCATTCTGAGTCACGACGAGATCGATGCTTATTTGCAGCTGTGGAAGTACTCAACTTACTTGATGGGTGTCTTTCCTGACTTACTCGTGGGCTGCGAACGCGATGCGTGGCGGCTGCGCGATGTCATCGAAGCGACCGAAGGAGAACCCGATGATGACGCGCGCGCGCTAACCGCTGCGTTGGTGTCTGCAGGGGTCAATGGTGCACGCACCGAAGTCGAGAAAAAAAGAGCGGAGCGCATGATGCCGTTCAATCGCGCGCTGTCTCACCATCTCCTCGGCGAAACGATCGCGACGCAGCTTGGGATCGAGAACACGCGTTTTCGATATGCGCTGCCGGTTGTGAAGCGCGCCGTTGTGCGAGCAGAGCGTGCGCGTCTGCGCCTTCCTGGAGCAACCGGTTGGGCCGTTGAGAAGGGTCGCGCGTATTGGGATCAGATCGTGAAGCTGGGTCTTCTGGGCGCGCAGGCGACGTTCGCGCCACCAGAATCGCTTGCGCGTCTTGTGTGAACTTCGATAGTCAATTTTGTTTACCGTGAACCGCCTTGTGCCTGCGCCGCTCACGCCACAACAAAATTGCCGGCAATCCGATCATCGCCGCAGCGAGGCAAGTGATCTCGCCCGACACCGCAAGGATTCCGAGACTGCGAATGGCTTGATTCACCGATCGAATGAGTGCGAGGTAGCCCACGATGGTGGTGAGGCTGCACAAGACGATGGCTCCGCCGGTTGTGTTGACGGATGCGAGGATGCTGCGTTCGCTGTCTGTTACGTAGCGCTGCATCAAGTTTACGGCGTAGTCGACGCCAATACCGAACGTGATGGGCAATGCGAGGAAGTTGAAAAAGTTGAGCTTCAACCCGAAGCGGTCACTGAAGATTGCAAGCCACGCGACACCCATCGCGAGTGCGAAAATAACGAGCCCAGCGTTCTTGCGGCGAAACACGATGAGCACAGCGGTGATGGTGAGGCCCAGTGCGAGGCCGATCGCTTTGGGCATGTCGCCGATAATCGCACTCAACATGTCGGCGAAGATGACGGGCCGGCCCGAGCCGCGCACGATTTCGCCATTGGTCAACTTCGTTTCCCTTAGAGCATCGGCCCATCGCAAGAGGTAGCGAAGATCGTCATCGTTCTTGCCTGCGGTTTGCTCGACGAGCACAAGGCGACCCCGTGTTCCGTCGCGCTCAGTGAACGGCCGCGCGAGATCTTCGGGGAGGTCGGCGATTGTGTACGCCTTGAGGTCGGCAGGTGGAAGCATGCGAGATGCTTCTTCCCATTCCGTGTCTTTGATGAACCCTTGTTCTTTGGCACGTCGCAGTTTTTGCGAGAGCGCGTTGAGGATCGGGATCTTTTTGTCCTGGTCGCGCGCGACGAAGTCGATGATCGAATAGACGGCCTCAAATGGTTTTTCGTCGGGCTTTGCGGCGTCGCGACGCGCTTCAAGCACCTTCTTCAAATCCGGCACTTGATCGGCACGGTCAGCGAGCAGAACCATCGAGCCGTCGATCCGCGCGCCGAGAATTTGGTTGGCGAGGGAGCTTGCTCGGTACATCTCGCCGCTCGCCTTGAGGTCGTTTTGGAGCTTGCGCATGTTGTACTCGAGCGGATCGGTTTTCACGTAGTGGTAAGCAAAGCCAACACCGGCCACGGTTGCCATTACCGAGACCACGGCAAGGGGCTTTGTTGCCACGCGCACAAGGGGACCAATCCAACCCGCGTACGGAAGACCGTAAAGCCGCGCTCTGCCCAACCACGTTGAGTCGTTGCCCTTGAAGGGCCGCACGCGTTCGATGATGACCAGGAGTGCCGGCGATACAGCGTATGTTGCAATCCAACAGGCGATCATGCCGGCAACGCCGATGATCGCGAAGTGACGAAAGCCGCGAAAATCTGTCACAGCGAGTGATCCATAAGCTGCGCAGTTGCTGATGGTGGCAGCAAGTGTTGCGCCGACAGTCGTACGGTGAGCGTTGAGCACCGATGTTTCGATGCCATGGTTGTTGCGCCGCTCTTCGAAGTAGCGCGCCATGTAGATCACGCCGAAGTTGAGTCCGTTGCCCGCGATGATGCTGAAGAGAAATCCGGTCGCGATATTGAGATGGCCGACGGTGAGCTTCGTGAAGCCGAACGTCCAGGCAATGCCGACGCTGATGGTGATGCCCATGGTCACAAGAGCGCGAAGGCGCATGAAGTAAAGAAAGACGACTAACAGCACCATCGACACGCCAACGACGCCAACGTCCACAAGGTCGTCCACCATGGCGCCATACTCGGCGAGGCCCGTGACGAGGTCGCCGGCGTAGGACACCTTGATGTTCGGGTTCTGCCCTTTCTGCACTTCGGCAACCTTGGCCTTTACCTTCGCGAGCGCCTCGCGCGACGTCCCGAGGTCGCCACTTCCGATGCGGGTATGGACAAGAACGACGAGCGTTTTGCGGTCTTTGGATTGGTAGTACCCGTCGGGAAACGCGTCAGAGTCTTTGGGCCTATGAGCCGAAAAGCGTTTTCTGAGTTCTTCCGCGCTAAGCGGCGGAGGTTCGTCGTCGCCGGGCTCCAGTTCGCCGCCTTGCTTGGCCACTTCCCAGTCCCAACGCGCGTCGACGTCATCGCGCAATTTGGTGAGTTCGGGCAACGAAAGGAAGAGTCCTGCACGCGGTTCGAGGAAGGCGCGCGGCGCAAAGAGTCCGTCGTCCGCACTTTCAACGTAAGGCACTCCGATGGTGGTCAGCGCTGGCGCGAGCCGATCGCCGAACGCGCGCAAGTCCTTGCTATCGGCGCCTTCGACGACGATGTAGATCTTCGACGCCGCACGCACGCGCGCCAGCACGCGCCGAAGTTCAACCACCGAGGGCTGATGATCGGGGAGCATCTGATCGAAACGCGTTTTCAACTCGAGCCGGGTCGCAAGGGCGGCTCCAATCGCGGCCAAGAACAACACAATGGAGACGATCATCCACGGTCGCCCCACCTGCAGCGCTGCGAGCCGCACCATCCAAACGGGCGCGGGCTTGTCGAGTGGATTCTGGGAGGTTACAAATGCCATTTCGAAAAGCCGAGCCGGTAATTGTCGGCCTTAGGCCACCAAAGGAAAACTTCCGTGCGT
>JAHFDZ010000300.1 GCA_023248745.1 Myxococcales bacterium | reverse complement strand
AGTGATCGCAGACAGTGACGTTTCGGTGCGTGTGACGGCAGCGTGCAATCTCGGAAGGTAGCCGCAAGCCTGCGGCACGCACTTGTTCGTTCTACGCGTTGACTTTCGCACCCACCCTCGTACAACCGGAAAAACCATGCGCAAACCTGCCCTCGTTCTTGCCGCTGCCTTGTCGCTCAGCTCTACGGGCTGCATCAAGGCGATGCTTCTCAACGGCCAAATTGAGGCGACACGCAAAGCCTCTCCAGCGCTCGATACGATCGCCGACTACGAATTGGCGCGCGCCGCTGCTTCGGGAGGCCTTGCCCAACTTGAAGGCATGCACAGGCTTGGTCCTAAGAACAAGGACGCCCTCTTCATGCTCGCGAGAGGCTGGGCGGGTTACGGCTTCGCGTTCGTCGAAGAGGAATACGAAGCCGCGGTCGAGGGCGGCAAAGACGCGCTCGCCGAGTACCATAAGAAACGCGCGAAGAACGCGTACGATCGCGCCATTTTCTATGGACTTGAGCTCATGGCGCATCAAGCCGACGGGTTCGAAGACGTCAAGAGCGACGAAAAGAAACTCAAAGATTGGCTCGAGAAAAACTTCGCAGACAAGGATGACGCCGGCATCCTCTTTTGGACCGGCTACGCCTGGCTCGCCAAGACGGGCCTCTACCGCGACGACAACGACGTTATGTCGATGATTTACGTCGCAACCACACTCCTCGAGCGAAGCCGAGCGCTTGACCCCGACTACAATCACCATACGGCGACCATCGCGATCGCGTCGTATTACGCAAGCTCGCCGATGCTCGGCAAAATGGATCAAGCAAAGATACTTTTTGAAGAAGCGATCAAGTCGACAGGCGGCAAAACCCTCGCCGCCAAGTTCGGTTACGCAACGCGTTACTACTGCGCGTTGGTACAAGAAGCACCTTACGACGCGCTTCTCAAAGACGTGCTCGAAGCCGAAGATCCCGACCCTGAGCAACGTCTCACCAATACGGTGACCAAGCGGCGCGCGGTTCGATGGGCCAATCCACGCTGGAAGGCCGACAACTGCAGCATGCGCGGCAAAGACCACTAAAGTTTGCGTAACCAGCTATGAATCGTTTCGGCTCAGCTGGCGTCCAACATGTACGTGTTGCGCCCACTCAACTTTGAGTCACAACTCACGAGCGTTTCTCTGCGAAGGAGCAGGTATCATGCGTAAGTTAGTTTTCGCAGCCACTTTGGCTGTTTCTGCCGGACTCACCTCATCGTCTGCTTGGGCTAAACCCGACGCTGAAGAGGATTCCGACGACATTGCGAAGTGTGAGGGTGTCAAAGCCGATCATTTCGTCAAAATGCGAACGATGGCGCCCAAGGGGTCGCGCTGGGCGACCCAATTCGTCAAGTTTGCGAAGCAAGTGCGCCGCAAGTCTGACTGCAAGGTCGACATCGAGTGGACGTGGAACGGCGGCGGTCGCGACGAGAAGGCGATGGTCAGCGACATGAAGAGCGGCACGCTCGACGGCGCGGCAATGACATCAGTCGGCCTGAGCGACATCGTCAAAGACATGCTCATCTTCAACCTTCCAGGCCTTTTCTCAAACTGGGCCGAGCTCGACACCGTTCGCAACAACGAGCGTGGGTACTTCGAAGGCAAGTTCGACGGCGCGGGCTTCGTCCTCGCAGGCGTCGGTGATGTAGGCGCGGCGAAGATCATGGGCACGAGCGACAAGTGGGACGACGAGCTTTGGCGCCCCGCCAACCTGAAAGACAAGGGTCTTTCCTACATTTCGGGCGACTTGATTGGGCCCAAGCTGCTTGAGACCGCAGGTGCCTCGGGCACGGCCGTCACCATTAACGAAATCAGCGGCAAGCTTGGCAAGTCGATTACCGTTCTCACGACGCCACCCTACGCAGCGCTGCAACTCGGTTGGTCGAGCAAGGTTCGCTACGTCCTGAAGGGCGTGACGCCATACTTCTCAATCGGTGGCATCGTGTTTTCCAAGAGCAAACTCGACGGCCTCCCCGGTGAATACAAAACGATGATTCTCGATCTCGCCAAAAAGCGCGGCGAAAAGCTCACGGGGACCATCCGCAACGAAGATGCGGGCGCGTTCAAAGTGATCACGAAGCGTTGCGAAGAGAAGGTCAAAAACGACGAGAGCAAGGGCACCGCAGGTGGCGCAACCACCGGCAGCCATGACGCGAGCGATGACGAAAAGAGCCAGTGGAACACTCTCTTTCAGCAAACGCGCGCAGGCCTGAAGGATCAATTCTCGGCCGACCTCTACCAGCGCGTCGTAACCGACCGCGGCAAGTAACGCGGCGAGTACGCAAGTCCCACAAGTCCTACTTGGGCATAGCCGCTGTGGTTCATTGTAACCGCAGCGGTTTCGTTTTGTGCGTTCAATAAGTGCGGCAACGTTGCTGCCCACCTTCCGCGCCTTGTACCCTCCGGCAATGCAATCTGCGGACGCTGCCAGTGCGCCGGCCCGTTGGGGACAGCCGTTTGAGAAGTTCGACGCTTGGTGGACGCGGATGGAGCAGCGCTTGCTCGTCGCGATCATCATGACCGAGATGCTCGCGATCTTCGTGTGGGTGCTTTTGAAAGGGCTCAGCGCAGTCGGAACGTTGGAGCACGGTGCCGTGACGCGAGCCGCGCTGTCGTGTATCGCGCTTGGAACCGTTGCGCACTTTGCGTTGCGTGGTCGAGCGCCCAAGGTTGTCCATGGCGCCGTTGTCGTTGCGCTTTGCCTCGTGGGATGGATCGTTGTCGGTCGCATGTGGAACACACGTGGCGTCGAGTACAGCGCCAACATGATGGGCTGGCTGCAAAACGCATCGGTGCTGATGCTTCTCGGCGGCTTGCGCGGATGGGTAACACGCTTGACGTTATGGCTGGCGCTGGTTGGCGCTTCGCTCGCGGCAGCGTCGGGGCGACACATCAGCATCGACGTCCTCAGTCGCTCGATTCCGAAGAAAGCTCAGCCCGCGGTCGCGTGCATGGGTTGGGCAGCAGCAGCGCTTGTGTGCTTCGTCGGAACCTATGCCTTCATCGACAACATCGCCGTCACCAAGTTTGACGCAAAAGCATTTGAACCCTGTGGGACTAAGACATGCGACACAACGTTTACCTCACGCTTGGAGTTCGTGAAGAACGGCATGCGCGAGGACGTGTTTGCGTTAGGTAAGCAACTTTCCCTCGATCTCAAGATGGCGCCGCGCGTGATCACGGGCAAGCCGTACGACAAGAGCTTCTCCAACGTCGAGTGGAATAGTTGGATTAAGAGCGGAGGCTTCGCCGAACGTTACCCGGGCAAGGATGCGTCGCTCCTCGCGAAAGACAACGCAGGGATGCACGCACCCGCCGTGGTGATTCCAGGCCGCAACGTGCGCGGCATGCTTATTCGCGATTTCGATTTCTTGTTCCCGATGGGGCTCGTCATGATTGGCCTGCGCTTCTTGCTGCGCATCATCCAAGTCATCAGCGGTCACATTAAGGTCGACCCCGATGCAGGTCACGGTGACCCAAAGCCAGAACATGCCGCACTTACCGAGGTGACGTCTTGAACGCCGATGCGTCAGCCAAAATCGGCGGCCTTCAAAAGACCGGCTACGGCGTTGCGGGCCTCACCGTCGCAGCGATCGGAATCTTCGGCAAAATCGTTGCCGCGATCGTCGCCGCATTCGCACTTCTCGGCGCTCCGCTGTTCGCGGTGATGGGCGGCTCTGCAGAACTCTCGTGGCTCTTGCACAGCGATCCTGCGCGCCGCCACGTTCGCGAGATCGCCGCGCCAGTTCTCGATAGTCACTTCGCCGATTCGCCCATTTTGGTCACCATCCCACTCTTTACGTTCGTCGGTTACCTCTTGGCCGAGGCCAAGACACCTGACCGATTGGTTCGCGCCGCACGCGCACTCGTTGGGTGGTGGTTGCCCGGCGGGCTCGCAATTGTTTGCATCATCACAAGTGGCGCATTCACGCTGCTGACCGGCGGCACCGGAGTGACCATTATCGCCGTCGGCGGCCTTCTCTACCCGGCGCTTCGAAAGCAAAAGTACAGCGACAACTTTTCGCTTGGGCTTGTCACCGCGGGTGGTTCAGTTGGTTTACTCGCTCCGTTCTCGCTCCCACTGATGGTGTTTTGTTTAGTCACGAACGTCGATCTCGCACTCGCATTCAAAGCGGTCGCCATTCCTGGCGCCCTCGTGATCGCGATGTTGTTCGCGTTCGCCGTCATCGTGGGCATCCGCGAAAAAATTCCCTTCGACAAGTTCGATCTCAAAGAGATGGGCGCATCGGTTTGGGACCTCAAGTGGGAACTCTTGATTCCCGTTGTGCTCGTCAAAGGCTTGATGAGTGGTCTCGCCAGCATCGACGAGGTTGCGGGTCTCGTTGCGGTCTACGTTTTTGTGGCCGAGTTCTTTCTCTACAAAGACCTATCGATCAAGAAAGACCTCGGGCGAATCGCGAAGAGTTCGATGACGATGGCCGGCGCGATCATCATGATTCTCGGCATGGCCAATGCGCTCATGCACTACGTTGAGCTCGAAGAGATTCCGAAGAAGATCCTCGAAGTGTTGCTCAAGTTGGGCATCGAGCATCGTTGGCAATTCCTCATTGTGATGAACATCTTCCTGCTCATCTTGGGCATGCTGATGGAAGGCTTTAGCGCCATTCTTGTCGCCGTACCGCTCATGCTGCCGTTCGTCTCCGATCTTGGTGCGCGACATCCCGAAGAAGCGATGTCGCCATTTCACTTGGCGATGATCTTCATCTTGAACCTCGAACTCGCATTCTGCTTGCCGCCACTCGGGCTCAACCTGTTTATCGGGAGCTTTCGTTTCAACAAGCCGGTCACGAAAATGTACCGTGCCGTGTTACCTTTCTTGGCTGTGCTCGCCGTCGCTCTTGGCATCGTGAGCTATGTTCCATGGTTCAGCACTGTTGCCGTCAAGAGGGACATCGCTGAGCTTCGCGCCAAGTCTGCCGAACTTGGCGAGGCTCCGAAGACAGCGTGGATGCTCGAATGCGTTCAACTCGACCCAACCGATCCGAAGCCGTGCTCCATTGAAGATCGCAAAAAGTGGGCGAGTCCTTCTGCATCGGACGCGCCAAAGGAACCCACCGATCCCAAAAATCCACCCGCAGATCCGGACGCCCCACCCGCACCAAGCGGCGACTGCGATCCCGACTTCGGAGACTGCTCAGGCGCCACAAAACCAAATCCATCCGGAAAGGCAGCGCCGTCGGCCGCTCCCGCGAAGAAAGATTGCGACCCTGATTTTGGCCCGTGCGACGGTGGTTAAGCAACTTTACAAATTGGCGTTCATCGCGCTGACCACAACGTGTCGCCCGTCGAGCGACGCGTTGCCCGCGCCAATCGACACGAGTCTTCCCGTCGTGCAGCCCACCGCATCGGCGATGCCGATTCCAGGAGATACTCGACTTCTTCGTAACCAATTGGGTTACTTGCCGGGCTACCCGTTCTCGTTCGTGCTCTCTTCATCCGAAAGTCTGGCAGGACGAACACTCACCGTTCGCAATGAGAAGAAAGAAGATGTGCATGCGTCGATCACCCTCGACGCAGGCTCGTTCACAACATCGGGCAAAGGCACACTGCGCTTCTCGACGCTGCGCGTTCAGCCACTCGCAACCGGGAAATACACGTTGCGTTTGGGTCAACGCGAATTTGCGTTCGAAGTGAGTAACAGGACGTATGCCCGTGTTTTCCCAGCGATTGTGCAGTTTTTGCGTACTCAACGCTGCGGCAATACCACGCTGGCGCAATCGCAACATGCCGCGTGCCATTTATGGCAATCGGTCACCGATGCCGACTCGAAGACCGGCTCAGGCGATGGCGTTGCTGTCGACGAAACGTTCAAAGACAAGCTCACGGGGAAAGAGCCCAAAGTAAACGTCGAAGGCGGCTGGCACGACGCGGGCGACTACGTGAAGTTCGTCGGCACAACGTCGTTCACGCTCGTGCTCGGTCTGCTCGCCGCGCGAGATGGCAAGATTCTTGACCAAGAGACCGCCGGGAACGTTCGCGCAACGTTGCTCGAAGAACTGCGATGGGGCCTGTCTTGGCTCGAACGGATGGTGGGCGGTAAAGAGAAGTTCCACCAAGTGTCTGGCATGCCCGACCACGATGTGGCCGATCGCGCACCAGAAGACGACACGCTTCGGCCCATCGCCGAATATCCGCAACGTCCAGTGCTTCGATTCGGTGCGGGCAAGGGCCGCAATCTGATAGCACGGTCTGCAGCAGCGTTTGCACTCGCAGCACAGGTGTATCAGAGCGAGCCCGACTTCGCCGCCCGCGCAAAGCGACTCGCGGTCGATCTCTATCGCTTCGCAAGCGACGATCGCATCAAGGCACCCCAGCAGTCGGTTCCCGGCGATTGGTACACCGATCCACGCAGCGATGATGACTTGGCCCTTGCCGCCGCATTGGTCAGTCAAATTGACGCGAGTGCAGTTCCAAAAGAGAAGGCCATCGAGCTGACACGAGCGCTTCCACTCAATGACGGAGAGCCCATGTCGTGGGCCAATCTCGATGTGCTCGCCGTTCGAGAATCGCAGCGCCTCTTTCTCGCAGGAAGTGGCGAGCATCGCGAATTGGGCAAAAAGCTACGCGCGCTCGTCGAACCGTTTCTATCCACGGTGCGTGAACCGCGTGGAGAGGCGGCCGCCTTTCGACCTGCGGTCGCAAGATTTGGCAACGGCAGCACGCAGCAGCTTCTTGGCGCCGCAAGCATGTGCGCGTTGGTCGTCAACGACGAAGGCGCCGAGCAAACAGAAATGGGGCGTACTTGCCT
>JAHFDZ010000055.1 GCA_023248745.1 Myxococcales bacterium | reverse complement strand
GCTTCAGCATAGGGACCCGCCCCGCCCCTCCCATCTGAAGCCCGCCCAGGCAGCACCAACCGACCCCCAACCCAGCGACCGAGCACGCTTCAGCGTGCGTAGGGAAGCGATCCAGGTGGACACCAGGGTAGTCAAGCGCCCAGATGCACGAATCATCTCAACGTAGTGAAAGGAAGCTGGGGGTTTGGGGGCGAAACCATGCGGTTTCGGCCCCCAAATAGCCGTGCGCAGCACATCCCCGCGAAGCGCAGCGCTCATTCAAAAGGCCACCTGCGCGGTTACGCGTCAGCGTGAACATCATTGACGAAATTACTTTCCGTGTAGATATTCCGCACGCGAAACATCTCGCCAGGTGCCCATTGCTGAAGCCGTCGCAGAGAGAGCCTCTATCGCCCGAAGTCAAAGCCGAAGTCGATTCGATCCTCGAAGCGATTATCTATCTTTACACCGAGAGTCGTCGCATCACGAAAGAGGTCGCGCGTCGTGCCAGCCTCACGGGACCGCAGCTGACTGTCGTCAAGATACTTGAACAAATTGGTGATCTCTCGCTGAGCGAACTCTCCGAGCGCATCCGCGCGCAGAACAGTACGGTTACGGGCATCATCGATCGGATGGAGCGCGAAGGGCTCGTTGATCGTTTGCGTTCCACCGAAGATCGCCGCGTGGTGCTCATCCGTCTCACGAAGAAGGGCGAGGCGCTCGCGCGTGAGGTTAGCGTTGAGCCGATGGAGATGCTTCGCACTGCGCTCGATGAGCTCTCGGGTAAAGAGCAGCGCGACCTCTTGTCGATTCTTACGAAGCTCGCAAAACGCGTGCAGCTGATGGTTCACGAAGGAAGGAAAGAAACATGACGACCCGCGATCCCGATTTGTGCGTGATCACTTGTGCCCTCACCGGTGTGCTTGCCAATCGCAAGCAGTGCCCTGGCATCCCATACACGCCTGCTGAGATCGCCGACGAGGCGAAGCGCGCCTATGACGCTGGTGCTTCCGTTGTGCACATTCACGCCCGCAACGACGACGGGTCGCCGACATTTAGTCCGGCGATGTTCGCGAAAATCAAGGCCGAGATCCGCGAACGTTGCCCGATTATCTTGAATTTTTCGACAGGCACCATCCTCGACGACGTGACCGAACAGTGCACGTACTTGCGCGAGAGCAAGCCCGAGATCGGCGCCTTGAATATGGGCACGATGAACTATTCGAAATATTCCGATAAGCGGAAAGAGTTCGTCTTCGACATGGTCTTTTCGAACACGTACGGAAAAATCATGACGATGCTCAAGGCGATGAATGAGGCTGGCGTAAAGCCTGAGCTCGAGTGCTTTGATACCGGCCACACGCATGGCATTTGGCCATTGCTCGACATGGGCATCTTGAAGGCACCGCTTCAATTCTCGTTTATCGTCAACGTTCTTGGCGGTATTCCAGCGACCGTCGAGAGCCTTCAGCTGCAGACGAAGATCATGCCGGCGGGCAGCGAATGGGAAGTAATCGGCATTAGCAAGTGCGGCTGGCGCATGATCGCGACAGGACTCGTTCTCGGTGGCAATATTCGCGCAGGTCTTGAAGACAATTTGTACTTGCCGAACGGTGAGATGGCCCGCTCCAACGGAGACTTGATCGATGTTGCCGCGCGGATGGCGCGCGACGTGGGTCGCAAAGTCGCAACGGTCGATCAAGCCCGTGAGATTTTGTCCCTCGGACCTGCGCGATGAGTCGCACATACCAAAAGCTCATCGTCTCGCGTGAAAATGGCATTGAGACCGTGACACTCAATTTCCCTGATCGCCGTAACGCGATCGGTCCGACCATGACGAACGAGCTTCTGTGGGCGTTGTCGGATGCTCACGAGGCGGACGACGTGCGTGTGGTCGTACTCACCGGCGCAGGGAAGGCGTTTTGTGCCGGTGGTGATTTTTCAGAGATCACCGGTGGATCGTCCGGCGAGCAGTTGCCGCACAAGGGCGATTACTCCGACTTGCTGCTCGCGATGGTGCGGGCTGAGAAGCCGATCGTTGCGCGCGTCAATGGGCTGGCAATGGGCGGCGGACTCGGCATGGTTGCCGCGAGTCACTTCGCAATCGCTTCCGATGACGCGCAGCTCGGCACGCCGGAGATCAACGTGGGGCTCTTCCCGATGATGATCATGGCAGTGCTTGCGCGTCACGTTCCGCGTCGGCGTCTTTTGCAAATGATGCTGCTTGGCGAGAAGTTTTTGGCGAGCGAAGGCAAGGCGCTTGGATTGCTCGGGCAGGTCGTACCTTCCTCCGAACTCGATGGTGCCGTGAAAGTGATCACAGATGGACTCCTTTCAAAGAGCCCACTGACGATCAAACTTGGCCTCCGCGCATTTGCGGCTCAAGACGACCTTGACTTGGCCAGTGCGTTGCCGCTCCTGCGCGATCGCCTCGCAGAGTGTCTTTCGACCGACGATGCCCGTGAAGGGCTCATGGCGTTTCTTTCAAAGCGTCCGCCTGTGTGGGCGGGTAAGTAAATTGACGATCGGAGTTTGCGAATGAACATGCGAGAGCTTGTCGCTGCGCTTGAGACTGAACGCGCACGCATTCACGGAATGGGTGGTGCGGACAAAATCGAGAAGCAACACAGCCGCGGAAAAATGACGGCTCGAGAGAGGCTCGCGGCGTTCTTCGACGACGGCGTGTTCTTCGAAATTGGCATTCACGGCACGCAGATGGGCCTCGCTGCGGGACCTGAGGGCAAGGACAAGCCTGAAGCCGACGCGGTCGTTACTTGCTTTGGTAAAGTTGACGGACGAATGGTGTGCGCGGCTGCCTACGACTTCACGGTCAAAGGCGGATCGATCGGATACACCGGCGAAGAGAAGGTTACGCGGCTTCGACAGATGGCGCTTCGGGGCCGTTGGCCGATCGTGTGGTTCATCGATTCAGGCGGCGCGCGCATCGA
Organism: Myxococcales bacterium; assembly: GCA_023248745.1. GTDB lineage: Bacteria > Myxococcota_A > Polyangia > Polyangiales > Polyangiaceae > JAHFDX01. The sequence goes on along the minus strand of JAHFDZ010000055.1, from coordinate 21,839 downwards.
CCCGGGATCGAGTCATCCAGACATGATCTCGCTCTTTGCAGGCTCAGGACACTTGTTCCGCGAGCAAGTGCACATGAGCGGCGTCGTGCCTCAAGTTGCCGCGATGGTGGGGCCAGGTGCCGCGGGGACTGCCTACATTCCCGGCCTTGCGGACTACGTGCCGATGGTCAAAGGAGTCGGAAGTCTTGCGCTTGCAGGGCCCGCATTGGTCAAGGCAGTTACCGGTCAAGAAATTGGAGAGCAAGAACTCGGTGGTTCGAAGGTGCACTCCGAAGTGAGTGGCGTCGGTGACGGTGAGTTTGCAAACGATGCCGAGTGCATCGCCGCGATGAAGAAGTATCTCTCGTTCTTTCCGTCGCACTGCGAGGAGAAGCCGCCGCTCTTGCCAGCTACCGATCCGGTCGATCGACGTGAAGAGCTCCTGCTCGATCTGCTTCCCGAGTCGAATCGCAAGCCGTACGACATGTACAAGCTCATTCGTGCGATAGTCGATCATGGCGACATCCTCGACATCAAGCCGCGTTGGGCACGGAGCATCATCACGTGTCTTGCGCGCGTTGGGGGTCGCAGCGTCGGCGTCGTTGCCAATCAGCCGAACTATCTCGGTGGCATTCTCGATGTCGACTCAGCCGATAAGGCCGCACGCTTCATTCAGATTTGCGATGCGTTCAACATCCCGTTGCTCTTCTTGCAGGACGTTCCAGGCTTCATGGTCGGTTCGAAGGTTGAGCACGCAGGCATCATTCGCCATGGCGCCAAGATGCTCCACGCGATGAGTGCTGCGACGGTTCCAAAGATCACGGTCGTCGTGCGAAAAGCGTACGGCGCTGGTTACTATGTCATGTGCGGTCGCGCGTTCGAGCCAGACTTGCTCGTGTCGTGGCCGACGGGTGAAATTTCGGTCATGGGCGCCGAAGGCATGGTCGGCATTGCGGCACGCAAGCTGTTTGGCGGCGCTGATCCTCCACCCGAAGTGCGCAAGATGATCGTTGACAAGATTCAAGAGAACATCGACATCCGCAAAGTCGCAGGCTGGGGCCTCATCGACGACGTGATCGATCCGCGCGACACGCGCAGGGTGATTGCGTGGGGGCTTGAGCTGTCGGAGCACAAGCACGTGGAGCGTCCTTATCGCAAGCGAGGCATCCTGCCCGTCTGATTGCACAACCCGGTGTCGTCAAGATTCAGTACCAAGCTGTCCTGCGGTGTGGGCGCCGGTGCGATCACGTAAGGTGCAGGTGGACTTTATGCATCGCTTGACGGTAGCGGCGCACATCAAGACCGAAACCATCGGTTATCACCAGCAAAAGTAGGCCTCCCGTTCCGCTAACCGCAGGGGCGCATTTTGTCTCGTCGTATGAAGTGGGACTCAATGGCGCATTTCAGCTTCAGTTTCCCTCACACTGCCGCTTCCATTAGGTGTGATGCAGCGAGTGCGCGAAACGATTCCACCGAACGTGAGGTCTCCCCTTGAGACCCTCGACATGTGTGATCCCGTTGCCGTTCACGCCGTCGTTGAGAAATTGCGATTTGCGAATGCCGAGTCGATCGGGCAAGCAGAATTGCTCCGTGTTGCGAAAGAACTCGACTGTGACGTGCTTACGGTCAACCGCGCACTTCAGGTCGTTGCGAGCGAACGGCGCGAAAGGCTAAGAGCGGCAAGCGGGCGAAGACAGAGCATGGAAGCTGCCCGGGAGCGAGTGTTCCAGACTATCGCGGGCGCCAGCGTGGGGCTCGGTGTGTTCTCCGCGGTGTTCGTTATGGCGCTTGCGGTAGGCCGCATATTGGCGCGGTAGCAAAAGACCACCGCTTGTCGCGTGCTAGCGTGCGCGTCCATGAACGCTCCAAAGAAAAGCACCTCTGTTCTCATCATTGTCCTGGCCGTTGTTTTCGGACTCGTCGTGATTGGTGGTGGCACGTTGGCGGCCGTTGGTGCTTTTGGCGCGCGTTCCTATGTTGCAGCGGCGAAGGCCGCAGAAGCGCGTAGCGGTGTCACGACGATCGCAAAGTCTCTCGCGCACGCCGCTGGATACGAGCAGCCTGACGGTCGTCCGTTCAAGCTCACTTCGCTTCCGCCGGTTCCAGCAGTCGTTCCGCGCGGTGAGAAATACATGTCGAATCCTGCGGAGTGGGCTGCATGGAACTCAATCAACTTCTCGATGAGCACTCCGCAGCGCTACCAGTATGAGGTTCGCGCCGCGGCGGATGGTCAATCTGCAGAAGTGATTGCGCGCGGTGATCTCAACGGTGATGGGGTGCTGGCGATCTTTTCGCTGAAGGTCAAGGTGAGCTCTGGCGTCGTCAACGTCGCATCCGCAATCGATGAAACCAATCCGCAAGAGTGACAATTACCTTTGCGGTTTCCTGATCTCGAACAAACGGCACGACCATTTCGTTTCACGGCAAGGGTGACTTTGCCTGCAACTAACAGGATGGCTGTCAGTCTTCGACGCGCTTCACGCCAAACGCAATTGCCAATGCCGCAACCAACAGCCCTGAGGCGATGAGAACGGGCAATCCGGGCAGGTGTAGCGTGTCGTTGCGCGCTACAGCCCATGCAAACGTGCGTGTAAAAAGCGCGGGACCGATCATTCCGGTGAGGCCCATGATGCTCGAGTTGGCGCCTTGCAGTTGGCCCTGTTCGCTCTGACCAATGCTGCGACTCATGATGCCTTGAAGGCCGGGTTGAGCGAGGCCCATGAACGCAAAAATGGGCATGCCGCAGTAGTAGGCGAAGGGCGTGCTGGCCATGCCATAGACCGCAAAACCGATCGCGCCCATCGTGAGGCCCATAAGCAACGAACCACGTTCGCCAATTTTCTTGACGACACGACGAACGAGGAAGGCTTGAACGACAATGTTTCCAACGCCAGTTGCCATGAGCATGAGGCCAACTTTCCTTGGTCCCCAGTGGTATCGGTAGCCGGTGTAGAGGACAAAGAGCGCCGGCAAAACGTTGTGCGCAAGATGAAAAAGAAAGTTGACGATTGCAAGCCTCACCAATCCCGGCGCCGATCTCAAGAGGCGAAGCGAGCCGAGCGGGTTTGCTTTTTTCCAGTCGAACTCTTTGGCGCGACGCTCAACCGGAAGTGATTCTGGGAGGACGAAGTAACCGTAAAGCCAGTTGACGAGTGCCATCGCTGCGGCAACGTAGAACGGCAAACGCAAATTGATCTCGCCAAGCGTTCCGCCAATGCCGGGGCCAATCACGAGACCGAATCCCCACGCAGCGCCCATCATGCCGAACGCCCGCGCACGATCTTTTGGCTCTGTGATGTCGGCAACGTATGCGCTTGCCGTTGAGAAGCTTGCGGCGGTCATGCCGCTAATCAGCCTGCCGACAAAAAGGAGAGCGAGTGACGGTGCTAGCGCCATGAAGAGAAAGTCAACGCCTAAGCCCGCGATCGAAATGAGCAACACAGGTCTGCGGCCAAACCGATCCGACAAGAGTCCGACAATGGGGGAGCACAAGAACTGCATGAGCGCCCACGCGGTGCCGAAGACGCCGGTGTAGTCCGAAGCGGACGTGTAGCTGCCTTCGACAAATTGACGCACAAGGTTGGGCATCACCGGAATCATGATGCCAAGCGAGATCGCGTCCATCAGCGCAGTGGCCCAGATGAGGCCGATCGCGGCCTTGCGCTTGCCGCCCGTCAGTTCCGTCGTCTCGCCCATCGAGTTCGTAAACTACTTTGACTTCCGCTTTGCGAGGTAAACGAAGTGAACGCGTGCGCCGAAACCTGCGCGCACAAGGTCGTATTGAAAGCCCGCGCTTCGAAGCGATTGTTCGAATCCAACCGTCTGCTGTTCGCACCAAACCGCATATGTGCCGCCGGGTTTTAGTGCGCGCGCGACATTGGCGGATGCTGCCGGGCCGTACAATTCGTCAGTCGTCTTGACGGTTGTGTGAGGCCCTTCGTAGAGGTCGATGGCAATCGCGTCGAACGCACCAGGTTTCGTGTTCGCAATCACGCGCGCGACGTTGTCGATCACGACCGAGACGCGTGGGTCGCTTGCGGCTTCGTTCGTGAGAGATGCAATCGGCCCTGCGCACCATCGTGCGACAACACTGTTGAGCTCTGCGACGGTCACCTTCGCGTCGCTGCCAAGCGCATCAAGTGCTGCGCGCAATGTAAAGCCCATCCCAAGCCCGCCGATGAGCACGTGCGCGTTGCGCTGACTCTTGAGACCCTCACACGCAAGCTGAGCGAGTGCGTCTTCGGACCGGTGGGCGACACTCGTCATGAGAACGCGACCCTTGATGCAGATGAGAAAGTCGCGATCGCCGCGTCGTCGCAGTTCGAGCGCTCCGTCTGGCGTTGGGACCGACTCGAGGGTGACAAACGGACGCGGCATGGCGGCGCTACCGCTAACGCTTGAGCGAAAGGGAAGCAAACCCAGCTGCCAATACCTGGCACGCGAAGATGGCCAACATCGCAGGATCGACCGGAAAATTTAGACCCACGAGCCTGCCAACCACGGCACAAAGTGGAACGATGGGCATCAGCGCAGTGATGGCGAGCGCGACCCTGTGACCCTTTGTCGCGATGAGTGTCGACAAGGCAAAGTAGAGAACTGCGCCGGCAATCGTCGCAACAAACTTGGGTCGCCATGGCAATAGGAGTGGCTGCATCGCGTCGAGAACGGCGATAAGAAACGTTGTTGCGGCCGCAAGTCGCACCACAACCGCGCGCGATCGCGCGACGTCTTCGCTCACGAAGGGACCTCTTCTTCAGAGCTTTCGCTAGGCGACTCTCGCCATTGAAACGGCAAACGAAGATGGCCCAAGAAGGTGTTCGTGTACTGCGTACCTTCCGGCAAGCCGCAGCGATCGGGCGCGGACTTTGGCAGGTAACGCGTGCCGAAGATGACGTCGAGCACGATAAGGTTGTTGCCGTAGTTGTGATTGGACTCTTCGACTTCTGCAGAGTGATGCCAACGATGCAGCTCTGGTCCGGCGATGAACCAATTGAGCACGCCGAGACGAAGGTCGACGTTGCAGTGCTGAAGAATCCCGTTGGAGGTGTGAAGGATGGTCTTCCAAAAGATGACCTCGTCCGGAGCGCCAAGGCCCCACAGAATCGCGACCGTCACACCGAAGCTCACCATGACTTGTGCTGGATGCGTGCGCGAGCCCGCGAGGAAGTACATCCGCTTCGTGCTGTGATGAAGCGCGTGCAGCCTCCACAGCGACGCAAGCCCACTCTCGTGAAAGAGGCGATGCAATGTGTAGAACCCCACCTCGGCCGCGAACAAAGCGAGCAACACTTGCAGCCAAAACGGCCACGCGTCGGGCCAGAGATCGATTCCCTTTTGCGTTCGCAGAAAGAACGCGAACGACAACAACGACGCCTTGAGCAAGCCCTCCAGAATGATCGACGGCAGCCCGTTCGAGAAAATGCCGTGCAGCAGATCGGCCTTAAGTTCCTCGTGGGTGACTCCCCAATCCTTACGGAAAGGAAGCACTTGCTCGAGGCCTACGACCAGGACGCCCATCACGATCGTGCACAGGACCACAATGACACCTGGTTTGAGCCCAAGCGTTCGTGCCATCCAGGCCGTCGTCACTGCCACGAGCATGAGCAACGGATACAAAACGTAAGGTGCACTGCGCCGAAGGCCGCTTCTCATGTTCATTGCTCCCGCGCGAACGGTATGGCACTGAATGCACTATTTGCAAGGCACTTGTGCGCGAGGCTTACAGCTCAGCGATCGAAAACGTCAAAACGCCACCAATTTCCCGTGTACCGCAGGTGAGCGCGACCAGCCGATCGAGCCCAAGGGCGTTGCCTGCGCAAGGTGGCAGCTCAGCCACGGCCTCCATAAACCGTTCGTCAATTGGGTAGACAGGTAAGCCGATTGACCGTCGTGTTTCCTGATCGCGTTTGAGCCTCATCCGTTGTTCGGTCGCATCGGTGAGTTCGCCAAAGCCATTGCAGAGCTCGACACCCGCCACATACAGCTCGAAGCGTTCGGCGTAGCGTGCGTCGCTTGACTTCTTCTGCGCGAGCGATGCCTGAGTCGCAGGGTAGTCGGTGAGAAAGAGCGGCCGCGTGAACCTCTCGAATGCCGGTTCGATGCGTTCGACCAATAGTCGGAAGTACTGATCCTCATCGCGTTCGGCGAGGTGAAGCATCTCGTCCTCTGCTGTCGATGCGTATTGCGAGAACGCTTCTGCAACGGTCATTCGCAGGAAGGGAGAAGCAGTATTGACGACGAGGCCATCGTCAACGAGCGTAACCGTTCCATTCGTCAATGTTCTTACCAATTCTTCCGTATCGGCAATGACGGCTTCGACACTCTCATGCGCTCGGTACCACTCGACCATCGTAAATTCTGGGTTGTGGCGGCTGCCGTACTCGGCTCTTCGGAAGCACTTGCACACTTGCACGATGCGTTCGTAGCCCTCAGCGAGCAAACGCTTCATTTGGTACTCGGGCGACGTAATCAGATAGCGAGCAGGTTCATCGCTTGCCAACTCAAACGCGTCGAGGTGCGTGTCCAGGCCGGGCGAGGGGACCAAAAGGGGCGTTTCGACCTCGAGAAAATCGCGCGCTTCAAAGAACGATCGGACTCTTGAGATGATCGCTGCGCGCTCCCTGAGCCTTTTGTTCCGACGCTTGACCATCGCGCTCAGCGCACACGCGCAGAATCAATGATGCATCGCTCTCCGAAGCGAGCGATCTCTTGGGCCATCCAAGGGCCTAGTGCTGCAAGTGCGATGATGACCACAATTAGGCGCGGCAAATGCGCGACCGTTGGGTCTTGAATTTGTGTGGCGGCTTGAAGGGCCGCGACGATGAGGCCCACCACCGCTGCGATGACGAGAATGGGCAGCGAGAGAGCACCGACGAGCCACAGCGCTTCGATCGCGGCTCCCGTGGGCATAACTACTGACCCGCTGCGTCCGCAGGTACGGACGTCTCGCCCGCGCCGCTATCGAAAGGCGTGCTTGTTGACGAGTCGCCGATGACGGTTGATTGCGATGACGTGCACGCTGGATCGGTTGAAGGCGCGTTGTTCTTGGGGCAGCACCGAGCTGTCGTCGCCGTTCCGAACAGGATGGCTTTGCACTCGAGGCCGTCTTGACAGTCTTCGTTTCCAGCGGCCGTATCGTTTTTCTTATCGCAGCGCTCGCCTTCTCGCGAATTCGAACACGCTGCGGCGATTGCGAACACAAGCAAGGCCAAGGCGGCGGCTTTGGGTGAAATTGAAAAACTCACGGGTTACTCGTACCGCGCACCGGGACGTGGGCACAAGGGACAAACTCACAGAGGGCGTCTAGCTTTCGGCCTTCTTCTCTTTGGCTTCGACGGCCGCGCCAAAAAGGCTGAGGTATTGGGCGGCGCTCGCCATCGAGAACGCGAGGCTAACGTAGACAAGTGCGCGGCCTACTTTGGTGAGATCGACGATACCCAGATCGACAATGCCGTAAGAGAGGCGGTACGGGTAGCCAATGACGAGGCAAATGATTCCGATCATCTGAAGTGCTGTTTTGACTTTGCCCTCGTTACCTGCCGCAATCACGACGCCTTCGCTGGCTGCGACGCTTCGAAGGCCCGTCACGCTAATTTCGCGCGCGAGTAAGAAAACAACGACCCAAGCAGGGACGCGTCCCATCGGCACCATCCAGACGAGGCCCGCCATGACGATGAGCTTGTCGGCGAGAGGGTCAAGAAACTTGCCGAGTACGCTTACGACGTTGAGTTTGCGCGCAAGGAAACCGTCGGCCAAGTCGGTGAGGGCGGCGAGCGTGTAGATGATGGCGGCCCAAAAATTTGCAATGGGCGTCGCGCGCGCCAGGAACACGAGGAAGAAGGGAATCATCACGATGCGAGCCATCGTGAGAAGGTTTGGAATGTTCCAAATATCTTGTGCAATTGATCGTCGCGGAGGCGCCATCGATCGGGGTTGTAGCGTGTTCGCGCGGCTATGGCACGTGTGCTGTTACGTCAGCGTGACGAGTGGCGCGTTGCCTTCGACTGTATCGCCTACCTGAACGTGAACTTTCTTGACGATACCCGCGCCCTCAGCGACAACTTCGTTTTCCATTTTCATGGCTTCGACAACGGCAATCGCGCCGCCTGCGGCCACCTCGGCTCCCTCGGTCACGCTCAGTCGAACGATGCGACCAGGCATTGGAGCACGCACGACCTTATCGCTCGCCGAGCTGCGCTTTGCGCTGCTGCTGACCGCACGCTCGCGTTCGTTTTCGATTTGCGCCGTCGTGCGTAGGCTTCGCGCGCCGACGGCAACGGTTGGAGCAGAGTCGTGCCCGCGTACGGGGTGGCTCACGGCGGCGTCAACGACGCGACCGTCGATGATCAAGTTGACGCCGGTGCCGGTGCCAATCCACTTCACGTCCTTTTCGACGCCACCCACGAAAACGCGCCCTCTTGCGTCGATTTCGACTTCGATTGGGGTATTGCTCTTGCCGAAGGTTACGAACGTTTTCACATCGCTAGTGATACACGGTGCATCACATCGTGAGAACGAGCTTGCCGATCGTTTTGCCGCTCTCAATGTCTCGGTGGGCGTCGCCTGCGCGCTCAATTGGGTATGAAGTCACCGCCGGCGGAACAATTTTCCCAGCCGCAAGCCATGCGCTGATGTCTTGCATGCCTTCTTGGAGCATATCGAAGCGGTCGTAGAGGTAGCTGAGGTTGAAAGCGAGGACGCTCTTGCTCGAGTTGGTCATGTCGAGTGGGCTGAAGCGTGGTGTTCGAAGAAAACCAGAGATGAGCTTGAACCAGTTGGCGCCGCCGCTTCCTCCGCCTTTGCTCATCATCGAGTGAAACCCGTAGACGACGAGTTTGCCGGCGGGACGTAGATGATCGTAACTCTGTTTGAGCGTTTCGACGCCGTTGGCATCAAGCACGAGATCGAAGCCACCAGGCGAGAGGCGTTCGGCTTCGGCCCAGAGATTTTGGGTCGACTTGTCGATCACATGATCAGCACCAAGCGCGCGTACGCTTTCGACTTTGTGCGACGAACCAACGACGCCGATCACGTAGACACCCCGCAACTTGAGGACTTGCACGAGGCTGCTTCCGACGCCGCCGGCTGCAGAGTGCACCAACGCTGTTGTTCCAGCTCGCGGGTGCGCGAGCTCATAGAGCGCGAACCATGCGGTGAGGAAGACAGCCGGAATTGCGGCGCCCTGTTCGAAAGAGAGCGCATCCGGAAGACGAAAAAGCTGCTTACTGGGAACGACAACGTGCGATGCGTATCCGCCGAATAGCGTCAGGCCCATCACGCGATCACCAATTTCGAAATCGACAACTTCGTTGCCTTTTGCAGTCACCACACCCGCGACTTCGAACCCCGGCGTGATTGGCCAACCCACGAGTTCTTTCGCTGACGCATAGAGGCCCAGGCGGATCGACGTGTCTGCGAAGTTAATTCCAGCCGCGCGCACCTCGACCAGAACGTCGTTGGGTCCGATTGCAGGGACCTCGAATTTTTCGACCTTGAGCTTTTCGTAACCGCCGGCGCTATGAATGACGATCTTTTTGCCGCTAGTCGCCGGAGCAGGAACACGCTGCTCGTTCGTGTCGGGGGCTGACCTTGCGTTTGAAGTTGACTGGGCTGCGACCTGAACCATGGGGCTACTCCTACTTCGATCGGGGCTAAAATTCGACAAGTATCGAATTGTTTTCGACAAAAATAACGCGAGTCTATCGCGCGAAAAAAACGCCGAGACGCTTCATCGCTTCTGGGTTCACCTGACAGGTAAGAAACTTACCTTTTCGTTCGGTGGAGATGAGCTCAGCATTGACGAGCTCTTTTAGGTGATGCGAGATCGTGGGCGCGCCGACGTTGAGCTTTTCCATGATGGTGCTCGCGAGGCAGTCTTGCCCTTCTTCAAAGGCCGCCTCGCTCTGCTCGAGAATCTCAACGAAGAGCTGCAGGCGATTGGGGTGAGACAGCGCTTTGAACATCTTCACGAGCGCTTTGGCCTCCTTGTCCTTCATTTTGATAATTCGATAATGTCGCAACTATCAAACCCGTCAAGGAAGAATTGTACGAAAAATTGGCCGCTCCTCTAAGATGCCGACCCTCCCATGACGCTGCCAAAGATTGCGATCCCGAGCGTAGATGAGCAAATAGACGTTCTCACCCGCGGCGTTGTGGACTTGCATCCGCGTGAGCTGTTTCGCAAGAAGCTCGAGCGTAGCTACGCGACCCAAACGCCTCTTGTGATCAAGACAGGCTTCGATCCGACGGCGGCCGATCTTCACTTTGGCCACACAGTACTCATCGAAAAAATGGCGCAGTTTCAACGCTTGGGACACGACGTGGTGTTCCTCGTTGGGGACTACACCGCGCTCATTGGCGATCCAACGGGTCGCAATTCGGCGCGGCCACCGCTCAACGAAGCGCAGATTCGTGAGAACGCTGCGACCTATACAGCGCAGTGCTTCAAGATTCTCGATAGGGATCGCACGCGCGTAGAATGGAACTCGTCGTGGCTTGGCAAGATGAGTTTCAACGACGTCATTACGCTCGCCTCTCGTTACAATTTGGGCCGCATGCTCGAGCGTCGCGATTTTCGTCAGCGCTTTGAGCAGAACCAGCAAATCGCGCTTCATGAGTTCTTGTATCCGCTCATGCAAGGCTACGATTCGGTGATGCTCAAAGCTGACATAGAGCTCGGCGGGCACGACCAGATCTTCAATCTCTATATGGGCCGCCACCTCATGGAGGCTTATGGCGGCATGGAGCCGCAGGCAGTTTTGACGGTCGGCCTCCTGCTCGGTCTCGATGGTGTCGACAAGATGAGCAAGTCGAAGGGCAACCACATTGGCATCACCGAAGAGCCAGACGATATGTTCGGCAAAGTGATGAGCGTGAGCGACGAGCTCATGGCGAGTTGGTATCCTCTCTTGACAGGTAAGGAGCTTGACAAAGAGAGCGATCCGCTCGCTGCGAAGAAGAACCTCGCGCGCCTGCTCGTCGAACGATTTCACTCTGTGGCCGCGGCAGATGACACGTTCGGATGGTGGGAGGCGGGGCGGCCGCCTCGCAATGTCGACGAAGTGCGAATGCCGAAGGGGCCTCTCTTTAGCGTGGTGCTTAAAGCTGGTGGCGCTACGAGTGGTTCGGATGCGCGCCGCAAGATCGCGCAAGGCGGCGTTTCGCTCGACGGGGAGCGTTGGAGCGATGCCGTAAAAGAAGTACCCGCTGGCACCTACCTCTTGCAGGTCGGCAAGAAATGGGCGGCAAAGATTATCGTTTCGTAGCAGCGCGGATCGCCGCCGTCAGCGCGTCGGCCAACGTGTTCAGATCCCCAAATGCTTCGTGGTTGAGCACGGTCTCCGCTTGACTGCGGTCGTTCCAAACCGCGATGCGGCGTACTTTTCCCTGCTGGGTGTAGGCCGTAACTTCCGGGCGCAACCGCCCAAGATCCCATACGTAGACGGATCCCCGATCGCGAATCGCGAGGATTCCGCCACCCACCACGAGCAACGCGGTGTTGCGGTTCCACCAGCGTTGCAGAGGAACAATGGACACACCTACGACCGTCGTTGTGAAGATCAGCCAGAGGAGAAACATTGCCTCGAGCTGCCCCGCCAAATTGCCCTTCGTTGGGATGGCCACTGGGATGAGCGCGACCAAGCCAAGAAGAAAGACGTACGCAAAGCCGTTCGAGAGCAGGACGCGCCTCACGATGCTCGCGTCGAGGCGCCGGATAAGCGTTCCCTCAGGGGCGCTACCTGTGGCGCACAGCTCGAGAAGCTGGGCGGCCTTCCGCTCCTGCAACAAAGCATCGGGCGTGGTCGTCAACGTGGCACAGCGCGTTGAATAGCGTTTGCAATGAGTTCAACCGGGCCGAAAGTAACATCGTCAATGAGCCTGACGGCCTTCTTGTCAGCTCCGACGACCGAGACACTCTGGCTCTTCCCGACGACGCATTGCACCTTCGAGCCGGCCGCGAGTGCGTGAACGGTGACCTTGCCGGCGTCCCGAATGAGTACCCACCCGAGACCTACGAGGAGTGTGCCGTTGGTCACCTTTTTTAGATCTTGGCGAAAGACCTGCGCGTCATTCGGAGTCTGCCCACTGTCAACGAGGGAAAGCGTGGCTTCAGGTGCGCCCATGCGTGAAAACCTCACAGGTCTATGAAAACAAGTCTGGAAACTTGTTCGTTAGCACGGGCTTAATTTCTCGAAAATGAGTTCTTGCTTCACGCTTACGGCTGCACCATTCCGCTGAGCGACCGACTGGCGCGTGACTTCATTTCAACGACGTAGATGGAGCCTTGCGGTGGCGTGAGATTAAGAAGGCCAGGGTTGTTTTCGCCCGTGCATGCAAGAACTCTAAGCTCCGCCGACGTGTCGCCGCGCAAGTTGACGAGGTCCTTGGCCGCGATGGTCGCTTGACCTGAGGCGCCCGAAACGAGGACGAACATTGACGTTCCGGGACCCGTTCCGGATGCGGCCTCCTTGATGACGATCTTGATCAGCTCGGCCTTCGTCGGAGCCCACTTGACCACAAGATCTTTCGACTTTGAAATTGGGCCTGTTGGCTCGAGGAGTGTGACGTCGTCGACGAACTTAAAGTCGCCCGTGAAGTTCTTTACGACGTCGCCAGGCGCGCTGACTTGAATGGAGTCGCCGTCCTTCCATCCGTCGAACGTGGTTGATTGATATCCAAGGCCTGTGGGTACGAGCGTGACATCTGTACCGGCGGCGAGCGCTCGGTCGATCACGATGGGGCCAGCGAGCCCATTGATCATTACGCCTACGGCCCACGTCGTCGTGGTGACGGGTTCGAAGGAGATAATGCCGTTGCCGTCGATCATCTTAGGGTTCGTGGAGCCGTCGACGTTCGTTTTCGCGTCCGGTGTTGATGATGCATCCGAGGTTGACGATGCATCGGACTTGGTTGACGCGTCGCTTGCGGTGCCTGCGTCTTTGCCTCCGCCGTCCGCGTTTGCAGCGATCTCGGCTTCAAGCTGGCAACCAAACAGCGATGCGGTCACGACCGCAGAAACGCAAAAAAAAGTTCTCATGAGGTGCCTCCAACGTGTGGATGTGCGTGCGTCCGATTTGCCTTCCGAAAAAGTTTCACTTCGTCGGCGCAAAATTAGCGAAGACGCTCAAGCATCTGAGCGACACGTCGCTCGTAAAATGTTCCTTTGACGCGCGATTCGAGTGCGCGTGCGAAGCTGCGCGCTTCGGCCGTTCGGCCTGCGTTGGTGAGCGCTTCCACTCGGACAAGATCGCGTTCGAGCCCGAGTTTGCTTGATGGAAAGCGACGCGCGTGTTCGGCGATGAGCTCGAGCGCTTCGTTTGGTGCGCTGCGCGCTTTCGACTTTGCGCGTGCGATTCGGGCGAGGTCGTCTTCGTCGGGTGTGTTTGCGGTCGCAGACGGCTTTGGCGGTGGCACTGCAACATCCATCGAAGGCGCGCTCGCCTCTACGTGCGGCGGTTTAGATTCTCGCGCTCGCACCTGTTCACGAATTTGACGCGTCGGTGGGGCGGGCCTTGTTGGTTCATCAACTTGACGAACAGGGACTGGCTCTGGATCGGGTGTTGGCGCGTGGGGTTGCTCTATTTGCGCCGTATGGATCGGCACCTGCGCCGGTTCATGAGGCGAACCTGCGCTGTGGAGGACAACCGCAAGGGCGATCGCGCCCGTGACACCTGAAGCGGCAAGCGCCCACTTCTTCCAGGAGAAGGCAAGAAGCACCGCAGGAATCCACGCAAGGCGCGCGACGCGTCGCGAAGAGCGCAGCATAACCGGCTCGGGAATTACTTCTGGTAAGGATCCAGTCGAGAGCATCTGTCGCAGCTCTTGATCGAGTCCCGAGTCATCTTGCCATCCTGAAGGATCGATCACGCTAGTCTCCTTTCGCTTTCGCGCGAGCGCTTACGCAAGAGTGCTTCGCGGAGTTCGGTCCGGGCACGGTGAAGACGCGAGTGAACCGTACCTACGGCGATCCCCATGACCTCAGCGATTTCTTCGCATGAGGCACCCTCGATCTCGAACATGACCACAATAGCTCGCCTCTCGGGTTCAAGACAGTCAAGAAGCTGAACGAGTGTCTGCTTTGCGCGCGAGCGCTCGAGTTGTTCGAGTGGTGAGGCGTGCGTGTCCACGGCTTCGGGGGCGTCGCAAAGAGGCGCTTCATAGCGAAAGCGCGCCAGTCGTCTCCAGTTCGAAGCGATCCGAAGGCAAATTGCAAACAGCCACGAAGTGATCTTGGCGTTCCCATCGAAAGCGTGGATTTGTCGATGCACGACGACAAAGACTTCCTGCAACGCGTCCTCGAGATCGGCGCGTGGCACGCCAAGTCGCTGAAGCGAACGCCAGACAAAATCGGCGTGCTTGGTGTGCACGTCTCGCACGTCGAGCAGTCCTCGATCGCTTTGCGACGCGGGGAGTGCTCGTTCTCTGGGGTGGGCCATTGAGGTCATCTGGGCATTGCTTCCTGATGAATGTGGGCTCGCCGAAAGAGCATCCCGAAAAGCGACCTCAAAATGACCAAGTCATCGCCGCCCGCACAAAGGGCGCAGCAGACGACTGCTGAAAGACGGGCGTGGCATCGCCACGAATCAGAAAAGGGTGCCTTAGAATTGGAACAGTCGTTCCAATGGTTCCCTCAATGCCAAGAGGGCCGACAATGCGAACGTTTCCGGATACTTCGGCGTTCGCGCCAATCCACAATCGCCCCCCTGCTTCGGTGGGTTGCAGGGTCAGAACGACGGCGTGAATTTCGCCAACAAGCGCACTTGCGCACCCTCGGAGCGAGCCGCGATCGCCGCCGATGATGGTGAGGCATAGCCCTGCATCGAAGGCTGTGAGCCCAAAAAGAAATCGATCGTCTTGCGTCCTATTTTCCGTCAGAAGGAGTGCTCCAGTACGAAGGTTCAATGGTTTGATGATCGCAAAGTCAGCACCAAGCCGTGCTCCGATCGCGGCTTCTGGAAGAAGGCCAAAACTTGCAATAGGCCCCAACGAAAGCGCCATGCTGCGAGCGGACGTCTTTGCTTCTCTCGCTTGTGGCCTCGGAAGCGACGAGGCTTTCTTTGGAACTGCGGGTTGGGCTGCGACCGCATCGGGATCGAGATGAAGTGCGATTGAAAGCGCGACGACTTTCGAAAGTCGCTCGCACGTAGACTCAGCGAATTGCCTCACGCCCAACGACCGTCCAGATGCTGAACGCAGTCGCACTGTTGCTTCGAAGGTGCCATCCGTAGCACTTGCCATCCGGATTTCGATGGCTCCCTCCTCTACGTTCGTCGCGCGCGACAAGTGCTGCATCACCGTTGCCCGAATACGCACAGCGTCCGGGCATGACTCGGCACCTTCTTCGCGAAGAACCGAAATGTTGAGCGCCTCGGCATACGCGCTTTGCGCAAGAAAGAGCGGCGCGATTAAGAGAAGTTGAGCGGAGCGCGACATGGATGAAGAGCGTGTTTCCCGGACCCGCGAATGTCGCGTGGCCGGGTTGGATGCGCTTAGCGACTCGCGCATTCACGCTCAAGCCGTTTCCACGCTTCAGCTTTTGGGAGCTCTGCCATTCGGGGGATTTGGGAGACACCACTGCATGAGTCGACACGCGATTGTCCACATCGTCGTCATCGGGATTGGCTGAAACTTACCGAAAACGATCCGTCGCCTCGATGAGTTCGTGCGCAATGCCAGGCTCGAAGGCTGAGTGGCCAGCGTCTCCCACGACGTGTAAGTCGGCCTCGGGCCACGCGCGATGAAGCGCCCAGGCGCTTTCCATTGGGCAAACAACATCGTAACGCCCTTGCACGATGACACCGGGGATGTTGCGAATTTTGTCAACGTTCTTGAGCAACGCTTTGTCGCCCGCGAGCCATCCTTCGTTGATGAAGTAGTGGCACTCGATCCGCGCGAACGCGAGCGCGAACGCGTCACCGCCCATTTTCTCCACGACTTCGGGCTTCACGTAAAGGTTGCTCGTGCGCGCTTCCCATACGCTCCAGGCGCGTGCTGCGTCTTGCCTGACGGCTTCGTCGTTGCTTGTAAGGCGCTTGTAGTACGCACGTACCATGTCGCCGCGCTCGGCATGAGGAATCGGCTTTTCGTAGTCTTCCCACGCATCTGCGAAGAGAGCGCTCGTTCCACGCTGATAGAACCAATCGATCTCTTGCTTTCGGAGCAAAAAGATACCGCGTAGGACTAGTTCCGAGACGCGTGACGGATGTGTCTCGGCGTAAGCAAGTCCGAGCGTTGATCCCCACGAGCCGCCGAAGACTTGCCACTTGTCGATCTCGAGGTGTTCTCGCAAGCGCTCCATGTCTGCGACGAGATGCCACGTCGTGTTGTCCTCGAGGCTTGCGTGAGGTCGGCTTTGTCCGCATCCGCGTTGATCGAAGAGGATGATGCGGTACGCGTTCGGGTCGAAAAACTGGCGTTGCTTCGGTTCTGTCCCGCCGCCGGGACCGCCATGCACGAAGACGACGGGCTTGCCCTTTGGGTTACCGGACTCTTCGAAATAGATCTCGTGTAGTGGCGAAACACGGAGGTGCCCCGTGCGGTAGGAAGCGACCGTTGGATAGAGCTCGCGGCGTTTCATGGGCCAGCACGGTAAACCAGGAATGAACCTGAGCTCACGAAAAGTGCGGTGGGCTCATATCGGAGGCGGCTTGAAGTACGGGGCGATTGCCAACGCGAATTGCATCGCGACAAGCCGCCTTCCTTTGATACCCACGCTGCCATCGCTGAGCGCGGCTTCGGGACCCACCTTGCCCGAGAGAATGTTCTCGACCGTCGGCATATGCACTTCGAGTGTTGCATCGGGATCGTCTGCGAACAGACCTTCCTTTGCCTTCGCGCCCGCGGCAACGAAGAGCGAGATCGTGCCAATCGGACTGTCAACCAACTTGATCTCTATCTTGCCGTTCACCAGGCTCACGCGCTTTAGCACCTTGGGGTCGGTAAGCATTGTGAAGCCGCCTTCGGGCACGAACTTGGGCAAGAAGCGCTTTGTAGTCGCCATATCGTCAAGAAAGAAGACGACTGCTTTCTCATCGAGATGAACCCAAATTCCGGTTTTGGCGCTCTCTTCACGAACGCTTAGTCGATTCTTGTCGATCGAAAGGAGGTACGTCGGCCCTGGCGTTACTTTAACCGCGACCTTGAACGAACCCACTTCGGTCGCGCTGACGAGCTTTGCGTGCGCCTTGGGAAGCACGTCGTTTAAGAGTTGCTCGATGGTGGTGCCGGGCGCGATCTCGAAAGGAAACATGGTCTCACCGGCTACACGCGATTGGTCTCGGAACCAAGCACGCAAGCCGAGTATCGTGGACGGATGAATCGCGTCCTCAATTTCTCTGCCGGTCCTGCTGCGCTTCCATTCGAGGTGCTCTCGCAAGCGCAGCGTGAGCTTCTCGATTTCAACGGCACAGGGATGAGCGTGATGGAGCAAAGCCATCGCGGAAAGGCCTACGAGACGGTGCACATGCGTGCCATCGCAAGGCTTCGTCAATTGATGAAGATTCCTGACGATTATTCCGTCGTGTTTCTGCAGGGCGGGGCATCCATGCAATTTGCACAGGTGCCTCTCAACTTCCTCTCTGCGGGTCAAAAGGCCGCATACGTCGTCAATGGAACTTGGGGCGACAAGGCAATTGCCGAGGCAAAGATCGTTGCGGCTTCTCGAGGCGCAGAAGTGCTGCTTGCCGCGAGTTCGAAGGACGCGAAGGGCAGTTACCAGTCCGCGCCCTTGCAGCCTTTGTGGTCCGTTCCCAATGAGGCCGCCTACGTCCACTACGCAAGCAACGAGACCATTCACGGGATTCAGTACGGCATCAGCGACGCACTGCCATCGCTCGAGTCACGTGGAATCTCGACCATTTGCGACATGTCGAGCGACCTTATGTGGCGTCCGATCAATGTGTCCGACTTCTCGATGATCTACGCCGGCGCCCAAAAGAATCTTGGCCCGAGTGGCGTGACGCTCTTGATCGCGAAGCGCAAGTTCCTTGACGTTGGCGACTCGCGTATTCCGAAGATGCTGCAGTACCGCACGCACGCCGAAGCCGACTCGCTTTACAACACGCCCCCAACGTTTGCGATTTACTTGGTCGACTTGGTTCTCGGTTGGATCGAGCAGCAAGGTGGACTCGAAGCGATTGAGCGTCTCAATCGCAACAAGGCAAGCGCGATTTACGGCGCGATCGAGGCGTCGGGTGGTTTCTATCGTTGCCCCGTTGAAGCCTCGCAGCGCAGCGTGATGAACGTCGTCGTTCGCCTCCCTGATGAGCGCGCCGAAGAAGCATTCGTTGCGCAGGCCGAACAGGCCGGGTTCGTGGGCCTCAAAGGGCATCGCTCGGCGGGCGGCATTCGCGTGTCACTATACAATGCGGTGACGCTCGAAGCCGCACAACGGCTCGCGGCGTTTATGACTAGCTTCGCTGCTTCTTTCTGAGTCAGCACTACGACAATATCGGCGTCACCATCAGGTCGTGAATCAGCCTATCGCGCGGTCGACCTTCGAGCATGCTCGACGCGATAGTCGACAAGATCGGCGCCGCAACTTTTTTCGCGTGGGTCCAGTCGCGCAACTTGGGCAAAAGAGCGACGGCTTCCGTGCGCTCGCCCGCTGCGGTGCGCGCTTCGTCAAGTGACTTTCCTTCTGCAAGGCAACGTCCGAGGACAATTTCGGGACGATCGCGCTGACCTGCCGCGGCCAACAAATCTCCGAGTCCGGCGAGATCGAGCAGCGTTGCGTGCTCACCGCCCGCTGCATACGCGACGCGCGCCGCTTCATGCACTGCGCGCGTTGTGAAAGCCGCAACGAGCCCTGGTCCGAGTCCGGCGCCAAGCGCGTAGCCGATCGCGATTGCCATGCATCCGGTGAGCGCCGAAGCCCACTCGAGACCGATGAGATCGGCCGTCGGATAGACGCGCAGTGCGTTCGATCCAAATGCATCGATCACGACTTCGCGAACTTCGCGATAGCGCGAACCGACAACCATCATGCTCGGCGAACCATCGGCGAGCTCCGTTGCGAGCACGGGACCTCCAAGCGCGCCAAGCCGGCGAACTGGCATTTCATCGCGCACAGCCTCAGAGATCGTGCGCAAGTCGTCGCCGATCAGTCCTCGGACGCCATGCACAAGAAAATGGCCGCCATCGAGGTGTGGCCCCAGCTCAGCTGCGACCGAAGTTGCGTGCGCGCTTGGCACGGCGAGAAGAACGAGTCGCGCGCGTGCCGCCTCGGCGATTGCTGTTGCTGCACGAACCTTCGGTGGCGGATCCTCGGTGCGCCTCGAGATGAGCAAAACGTCACAGCCCGTACGTGCGGCTGCGCTTGCGAGCGCTCGCCCCCATAGACCCCCGCCTACTACGGCAACCGATCGTGTTTCGCTCACGAGGGCACCCCTCGCGACGATGGTTCGCGCTTGGGAACAAGTACGTCAAGCGCGACCCCATGACCTGCAAGACGATTCTGGTAGTAAAAAAGCAAGGGAGCGTCGCCAACCGAGAGCTCGCCATTTTGCGATTCGATCACAGGCGTGGTGTGCGTCCCACTCCAGGCGCGCAGGGCTTCGTCGACGATTGCCGTGCCGCTTGCGTGCCGAATGCCTTCGCCGACGACGATTTCGCCTCGCTTCTCCATGACAATCAATGCATCACGCAATGTTGCCGCGTCGTGCTCTAAGTCTCGAAGCGACACCGTTTCGCGTTGCCTAACGCGAAGCAACGTAAAGATGTCGCTTGTGCCTATGGCCGCGCGCAATCGATTCATCATCGCGGCTGCCACCAAGTGCGTTGCAAGAATGACGGTATTCCTCAGGAACGACTTGCACACAGCTTCGCCAAGCTCGCGCGTGTATTGAGCATCGCGGTCAGCGTCGACGCGAATCTCGCCGTTCCGATCGCGGACGTATGAAGTGGGGTCAACTTTGTGGCCGCGATTGTCAAAGGAATTGCCTTGATCGTCAACTTGGTTGCCGAATGGATCGAGCGGCTCACCGAAGCGCACGATGACGCCACCATCGCGTTTGAGAAGCTTACTTACGAATGAAGCGACCTTCTCAATGCGAGAGGATTCGTCGTCCTCGATGATGTACCGATGCTTACCGGCGTCTTGCAAGAAGTCCTCGATGAGTGTCTCGGCTTCGAGGGTTACCAGGTAGCTGATCGTTGCGGGCACGAAGAACACAAGCTGCGGGCTGCCCTCGATCGCTGTGCGCGCAAAGGCTTGGGTGCCCGTTCCTGCGAGACCCAACTTGAGTCGCCGCTCAACACCGCCTGATCGAGAGCGCGTCCCGCCAGGAAAGAAGAGCGAATGATATCCGCGTTCGATGAGCACGCAGGAGTACGTTTTCAGTACCTCTTTGTAGAGGCCATGACGAAGCCTGCGATCGACTTTGTAGGCACCCAAATTGTGCATGAAGAACGAGAGCACCGGATTCGTGAACAGGTTCTTTCCAGCCCCATAGGTTGCGGGCGGCAACCCGGCACGATCAAGCGCGTACCCGAACACGATGGAGTCCATGTTCGAGAGATGCGTCGGTACATAGACGACTGTGCCGAGCTGGGTGAGCTTGCGAACGCGTGCGATGTGACCTTCGACCGTAATGCGATCGGCCAGCGCCGCAGCGTCGACGAGCCTGCGAATTGACGTGACGGTTGTCAAAGGAGCAATGAGTGCGCCAAGAACAGGTGGCATCAGCTTGGTGGCCAAAGAGTAAACGCGCGGATCAAAATTTCCTGCGACGTCCCACGCGTGCTCTTCGGCGAGCTTGGTGACCTCGCCTGAAAGTTCGTCGCGACTCATCGTAGGAACGCACCGAGCAAGGGAACGCCAGCGCGCTAGTGCGTCACCGCCGCTCTTGCTCGCAGTGTGCCTTCGTACCTCGTTGTAGATGGCATCGCTCAGCACCGAGAGGGGATCATCGATCCGCTCAGCGACGCGCTGGACAACCTCGCGAACGATGTCTTTGCGCGCTTCGTTGAAGGAGAAGATGGGCGCGTTGTCTCGCATCGACGGCGAGGATAGAGGCAACCTCACTTGATGCGCGAGCATCGAGTAAGTCACGCAGCGGCTTGAGGAAATTGCGTCGCTCCACGAACGTCATTTGGTCCAGTGCATTGACAATAAGTGACGTTTTCAGCACAATTCGTTGCGTTGATACTTAGGCATAAGGTGTCATAAGTTAGCATGCTTAGAAAAAGTTGCCGTCTTTCAGGTTGTGTTCTTGCGCTTTCGCTTGCGTTCGTCGGGTGTGGAGGAGGTTCTCCCGCAGGCTTGCCAAATGATGCCGGGACAAACTCTTCAGCGGATGCGCAGCCCGATGCACCAGCTGCCGCCGTGGCATCTCCAGTTTACTTCACGGTGGTCATCCACAACGAGCGCACGCTCACCCGGTTCGATCGCTTTCGGTCGTCGATACAAGGGTATGAAACCTATCGTGCTGCCCTGCTGCGAATCGCCGACCTTCTCGTAAAGTACAAGGTCAAGCTCAGCTATCAGAGTGACTACCTCTTGATGGATGCCGTTGAGAAGCACGAAGCGACGGTGCTTGCGAAGGACGGTTCGAAGACAAACGGCAAGAAGCTTTACAATTACCTGGTCGAGGACCTTGGGTTTTCGCTCGAGGCGCATGCGCACGAGTGCATCTTGAACACAGGCAACCCCAGCCTGTGTAGCGACAAGCAATACAACTACGCCGATGTTGTTGCTCGCATTCGAGAGGTTACCGGCATCTCACCGCCAGCAATCATTGGCGGCACCTCGAGTTCCGAGCGACCCCTCAGCGAATGGACAAGCTGCATTCAAGGAAACGTCTACAAGGAAAAGTGGTGTCCCGAAGCGCTCACCGTCTTCGCTGGTGCCGATGGTGGCCATG
>JAHFDZ010000054.1 GCA_023248745.1 Myxococcales bacterium | reverse complement strand
AGCACGTGGTAGTCCCAAGCATTGGTCGCGACCTTTCGGAAATAGAGACCGAGCTTGTGTTCCATTCCAAGCGAGTCGTACACCGAGACTGATGTGGAGAAGTTTGACGTGTTACCAGGAGCCTGGGCGTCCCAGCCAGCAGCCGGACTGGTCGACGTTGAGTCGAGATTCGCTGCAATTGTAACCAAGGCGGTCTTCTTTGGTTGCAGTGCGGATGAAGCGAGCTTGACCGGCGCAAGGGCGCTGTTGGTTCCATCGACGTAACCACCCACGTGAAATCCCGTGGGTGCGTGTCTCAGGTACCCGTCGGCGTCGATCGAAAACATGCCGTTCCGGGTGTACTGACTTTGACTCGAAGCATCTTGCACCACAAAGAGGCCCGCGCCGTTGATGGCGACATCGAACGCGTTTCCCGTAGCCGTCACTGGCTGCTGCACGAGCAAGGCCCGCGCGGCGAGGAACGAGCAGTCGCTCTTCGTGTTGTCGCCGTTGTCTGCGCCGCCTTTCGACGAATCAGGAACAACAACGCACGCACTTCCGACTAACGCGATGGCAACGGTGAGTGTTCGCATGGGGTCCTCCGGCAGAACGCCTTTTGCAACGGGCGTGCCCAGCTCAAGGAGAAGGGTTTCCGCCTTGCATGCGTGTTCCTGCGTCAACACTTCTGACGATAACCCCGTCAACAAACGTTTGTCTGCTTGCGCCAATTGGGTCATTTCTACAAACCGTCGCATTCGACTGGTTGCAGGTTCCCGCCGCAACGTCGTACTCCGATCCAATTTCGCCGTGACTGCCTTTGCGGCCGCATTGGTTCGCAATTGGGGCACCAAGTACCGATTTTCGAAACCAGCAAATTATGGCCTCAAATCGTCTCCGACGTCGGAGTGAACCGTCAATTCGGTTTCCCTTCTTGGCCTCTCATGGGCTTGACGTTTCTAACGCGTGAACGTTGGCTCGAGCCCTTGGTTACTGCGATAGGTGATCTCGCGTTTCACCGATCCTAACGGTGATCGATCGGATTCGATCGGTCAACGAACAGCTCGAAGCGCATTCGAAGTGAAGCTGGTTGCAAAGCAGAAAGTCAATTTAATTAACAATTAGCGAAGTTGCCATCTCACAGCGCTGCACAAGAAATGACTGTTTCGATGTCGAGACCGTGCGCTAGTTCGTGCCCAAGTCCACCACAGGAAGTGCATCGCCCATCTCGTTCGGCTCGTCGCCTCGGTTCTGTGTATCGCCAAGCCCCAGCTCGCCATTCTTGTTTTGGCCCCAGCACTTCACCGTCTTGTCGTCGTCCAAGACGGCGCACGTACGGAAGTTGCCAACTTCGATGGCTTGCGCGCTGCGGCCAGTGCCCAGATTCACCGCAGGCAGCGCGTCGCCCATCTCGCTTGGGTTGCGGCCTCGATTGCGTGTGTCGCCGATCCCTAGTTGGCCATCAAGGTTGTAGCCCCAGCACTTCACCGAATTGTCATCCAAAATCGCGCAAGCGTGCCCATTGCCAACTGCGATGGCCTTTGCGGTGCGGCCCGTTCCCAGACTCACCACGGGCAGCGCATCGCGCTTGGCTGACGTCCTCGATTCAATGTGTCGCCGAGCCCTAGTTGACCACCGAAGTTGTCGCCCCAGCACTTCACCGTGTTGTCGTCCAGGAGCGCGCACGTGTGGTTCCCACCCGCTGCAATGGCTTTCGCGGCTCGGCTCAGATTCACTGGGGGCAACGCATCGCCCATATCGTTCAGTGCATCTCCGCGATGCCTCGCGTCGCCGAGCCCGAGCTGGCCAACGTCGTTGTTGCCCCAGCATTTGACGACGCCACTCTTGAATAGTGCACATGAGTGTGCAATTCCCGTTGCCAAGGTCGCTTCGGCAACTGAGGGAGCGGCAGCCCGCGTCGACGCATCTCGCGTCGATGAATCCCGCGTCGATGCGTCGCGATTGTGTGCGTTGCTCAGTTCAATTGAGGTTCCGCACCCTATCGCCAGCACCGCGATCGCAGCCTGCACGGTAGCTACAGTCGTCTTCAACGAACGACTCTTCATCCGATACGACGCTTGCGGTGGGCCAACGGCGCAAGGTCTTGGCTTTGTTTAGTCCACAACGACAGACGAAACACGTCCCGCGGCAAGTCAGTGGCATAAAGTGACTTGACGCAAAGAACTCAGGGGACTCGATAAGTTGTTCGGCGTCTTTATTGCGCGCATACACACTTAAATTGTCCAATCGCCACGATCGCGATAAAAATAAGGCAAAATAGTCCCTCGTCTTGACGTTGTCTAAAGCTGCATGTCTACGCATCTATCAGGGAGCCGCACATGGTCCAGAAGGTTGCCTATCTCCAAGCAGCCCAGCAAATTGCGAGCCAGTGCACGTGTGCACGCATTCGCCGTGTGACGCGCACCGTCACGCGCATCTACGACGATGCTCTCAAAGAAACGGGCATTCACTCTTCGCAACTCACGCTGTTGACGGTGGCGGCCCTCTACGGAGATGAAGGGACCGGTCTGGGCGATCTTGCGAACGCACTTGGCGTCGATCGGACCACACTGAGTCGCAGCCTGCGTCCTCTCGAAAAGGAGGGATACCTTAGGGTGGCTCGCTCCCCTCTCGATCAACGCAGGTGGCTCGTCATCTTGACGCGCGCGGGTGAGCGTGCGATCGAAAATGCCTTTCCATCTTGGGAGCGCGCGCAACGATCCGTAAAAGCGAAAGTCGGGTCGCGAGAGTTGGAGACCCTTCATTCAGCATTTGGACAGCTCGATTCAGTCCTTCGAGAACCTTGAAACAGTCAGGACACCGAGCGTCGAAATGCGAACGGACCTTGGGCATCGAATCCACTTGGGCGCTTGCGAACGACGTTCCCTGAAAACACCACATGGGTCGAATCAATTTAAGGATCGTGAAAATGAAAAAAGGGATCATTGCTTTGCCTGTGGCTGGACTGCTCTACCTTGGTGGAGGGCTTCTTCGCGGCGCGTACGTTTTGCCGACACCCACAACGGCAACGGCGTTCGCCCAGTGGGCCACAAGGCCGCTCTGCACGATCGGATACGCCGTTCTCATTTGTGCCGCGGTGTGCAGCATCTTTGGCTACTTCGCGCTTGCCTCACGTCTCGCGAGTTCTCTATCCAGTACGGCAGCCGTACTTTCGATCGTCGGTGTCGCGTTCCTGGTCGCGCTCTTCGGCTCCACCATCACCATGTTGCCCGCTCTTGGGCAGGCCGCCTTAGATGGCAACGCGAGCGCACTGGCCATCGCAGAGCATTCGCTTTCAAACACAACTCTGCGCGTCATTGGCGGCATGATTTCGCTGAACATATTTGGCCATCTGTTGTTTGCGGTGAGCATGTGGCGCACCGATGGCATGCCAAAAGTTGCAGCGCCGCTCTTCGTGCTCGCCCCCATTGGGATGTGTATGCCCTTTGTCTATCCAATCGAGCTTACGGGCTTCGTCCTCTACCTCGTGTCGACGATCATGATTGCGAGAGCAGTGTCGGTCAGCGAGTCACGCTAAGAACCTTGAAGCGAGGCGAGGACGTCGTTCGCAAACAGCATGCTCTGCGGTTGAAACGCAAAGCACGGTGGCACAGCAGCGCCTGCATGCTTGGCAACGAAAGACCAGAACGCGAGTCGCCGCTTTGCGTACCAGGCAACGCCAAGATCTTTCGTGAAGATGCCGCGCTCCGCCGTCTTCATCACGTGGAACGTATGCGACTCTGAACACGCAGCAGACTGCAGGCCCCACTGAAGCTTGATGCGCGCTCTGCCAATTTCCTGATCCCATTCGATATCGGAACCAAGCGGAGACTCGTATTCGGCCGCCTTCGCCAATGGGTCTGCTGCACCACCCTGGCTCCCCACGAAGGTACCGAGGAGCATGCTGCGCTTCATCAGTAGGTTCGTGGAAATTGTACCGGGGATGATCGATATGAACTCATGTGCAAGGCGATAGCCGCCCGACCATGGGACCACGAGAAAGTAGACTCCATCGCGCGCACAAATTTTGAGGGCTTGCACGAAGTCAGTGCGAAGCGTCCCCCCTATCCAAAGGCTCGCCTTGAGCACTTCGCCGAGTGCCTCGCCAGATTGAACGATCGGCGCGACCTGAAGGACGCGCGATCCTTGCAGTGACGCTTGTGCAGCGCGCGCTTCAAAAGTGACTCGCCGAATGATCTCTTGGTGCTCGGGTCGCGGCGCAACTTCGACGGGCTCGTACGTCTGCGGAGGCAACGGCCATGCGCGTTGCGCGGGAGGCGGTACTGTCACCGGCGTTCCGCATTGGTAGCAAGGCCCCGTCATGCCGGCCTGTTGCGCGCCAAAGGAGAGCCGAGTCCGACAGGAAGGGCACGCGGTCTCAACGTGACGATGCATGGGACTGGCCTAAGTCGATCCAGCGCATTGACGACCTACGTAGGGTTACATTTCCATGGCCCCAAGGGAGACCACCCGGGTGTTTCGGCTTCCGTGCGCGTCGGAGGCCCTGCGACTGGGCTGGAAGACGCTTCAATCGGAGCGCGCGGCTCTGTTCTTTGGATACTTTGCGTCCGGCTCCACTACCCGGCGACAGCCCGGTACATGGCAAGGGTTCCGAAGACGGTCATCTCGCGATGGTTCTCGCTAACGTCGCGGAAGCCAGCCTGGCGCATCAACGAGGGCAGCGCGCCCTTCACGCTGTCCGAGGTCGTCTCGAAACCATCGAGCACTTGCACCGCGAGAAACGCGACCCGCATGGGCAGGTTCTGTGGCGCACCCCAATCCGCGATGTAAATCTCACCGGCTGGACGAAGAAGCGCTCGAGCCCGTTCGAGCGTGCGAAGTTTGTTGGCCGTCGTGAGGTGGTGGAAGAAAAGCGTCGAGGTGATGCGATCGAAGGTGCCCTCGTCGAATGGGGGCTCGTAGGCGAGTCCTTGGCGAAACTCGACCTCGACACTCTGCTCGTTCGCTTTCCTGCGCGCGATCGCCAGGACCTCGGCATCGCCGTCGAGCCCGATGACCTCTGCCGCTGGAATCGCTCGCTTCAGCATCAGCGCGAGCGTGCCGGTGCCGCACCCGATGTCGAGAACACGATGGCCGGGCTGCACGTTCGCCTGCGCCAGCAGCAGGCGCCGAAACCTGTCCTCCTTCATCGTCGCGTTGATGAGCCGATCGTAGAAGCGTGTCAGCGCCGGAAACCGCAGCGCCGGCACGTAGTCGCCTTTCGACGTTTCGGGAATCGTGGTCATGTACGCACCGACGCTACCGACTCCGGCACAGAAGCACCAGCTCTCGCCCCCCACATCTCGGTGGCGATCGAGACAAATCGAGATGCCGGCGTCGCGGGTCAGGTTTGGCGTCACGAATTTCGAATTCGCAGCGCGCGCTTGACTGCCCGTGAGGGCGACTCATAACCCTCCGAAGCGCTCCGACCAAAACCACGCACACGCCTTTTCCTCCACATCAACCTCGCGAAACGCGTGCGACGCCGCCAATTTCCTGTAGCCCATACCTGGTACTGTTCAGCCATTGTCAAGCGTTGCGGATGTTTTGCGCATAGGCAGGCAGCAACAGGACACCCGTCGGCTGCATTTTCGCAATACGGCGCAACGTTTCGGGATCAACGCGTGCGTAGCTATCAGCACGAACAGATGTCGACGCGGATGGCTAGAGCCGCATCCACATCTTCTCGTTGTAACGCTCAAACCCCGCCTTCTCGAAAAACACGCGCGCAGATTCGTTGAAGGCCCATACGTCGAGCAATACGAGACCAATTCCCTTCGCTTTCGCACAATCGATCACCGCGCGAACAAGTGCGCCACCAGCGCCCTCACCACGCGCCGATGTGCGCTCGCCAATGTGTTCGAGCAACAGCGCCGAGTAGGCGTAGCGAAATGGATTTTCAGGAAAGTGCATCTCGTGTGCGTACGCGTAGCCAATCGCGTCGCCCTCGCGTTCGGCGATAAACACCAAAGCATCCTCTCGCGAAAGAAGAGCACTCGCCTCGCTCTCGACAAAGGATGCATCGTGCTTGAAGAACCAGGGGTGCGCTTCGGCATGGAGATCTTGAACCTCGCGATTCAGACTCACGACGAGCGCGGCGTCAGAGGTAGTTCCGCGGCGGATGGCGATCACGGCGAGAGCATACCGAGTTTTCGGCTCGCCACTTTTCAATCGCGACACGCTTCCCAACTGGGCGCGCATCGAATGGTGGACGCCGGCGTCCGCACGTCGCTCCCATTCGTCCGCGACCAACGATGGCAAACTTCTGGCGAGCACGAGCTGACGCCCGTGTGCCTAAGGATAAGAAAGTCACGTCGAATGACGTTGCATGAACGCGCGCGCTCATTTGAAACGACCGAGCGGGATGGCGCAAGGAAGTCATGGCGAGATGTCGCACACGTCAGCGTGCTGCAATCCGCCACTTCGAGAGCGCATAAGCGAGGCCGACAATCACACCCGCGCCGAGGACACCCGCCGTTGTACCAAGCGCGACGGTCGTCCCTTGAGGGCAGTGCTCGCGAACGCAAACACCAGCGCCGATGCCCGCGCTTAGGAGCGCCGAGAGATACACAACTCCCAGCACCTCTCCCCAGATCGCGCCCGAATGCATCGGCGAGGATTGCAGAAATACGCGAACCCGTGGGTTGCCTTCGAGTTGACACGTCCACGGGGTCACCTTCCCGGCACAACCCGAAAGGAGAGTTTCGATGGTGCCGGCTTGCAACTTCGCGGTGGGTGCATCGAACAAATCGTGGCGTTCGATCACTCGCGCTTTTCCTTGAACGTCGCGCACCACGAGCGAAAACGAACCCGTATCCGAGGAGTGCTCTAGCGCCTCGCGCATGGCTGTGGCTTGAACGCGAAAATTACCGCGCGGCCTGTCGACGTAACACCTGTCGTCCCGAACAACGCAATGACGCTCCACGATCGACGGCGAAGGCGCACTTGCACCATCGCGATGGGTTGAGGGCACTTCGTTTGAGGCAACCTCGACCCAAGTCGCGCCGAGCAAAACGCAATCGATGGGCCGCGACGGTGCCGAACACAAGCGGGCCATCTGCGCAACCGTTCCTCGCCATTCACTGTGCGTCGCCAAAACGACCACCGTTTCGTCATAAGCAATAGGGTGCCCACTCACCTCGATGAAGGGCCTTGGATCGGCATGAACCGCGGCAATGAGTGCGTGGCCTTCGAAAATCCCCGTGGAGCCGCCGCATCCGAAAAGTGCACATAAGGCGATACAGAAGCGTCGCATGCCTGCGAGCGTAGGCGATCAGCGCGAACTCAACGAGCCCAGCGGCGCTATTTGGCAATCCGATCGGTCGCCTGATCCACTAACGCAAAGCCGGCGACGATAGACCGACCCTTCGCACCGCTCAGCGCCCAATCAAGAAATGCGTCCAGCACGTGCGGTGCATAGTCTTTGCCCGACTTCGCGTCGCGATAGCCATGATCCAACCCTGGCAGCGTGAGGTATCGAATGCGCCGCTCGCGATCGCGGAGCGCTTCGGCGACAAACAGATCAGAGCTCTCGACTGGCGCCTTTGAGTCCTCAGTGCCTTGGGCCACAAAGATTGGAACCTTCGACTGCGCGAGGTCATCGATCGATGTGGACTCAATGCTGTAGGTCAGCTGACGCTCGATCGCCGCACCCCGATAGTCGCCCGTCGCGTTTCCGCTGGTGAGCCACACCATGTCGCGAAGCACTCGCAACGCAGCCTGCGAATCATTGTCGCGCCGTGCTTGCACGAGCCAGTCGAAGAACTGCGTCGGACCTGGTCCCGAAAGCAGTCCAACGGCTTTCACAGAATGACCAAGTTGCTTGACTACACCGCTTGCGACGTAGGCGCCTTCGGAGTGACCCACGACGTAGATCGACTCGACGAAGGGCGATCTCGCAAATGCGTCGGCGACCGCAGCAACATCTGCGACGCGTTCCCGTTTCGACACGCCGCCGTGCGCTGTCGTGCAGTGCGCGAGTCGCTCGGCTGCTTCTTCCGAAGGAGGAAGTGGACCAAACGATTGCAGACCGCGACGTTCAACCCATACGACGTGCACGCGTTCAAGTTGAGCGGCGGTGAATTCACTGAAGAGAGCCGTTGACACCTTGCGCTCGCGACCGTCAGGACGCTTACCGATCATGAACAGCGGCAAGCACTGAGATCCTTGAACGAGCACCACAAGCGGCTTTCGCTGACGACGATCACCTGCGAAGTAAGCGTGGATCTCCGACCCGCCGGAGCGAATCACAGCCCATTCTTCAAACGGAGCCCAAGGCGTCGGACCGATCAGCTTCGCCGAAGGAGACTCAAGGCTTACGGGCGCGGTCGGCAACGACGCATGCACGCACCCGAGGAGTGGTAGGGCAAGAAGCAACGCGAAACTGGTGGTCCAATGGATTTTCGTCACGGCTCTTTACCGTTTAACGAGCGAAGCTCCTCCAGGTTCCCTCGCGTTCCGATTTCGCTTCGCTGCGCGGAACACTTCGGTGTACGCGCAGCGTCAGGTTGTTCCCGTCGATGAAGGAGAGAAGCTACACAATGCGCATCCGCCAGGCACTCGCCAGCGATGCGGCGGCCATGCATACCGTGCGCATGAGTGTGCAAGAGAACGTGCTCTCGCGACCGGACGCAATCGCGCTCACCGACTACGTGTGGCTCACCACCGAACGCTGCACGCGCGCCGAGATGTTTTATCGCGCGAGGGGGTGGAATGAAGCGGATGACGCTCCGCATGGCGAAGTTCGATTCGGACGAAGACACGAAACACTGCCGTCCGGCTTGACTGGCTGAGCTAACGCCCATTTCTCACATTTCGCCCAAGGAAACCTTGCACAAGCCATATAAATGAATACATTCATTTATATGGCACGGGGACCTTCCATCGAAAAGACAGCAGAAACGCAAGCACGGCTTCTGTCAGCAGCGCGCACTCTCTTCAGCAAACACGGTGCGACATGGACGATGACTGATTTGGCACGCGAGGCGCAATGCTCCGTCGGACTCGCCTATCGCTACTACCCTTCGCGTGACGCATTTGTACTCGCCATGTACGGCGAACTCAGCGCAGCGTTTTCTCTAAAAGCCGACGCCCTTACGGCAACGACCGTGGGTGGGCGCTTCAGCGAAATCGCTCGGTTCAAGCTGCGTTGCCTCAACGACGAGCGCACCGCGTACCTTTCATTGGCATCGATCGCGCTCTCTTCCGAAAAGCTGGTCGGTGTTTTGTCAGCCACGACTTCGAGTCTGCGTCACGCTGGTGAGCAAGCATTCTTGAAAGTTGTGCGCGACGAATCACCGGCAGAAGCGCTTCCCTTTGCACGTCTTCTCTACGCCCTGCACTTGCTTGTCGTGCTGGTGTGGACGCAAGACAAACGCCCTGACAGTCAACGAACAGACGACCTGGTAGACGAGCTTGGCCGCGCGATCGACACGATGTGGCCCCTGCGCTCGCTTCCGATGGTGCGTGGGTTCGTCTCTCGCATCGATGCTTGGTGGCAGACCTTCGCTTAAATAGTTCAACACAAGTTACATAGGAGTCAGAGATGAACGCAGCGATCACTGAAAGTGATCGTAAGGATGCTCGCGTCCTTACGATCGGAGAACTCATCAACCAAGAAGTCGCCCAATACGCCGCACTTGCAGTCTTTCGCGCCCTGGACAGCGACCAAATTCCGATCGATCGCTTCCCTGTGTTCTTTCGCGAGCAGGCAATGGCCACGCGAACATTTCAAGATTTCATCTGGGCATCCACCGATATGCCTCACGACCACCCGCTTGCTTCGTTCGCGAAGTCGCACCGTCGTGTCGACTCCGGGCACTACAAGTGGGCCGAGCACGATCTCAAGGCCATGGGTATGCCGGCGATGACGATCGACGATTTTTTCTCCCTCGAAGCTCTGCCAACACGCATTCAGCTTGCGCGCATTCTGGCAATTTTTTACGACGCAACGCCTGAGGTACGCATGGTCGTACTTGCGTGTCTTGAAGCGGCGGGTGGCGTAACGCTTGGCGCACTGCATGGCTACGCAGAGCGTCACGGACTCGTCAAGTCACTGCACTATCTTGGCGATGCGCACATGCGCGTTGAAGCACGACAGCTCATCGCGATCGAGAACGTGATTGAAGAAGTGCTGGCATCGAAAGACGAAGGCCTCGCGCGCATAGTGCGAACGACTTTCGACGCACTGACGCGCATGTTCGAAGAAGGTTCGGCGCGTCTCTGGCAATTGCAACCTGGAGAAGTGCGATGAGTGCAACGCACGCTTCGGTTGACGATGAGCTGCGCGCTCTCGCCGCATTCTACTGCGTCCAAGATCAGCTCGCCGAGAACGTCGAACTCTCGCGACTCGCGGCAACCTATTGCGAAGTTGCGCTCACCGCCGGCATATTCGAAGTCATCGTCGGTGGCGCACACGAGGAGCGCGCGCTTGCGGCCCTTGCGACGAAGCGAGGGCTCTCTCCTCGCGCCGCAGAAATTTTTCTGAAGCTCGCCAAAGCGCACCCTGGCGTCATGCTCGGCGCCAAGTTCGCGTTTGGTCGTGGCCTACTGCCCGAACCCACGCTCTATGTGCGCACCAAGGCGCCCCGCGATCAGGTGCTCGACGTTGTCCTTGCAGCTTGCCCGGAAATCGCTCGGTTCGAGCAAGAGGTTCGTGCGCAGCTCGCAGACGTCAATTGTCTTTACGGCATTGGTATGTCCGCTCTTGGCGAGCACGTTCTTCTCAAGACGTACACGCTGCACGAGAACGTGCTTGGACGTGTGGGCTTTCGATCGCTTCGCGTAACGCCTGAGGGCATTCTTCCCGAATCGCGTGAGTACGTTCCAGGAGCCAGTCTTGCCGACGTGCCTGCGCAGGCCTTCTTGCGCAACATCGTGAGGGAGGTCTTCGGCGTTGATCGCGTAAGCCACTGGGCGTTTTCGCCTTCTCGCGAGCCCAAGCTTTATGTGGAGCGGGTTGGCGCCATCGCCACGGATTTGTCATGTCAGTAACATCAGAGCCGCGTCGTCGATGGTTGCCGGCGCCCGCAGCGCACTACTTCGCTTACACAAGGCCGCTAACTCTTTTTCCCACCTTCGTACTGGTCGCGACGGGCTACGCACTCGCACCGGCTCAATCGCTCGGCGCGGTCCTCTCTGACCTCACCTTTCTTTTCCTCGTCTACTCAGTGCTCGGGTGGGGTGGATCAAGCGCGTTCAATTCGTCGCAAGATCGCGACTCGGGAAAAGTCAATTTGCTGAACAACTCGCCACCTTTGCCTCAAGGGTTGGCTGCATTTGGCCTCGCGCTCTCGGTATGCAGCGTCGTTCTCTGCGCGGTTTGGCCGGGCAAGATGAGGGTGCTCCCTTGGGCTCTCGCGTGCGGCATCCTGTCGACCTATTATTCGTGGAAGACGGCGTGGTGGACGCGAGGCAAGGACATCCCGGGTGTCGACGTCCTCATTCACTCGGTTGGCAGCGGCATCGTCACGATCGGATTGGGCCTCGCAGCGGGCGGCCAGCGCTCAACACTCGACCTCGTGTGGGTCGCAACCGCCTTTTCGGTCGCACTGCTTGGGGGCTATCCAACGACGCAGATTTTTCAACTCGAAGGACGAACGCATGAGAAAGCGTTCGACTTCACGAGTTGGCTCGGCCCCGACCGCGCGCTGCGATTCGGCGCCGCCATGTTCTTCGTGCATGCGGCCCTGCTGATCGCTTGGTGGGTTGTGCGCGAAAGTCGCCTCTGCCGCAAGTTCGGTCTTCCTCGTCGCTTGGCTTTTGCTCGTCCTCGGGTCAGCCGCCTACGCGGTTGGGTGGTCAATGGATCCTTTTGATCGGCCCTACGAACGAATG
The DNA here is from genome assembly GCA_023248745.1 of Myxococcales bacterium. Lineage (GTDB taxonomy): Bacteria > Myxococcota_A > Polyangia > Polyangiales > Polyangiaceae > JAHFDX01. The sequence goes on along the minus strand of JAHFDZ010000054.1, from coordinate 12,958 downwards.
ACGAAGCAAATGGCGGCGATGCTCGCCTCGCAGGCTGCGTTCACGGTGGCGGTTGGTTTCGGATGAAACGATGCGAGGTCTGCCAAAGCCTCGGCGCACCAACTCGTCGGCGGACGCTTGAGCGCGCGGGTTGGAGCGGAGCGCAGTAGCGCGACACCGACGAGGCACGGCAGCACGGCGAGATGCCTGCCGGTTCGGATGAAACTACGCACGGGCCGCCAAACTCGCCTCTCGTGCATTTGATTCGTAATGGAACAGCACCCCGAAACCTGTCCCCGCAGACCAGTGGCGGAGGACTACATGATGGGCGTATCGACGGTATGGTTCGTTGTTGTGCAAGCGGTTGCGGTACTTCGTAGGGCGCGCGGGAGCTCAAGCGAAGGGAGGCGCGATAGGTCGAGTCCCCTTGTCGGTGGCGGGTCAACCACCGCTGGCTCAAACGTCGGATCGTCAACGTCGAGGCCCTGCGCTTCGTCTTCGTACTCGGCTTCTCTTCAGGGAATCGGCCTCAGGGTTGTCCCATCCTTGCAGCCTGGCCCGATATCCCATCGACCACCCGGCTTGCCTCGCTCGGAAATGATGGCTGAACCCTACGCGTCTCTCTTTTTTGATCAGGTCAGAGCCGGCGCCGGGTCTGTAGATATCCACGATTCCGCAAACAAGGATGGCTTCGCGCGCCACTCCGCCGCAAGTGACGTTTTCCTTGCGCGGGAAGTTTCGCGCGTCTCTCACCATCGGCGCGCGCTTTCATCGTTGCTCGAACCTTTCGTTCAGCGAAGCGGTCGCGTTGCAGACGTCGGTTGCTCAACGGGTGCAAGCGCGGTCGCACTTGCGTTGTCCGATGTTCTCTCTCCAGAAGAAGTCATCGGCATCGATCCCTCCCAGCCTTCGCTTGAAGCCGCAGCGATACGTGCCAAAGGATGCGGAGTACATGGCCAAGTGCGATTTGAACGGAACCAGCCAGGGCAGCCGCTACCGCTACCGACTGCGTCGTTTGATCTCACAACGTGCATATCGGTGCTCGAGTTCTTGAGTGACGATGCGGCGCGCCGCGATTTCATCCGCGAGCTGAAACGGATCACGCGGCCGGGTGGCCACATCTATTTGTCGACGCCCAACCCGTACCGACTGCGCAACGTCCACGACAGGAGATTCCTGGGCGATTGGCGACGCAAGTCGGGTCATCCCTGGGCGAGCCAGGCTGGATTTATCCAAACGCTATTTGCGGATTGTGAGGAAGTTCCGATTTGGGACCACCTCGTGAAGCAACGATTGTCGAGCTGCGTTCGTTCGAATGAACATTTGCCTAACATCGTCGTAGCGGCCGCTCGCGCGGCAGCACCTTGGCAGAAGTTTCTGTATCGGATGCCAGGTTGAGCAGAAAGTAATCAACAATAGGGACGGTCATGTTTATTGACCGTATCTACTTCACGTTTGCGCACGACATGGGCTCGTGCTGCGTGACGGCGAGCGTGCACTTCTCGCTGGGCCACCTAAACGTTGGCGCTAAACGTAAAAAAAACGTCCGCCGGTATCATCGTATGAAGTCGATCGTGGACGTCGTTTGTTTCCGCCAAAGTTTATTGCGCAAAGAGCGACCCCCATGGGCGCCGCTAGAGTATTTTCATCGAATGCGATCGACGATGCCTCTGTTCGCCATGCTCGTATTGCTGGCCTGCCAAGAACGTCGCGCCGTCGACAGCGCTGCGCCGCACGCTCCCAACCTCACGCCCACGCCATCGATTGCAACACCGATGAACGAAGCGCATCGGCGCATACGAGTTGCTGATGTGACGGGACCAGTGGACGCTATGTTTGCGACGGCAACTGTTCTCTATGGCGTTAGCAAGGATCGAGGAGAACTGTTCTCCGTTGCGCTCAATGACAGCCACGCGCAGCCACGCATACAGTTGTTATCGACGTCGGAGCATGCGCCCTTCGCGATCCTCGTCTTCGCAAACAAGTTGGTGTGGGCAACGGCAGATGGAGTCTTTGTTTCAGACACCGACGGAAGCGGGCGGCGCACGCTCAAATCGGGGCGACTCATGCATGCCCTGACGAGCAGCAAGAACGGGGTCTTCTTCGCATCCGGAGACTCCCTTTGGCACGTCGAGTGGACACCATCGACGCAGCCCCTCGCGGCCAAGAAGATCGCCAATGATGTATCAGCCGATGAACTCGTGGCTCTCGATGGGTCGCTGATATGGCGCGATAGGCGCGAGCTGTGGAGACTGAATCTGAGTAGCGGCAAAGTCGTGAAGCTGTCACCCGATTCTCACCGCAAGCCGCACGGCCTCTCAACGGACGGTCGCGTTGTCTTCTGGCATGAAGGCGAAGCCGATTTGCTGCCCGGTCGCGAGCCGCTTGGCTTCGTCGCGGAGAATTCGAATTGGACCATTCACGAAGCACCGGGAGAATACGCCTCATGGACTGAATTTGTGATCCGCGACAAATACATTTACGGCCCCGCTCAATGCAAAGCGCTCATGCAGGAGGAGTGGATCCGATTCAATTCGGATGATCCCCAGACTTCGATCGGACCCACGCCCGTAACGGACAACGAGAGTCGTTGGTATTGGGTGGAAGCGCTCTGTGAAGACGGAGGTTCCTGCATTCGTTCGAGGATTGTTGCCGCCGACAAAGGGGCGTGTCTCCGATGAGCTGGGCGCCTTGTTTTCGGCGCCGGAAATAGCGCAAACTCCCATTATTTATGGGCTCTGCGAGAAAAATTGCCGGGAAAGGAGCCGCTGCGGATCACAGGTAGCCAGCAATCTCACGCAACCGCATCGCGCGGCATGAATGGCTCCTCGGAAGACATCGTCCATCCGTGTGGGAGCAGCGGGGCGTGGCGCGCAGCGAGCGCGACCGGAGAACGTATGAAGTTTCAATTTGGATCAGTGGGCTTTTGCGGAGTTGTCCTTTCGATCGCATCGTTCGCGCATGCGGCAGATCCCATAAGGGATGCAGAGTCGTCACTTCGAAAGTTAGAAGACGTCGAACGAATCAAGCTGGATCTCAAAGACAGCGAACAAATCGAAGACGCGCGCGATCGACTTGACGCCGCAATGCGCGACGCCGAAGCATTGATCAATCAACTTACCGATATCCAAAAAGGCACGACGGAGTCAAAGCTCAAGGACAAGCGCGCGCGTGCGATCGATCGCGTCAAGCACATGATCGATCGCCTGAGGAAGAGCGCAGAGATCTTGAAGTCAGCGGGCAGCGATCCCAAAAAAGCCAAAGACAGCGTCAGCCCGATTAGGGATTCCATTTCCGATCGACGCGAAGTCGGCCAAACGCTGAGCGACCTTTCGCACTTGATTCAGGATCTGAACAAGTCGCATGGGGAAGCGAAGCGCAACGCCAAATCGCAAATCCCGATCGAACGCAAGCAGCTCGCGAACGCGGTCGGCTGGCCTGTGCAATCGGTCGACTTCGAACTGCAGAAGGGCGATCTCTCAGGTGGCAGCACGACGACGACCGAGTCACGCGAGTGGGCACAAGCGGTTGGTTGCCCAGGCGATCAAGCGGGTCACATTCGGGGTAACGCGCTAGGTGGCAAAGGTGGGAAAACCTCGAGGAACATTTTCCCGCAAGCACCGAGCGTCAACATGGGCGCATTTCGATCGTACGAGGCGCAAGTGCGCAAGTGGGTTGAAACTTGTCATGCATCGGGCAACGCCAAGCTCGTTGTGAAGGTGTCGTTCACCTTTGGTGATTCGGTACGCCCTGAGCGTCCGCGGTATGTACACTACACAATTAAGGGTGGTGATCCGACGGATCACTGCAAGCAGAAGACGATGAGCTGGAGCTTTGAGAATCCGAGATCCTCGACCTGCAAGGAGTAGCCGTCCTCAAGACGTCCGGGCAGATTCTTTCAGGTCGCGTTCTAGTGCCTTGACCGGGGCGCATTGATTAATGCGCTCGCTGCTCCGCAGCGGGTCAAGGGACTAGGCGTCGCGGGTCGCTTGCTCGTGTGCCATACCGATGAGCAGCCGATTTTTTGGCGTGATGGCGATCGGCAGCGTCTGCGTGTGAACGTCGTATCCCCGACTTTGAAGAAACGCGACGCGCGACACGTCGACGGCGAGGGCCGGATCGAGCCAGCCGCTAAGCTCAACACCTGCCGATTCTGAAAGCGACTGACAGCACGGCAAAACTGCCAAACGCGCACGCGCGCCGACGGAAAGCTCGAGAACGCGATCGGTCAACGCGCCGCACGCATGGACGGAAAGCACCACATCAGTCGCGCGCACGGTCACTTCAGCGAGCGAACGCTCCTCGAAAAAAGTGCGACCCGCAAGACGCGGCCACGTACGCACAAGTTCGTCGTGAAGGTGATTCGCGCTCGCCGGCAGCCGTGTATCGATCGCAATCGCACACGGCGATGAGTCATCCAATAAGAGCATGAGCTGCGCGGTCAGGCCGTGGCCACACGCAAGATCGAGAACACGCCCGCCTCGCATCCTGCGCCGCACGCGACGCGCAACTTCCCATGACTCAAAGAGCTCCTTTCGGGGGAGGCACTCTGCACGGCAAACAGCGCGTGCAACGCGATCGAAGAGAGACTCGGTTGGAAATCGACCCGCGTCGCGCGGCGTGAGTTTCGATCGGCTGCCATGGGCGAAGGTCACGTTGCATCATACGTTCGCGGTTGAACATTATCTACGAACGGTTATTGACGTCATCGTGCCGCATGGTCTTGTCGCGACAACGCCGAGCAGGCAGGCTAGCCACCACAACGTGGAGTGGGGGCTATCTCAACGGCAAAGCGCTGAACGACGAGGGATCGCGCGCGTCGCTTTCTTGCTCCTCGTGGCTCTCCACGCATGTTCACGTCGGACGGCACCGCACGAACGGCAGCACTCCTGGCGACGCATCTCCGCATTGATTCTGGCAATGGGGTAGCGGCGACGAAGGTTCCCTTTTAGCCATACTCATTTTCCGGGAAAATCGCTCACGACCTCCCATAAATAATGGGAGGTCGCGCTATTTCCGGCGCAGGAAACAACGCGCCGCGGTCGCCTCTATTTCGTCGCGCGCAGTACTTCGGCGGCCCAGTCGCGCAGCGCCACAAGTTCTTGGCGAACGATTTTGCGATCGCCCGCGCTCGCACTACGCAACGCTTGTTGAAACTTCTTTTGACGGTCACTCATGCCTTCGCGAAACTTGCGCATCTGCAACGCAAAGTGACTGGGATTGACGCGCAACTGGGTCGCCACACCGCGTGCTTGCTGTAGCTCGCGAACGTATTTTTGTGTCGCGCGTTGACTGAGTTTCATCGCAACAACGTGCTGCGCAGCTTTTCGCATGACCGTTTCGTCGCCGAGTGGAAGCAAGAGCTGCTTGCGCCCAGGCTCGAGCAATCGCCAAGCTTGATCGGAGATTCGCTTGTCGTGCGCGGCAAGTGCGAGCGCGGTGTAGAGAAACTTTTGGCTGAGGCCGAGCGTTGGCCCGCCGGCGCGCCTCGCAAGCTCGAGCCAGACGGGATTGCTTTTTCGCGGCTCGAGTGCCGATGCAGCATCGTCCTCAAAAACGTGAACGAGGAGCCAGCGCCCAAAGTCGACGAGCGCGTCTTCGATGACGTTGCGCGTAGCTTCGGCGCGACGCAACGCTTCGGCAACGGCGGCTTTCTCCTCGCGCGACAGCGAGATCACTGCATCAACAGGTTGGGCCACACGCACAATTGCTTTGAGCTTTGAGGACTTAGTCGCCATGGGGGAGCACTCTAGTGCAGCCCAACCACGTACCTCAAGCAATCGTGGGCGATTACTTTCGCGCAACGGCGCACCATCCGTTACCTTGATTGACGATGCGGGTTCGAAGGGTGCTCGACGTTGCGCTTCTCGTGCTGCTCGCGGCGAGTGCGATTTTGGTATTTCGGCTAGCGCCCGAGTCGCCGCTCAAGCACCTGCTAGACCCAAGCTACATCGCGTTCATGGGCTACGCCGGGTCGGCTCTACTCATTGTTCTTCTTCGCCTGCTTAGGCGCGGCGCACGTTTCGAGCGCGTGTATCTCGGGCTCTTTCTCGCGGCGATGCCATGGGTCTACATCGCAAACGCGATCCTTGTGCACTCGCAATCCTGGCTACCGCTCGAGATTGTGGGCGCGGTTGTATTTACGGGGCTCGCGGTGCATGGCGTATGGCGATCGCCCTGGTCACTCGTGGGCGGGATCTTGCTTCACGGCGTGGTGTGGGATTTGTCTCATCATACGCGAACGCCGTTCATGCCTGACTGGTACACCATTGGGTGTCTTGTGGCCGACGTGTTACTTGCGGCGTATGCGGCGCTGCGGGTGGAACGGTGGAAGATGGGGAGCGACAGCGAGGAGCGCTAGAGCGCGGCGGGATAGGGAATTAGAGTGTGCAAGACGAAACGTTGGCCGGGTTTGCACACGGAGGCGTCGACGTTACCGAGCCGGAGAACGAACGCAGCGCGGGCTGCGCGGTGTCGAGCGTCATCGAGAAACTGGCGGTCAGTTGGGTGGTCGAAACGCTCGTGATCGTGACGGTGCCTGCCCCCATGTTGGGCTGAATGGCGTCGCCCTTCTCGAGCGCTGGCAAGCACGCTGGTGAACCATATTGATTGTACGAAAGCTTGACTATCATCGTGTTGCTGTCGGGCCCGTTCGACCCGCGTGTGTAGGTTCCGAGAGGAATGCTGCCTGCAGCATCAACACCCAGTTTTCGGTGAATTTCTACATAGAGCTCGCGTGAGCCCGCCTTTTTCGTTTGTCGTGCGACGGTGCACAGCGGCTCGGTGAGCGTCACGTCCGACCAAAAGACGATGCGCAAGACGCGCACCGGAGTCTGAATGTTTGTGATGTCCTGCCACTCGTGCATGCTGTACGCAGGCCGGGCGACGCCATCCATCGCGTACGAAGTGTCTGTGACCAGCGTCGCGAGAACATCCGGGGCGGCATCGCCGCTGTCGCTTCCGGCATCGACCAACGTGGCATCGCTTGAGTCGCCGGCAGCGGCATCCATTGGCCCCGGTGCATCGAGCGGCGGAAGCGCATCGTTCGGCGGAGGGAGTGCGTCCTTCGGTGGCAATGCATCCTGAGGGGGAGGTTGGCTGTCGATTGGCGGCTTCGCGTCCTGAGGAGGTTGGCCGTCGATTGGCGGCTTCGCGTCCTGAGGAGGTTGGCCGTCGATCGGTGGCTTCGCGTCCTGAGGAAGAGCTTGGCTGTCGATCGGTGGGTTCGCATCCGACGGCATGCTCGAGTCGGATTCGCCCGGTGTGTAGGTCGAGCCATCGGTACCTTCAGGCAACACCGACGTACCGCACGCGCCGAGCAGCGCGAGCACCCCAAAGGCTACGCATCTTCGCATAACGTGATCTACGGCAACTGCCGGGCTGGTGTTCAGGGGCAGTGAGGGCTCTACGGCGAATTGGCCCACAAACGCTGCTGCTTTTCCAAACGTAGACGTCTAACGCATACGTAAAAAGCTCCGCATCGGCGCTTGTTGGCAACGATCGTTGTTCACGCGTGCGCGAGATGTTCTTCGAGTTTTGTAAATGATCCTGACCAACCAAGCGTCATCCCTGGGCGAGCACCAACAAAGGTAGCGACCTCTTCTGCCGTTGCGTCGGAAGCAGGCTCCCACGTAACGGTCACCCGAGTTTCGTCGTCGCCTTCGGCCGCGAACTCGACGATGGTCTTCATTACGTTCGGCCACGTTGGAGCGAGCGGATGCCGGCCAGGCCCTTCGTTCGCATCCGCAAAGCGTTGCGTATACACAAGGCGGCTGGGCTTCTTGATCTCGATGTAATCTGCAACGGCGTACATCGTCACCCCTTGACCGTTGCTCATGCACGAAAATGTGCTGCCACCTTCGCGAAGGTCGATTCGCAAGTACTCCATCGTAAAGCCCGTAGGCGGTAACCACTTGCAAAGGTGTTTTGGTTCGCTCCACATCGCGAACACCGTTTCGAGCGGCGCTGCAAATGTGCGATTGATGACGAAGCGCTCCTTGCCATGGTGCTTCTTGTCGAGATATTCGGCCAATCGATCCCATGTTGAGTTGCCGTTGGCCTTCGCGATGAACTGCCGAGTCTTTTCGGCTTCTTCTGCACTCGGGAGCACCATGCTCATGGTCATGGTGGTCTTGTCGTTGTGCTCTTCGAAGGTCACCGTGACGCGAAACAAAGGAGGTCTGTCGGCGTGGCCGCCATGATCGTAAACCATCTTGACGTATGGTTCGACCTCGAGATACGCGGTGGTGTTCTCGTAGTCCGTGCCATCGGGCCCGTGCATGGTGTAGGCCCAGGTGCCGCCGGTGCGAACATCCTTCGCGTGGCTCGTGATCGTGAAGCCGCGCGGGCCCCACCACTCGGCCACCTGTTCGGGAATCACCCACGCGTCCCACACGCGTTTGACAGAGGCGTTGTACACACGGGTGATTGTGATCGCGTTTGGGTTACGTTTTGCGGGCATGGCGCTTTCTTTCTGATGTCTTGGTTTTGGTGGATTTAGGGGGCTTGGGAAATTTTGGCGTCGCGCCTTTTTTGTCACGCGCGAGATACGCTTCGAGGCGATCGAACTGTGACTCAAACGACGTGCGATGGGCCTCGAGCCAGTCATTGACAAGATCGAGTGCGGGAACGTTGAGCTGACACGAGCGCCACTGCGCTTCTTTCGACTTCGTGATGAGACCTGCGCGCTCAAGCACCTTGAGATGCTTCGTCACTGCCGGCAGGCTCATCGCGTGCAAGAACGGCAACGCAAGTTCGCCCACCGTCGACGCGCCTCGCAGCAGCCTCGACAGAATAGCCCTTCGCGTTGGATCGGCGAGCGCCGCAAACGTCACGCTGAGGGGGTCTCGGCTGGTAATTGCCATGTTGGTTAATTAACCATATGGTTAGATTGAATCCAAAGGGCTTGTCAACCCCATCGCGCAAGAGATGGCGAAGTCGCGATGTGGTGACATTCAACTATTTGACCGTCGCTTTCCCCGTTGGATCACGTGGAGTGGCTGGCAATTGTCTGCGCCCGCCAATTGCGTCTCATCTTCGCGGAAATCTTTGCGCGACATCTCGTTTCGACAGTGCTCGATGCTATGACGCGTCGCACTTAGAAGCGCACATCGCTTTGATGAGGGAGAGAATATGATTCGATTGAGCCGTGCAGCATCCTGGATTGTGGCCAGCGGACTCCTCACCGGAGCGTATGGTTGCGCGTCGGACGCCACCGATCTTGTGCCGACGTTACCGCAAGATGGCGGCAAGAAGGCTCCCGCAAAGGACGCCTCACCCCCGAACGTTGTTGACGCCAATGCGGCAGACGCGAGCGCCGACACGGGCGCAGCCGACGCTGCTTCCGAGGACGCAAGCGTGACCGATTCGGGAATCACTGACTCTGGCAACGACTCAGGAACGGTCGACTCAGGTGTCGTTGATTCAGCAACTGTCGATTCGGGCAACGACTCCGGGACGGTTGACTCGGGTGTCGCGGATTCGGGAGCCGTCGATTCGGGCAAAGATTCCGGAACAGTTGATTCGGGCAAGGACTCGGGAACGGTTGACTCAGGCGTCGTTGATTCCGGAAAAGATTCTGCTGCCGACGTTGCCATCATCAGCTGTTTCGACAGCACCTTCATGCTTCAATTGCCCACCCAAACGCTGGCTCCGAAAGCCGCGCAAGGCGTATGCACAGCCAAGCAGATCGACGATTTTTACACGACGTGCTTTGACACGAATGCAACTCAACTGAGCTGTGACAGCTTCATCGCGAACAACGCAACTTGCTCCGACTGCCTCAGTCTCACCTCTTCGGCGAAGCCCATTGCGGCGACCTATCCGATCGACGACTACTACGTTTCCGCGAACGTCATCAGCTGCGGGTACTTGCAAATTGGCAAACCCGAGTGTGCGTTGCCTGCGATCAATAAAGCGATTTGCGCAACCTCTTCGTGCGCCTACTGCGGCGACCAAGCCTCATACGATGCTTGCCTGATCAACGCACAAGTGAGCGGGTGCAGCTCAATCACCGTGTCGAAAACATGCACCGATGCTTACGCCGCTGCAAAGACACAGATTGATGCCGCCTGCCTGGGAACCAATTTCAAGGCGACACTATCGAAGGTGGCCAACTACATGTGCAGCAAGTAAACGCTATCGTCTATGACGACGAAAACGAGTCCGGACAACGCCCCTGCTTCGAAGAAGATCACGAAGAAGATCGAGGACCTTGGCGACTGGAGAGGCGAAACACTTGCCAAGGTTCGAAAACTCATCCACGACGCCGATCCTGAAGTCGAAGAAGAATGGAAATGGGAGAAGGCCACTTCCCCCGGAACTCCAGTCTGGTCGCACGACGGCATCATCTGCACGGGTGAAACCTACAAGCAGGCGGTGAAGCTCACCTTTGCACGAGGCGCGTCAGTCGACGATCCGAAGCAGCTGTTCAACTCAAGTCTCGAGGGGAACGTGCGCAGAGCCATCGACATTCACGAAGGCGAGAAGATCAACGAGGCTGCGTTCAAGAAATTGATCAAGTCTGCGGTGGCGGCCAACACCGAAGCGCGCGCCTTGCGCGGATCGAAGAAGAAGTAGGGGTCGAGCACCTCTGACGAATAAGAACCGCTTCGCGCGCGTTCCCCGACGATGGCGGCGAGTCGAGCTTTGATGGTGATGTTCGTGGTCCCCTCGATTGCATGCGCACGCGAACCCAAGCGCGACGCCACACTCGCGTTGCCTGATGCACGAAGCGCTTATGCAAGCACGACAGCGAAACTTGAAGCGAAGCGCCGAACCCTCGCGTCTCGCTATGTCGCAGCGAAGCACATGTCAGAGCGCCACGACCTCCAACAGGAGGCGCGAGAGGCTGTACTGACCGCGATCACCACAAAATATTTCTCGGCTTGGTCGGGCACACCTTGGGACTTCAACGGCACGTCGCAAGTTCCTGGGCAAGGCTCCATTGCATGCGGGTACTTCGTCACCACGCTCGTGAGCCATGCCGGATTTCGGATTGCGCGTGCTCATCTTGCGCAGCAGGTGTCTGAGCTCATCGTGAAGACATTGGCGCCTTCGTCTTCAACGTGGCGATTTCGCAAAGGCGACCCGAACGTCGTCATCCGCAAAGTAAAAGATGAGGGCGAAGGCCTCTACGTGGTGGGACTCGACAACCACGTTGGGTTTCTTTGGAACGATGCGGGGCTCGTCAAATTTTGCCATGCGTCGTACGTCGGCACCAAGGTCGCGGGATGCGAACGCGCCGACACGTCAGCCGCGTTTGCGTCGAACTATCATGTTGTAGGCCGACTGCTCACGCCAAAGATGATGAGCGCGTGGCTCACCGGGTCGCAGATGACGCATGAATTGGATGCGGACTAAGCGGTTAATTCGGGTTGGCGACTAAGAGAGGACGACGCACGCCTCGCGCTTGACGGATCTTCGGCCACCTGTCATACACAATGTATGACAACCGCGAAACTCGCTCGCATTAACGCGCGCCTCACCGCTGAAGCGGCGCGCAAAGTCAGCTACCTCGAGCGCCGAACCGGTCAGTCGACAACCGAGGTGATTCTCGCATCCATCGACAAGTACTACGAAGCCATCACAAGCGAAGAGAGCACCACGGCATCCAAGCTTGCCGAGACAGGCTTCGTCGGTTGCGCTGAGGGACCGCGCGATCTTTCGAGCTCATACAAAAGCGATCTCACGCGATCGCTCGGCAACAAATTGTGATCCTCGCAGACACCGGCTTCTGGCTTGCTCTCGCGAACCGCACAGACCGTCATCACGCACGCGCAAAGGCGGCGCTGGCGAAGCATCGTGGTCCGTACGCAACGACGTGGCCAGTGATGACCGAGACGTGCCATCTGCTTGCCGCTCGCCTCGGCTCCGACGCTGAGATCGCGTTCATTCGAAGCGGCGCACTCGGTGCATTCGAGATCTTTGCGCTCGATCGTGCGCACCTGCCGCGCATCGAAGCCTTGATGGATAAATATCGATCGCTCCCCATGGACCTGGCGGACGCTTCATTGGTGATCCTCGCCGAAGAGATAGGAACAGGAGATATTCTCTCGACCGACGTTCGCGACTTCGGCGCCTATCGGTGGAAGAGTCGAAAGCCGTTCAAGAATTTGTTGCTTTAGCGCGTGTCCGATTCGTATGTGCACGCCACGCCTTCGCTACTCACTCGATGGATCACCGGCAGCCTGACGACGCACCGCTGTACTAAACGCCACCGTGAAAAACATCGCCTCGTGCGTCACTTTAACCCTCCCGCGCGCAATGCGAAGAGAGAGCGCTGAAAGCCCCTCGAGCGACGATGGCAGCGTAAACGTGTGACTCAACGTCTCAGCGAATTTCCAGCAGAGCTCGATCTCGCGTTCGGCAAGTTCCTTGTTTATCTTTTCGGTGATCTGTTTGTCGATGAGCGTCGGAATGCCAGCGAAGTCGGCGTGCTCGAGTTCGAGCTTGAAGACGATCTCGTCGGCATCCTCGCGGCTCAGAATTTCGGCGCGCAAAACGACCGCGAGCGAATGGATAACGATGGGCACGCGAATGCCAAGGAAGGGCCATTTCAGTCGTGCCTTGCATACGATGCGAACGCCAACGTCGGGGATGAGTGCAACTTCACTTGGATCGCTGAGGTGAATGCTCCCGTCGCCAATTGGAATGGTCGTGGGCGTGAACTGCCCTACCAGTGTGCCGAAATCTTCGCCGGAAAGAACAGCTTCGAACCACATGGTGCCTCCGTGAATGCGGCGCCAGACAAGGGGCCAACCCCATCACGGTATCGCGATTTTCAGTGGCTGAAGTGAAGTTCTGACGCATCGTCCGTGGCGCGGAGCGCCAACGCGTGCAAAACGCGTCGTGGTTTACCTTCATGGTGGCCGATACGCATTTGGACGCCGGCTCAAGATGCTGCGCTCATCGGCGTCTACTTCTGTCAACGCGCTGATTGGCGACGTCGTTCGCGTGCTAGGTGCAATCATCGTTTTGT
>JAHFDZ010000299.1 GCA_023248745.1 Myxococcales bacterium | reverse complement strand
CTTGATACTTGCGAGGTGCGATCGCTCGTTGTGAAGCGCCAGGCACGCGGCCTTGGCGCGGGGGTTATGCTGCTCGAAGAGCTGGCTCGCGTCGCGTTTGAATGGTCGCGGCGTCGAGGGGTTGTGCTTGCAGCCGAAGTTCTTAATCGTAACCCCGAGAGAGCATTTTACCACAAAGTCGGCTACCAAACGTTGACGTGGTCGACGCGGATTGACTTGCCGGTGCGAGCCGAAAGTTCATCGAGGTATCGCGCACGTCTTGCGCATGCGCGCGATGCTTTTGAGTTGGCGCGTCTCGATGGACTGCTCGCGGACAGGCGAAGGCGGATGCATGACGTTCGCTACGATCCACCCCGCTCGGTTGATGCAGCGCACGTTGAGAGTATCGCCGCGTACTTAGAGCAGCCCACCGCAGGCGCGAGCGATATGGTGGTGATCGATGAGCATGGACGTGTTCGCGCGTCCGCAACGGTATCGGTTTCGTTTTTAGAATCGCCATTTCTGCCGCAACGACGCGCGACGCTGTCTCGATTTGCAATCGACCCCGAGAGCGACGTCGATGAAGTGATGATGACCATTGTGAAGGGAGCTGGAGACCGTGCATGCAATCTTGCAGCAAGCACGCTGGAGCTTGTGGATCTGTCTTCGCCTGCAACGCCTCTCTATCGCGCGACCGCCGCGCTTGGCGCGATCGCGTGGTCGGAAGTGTTCGCGCGCGTCGTAAAAAATGTGTGAGCGGGTGTGCTTTCGGTGGCGCGCCGGGCACGCTAAGCTTCGCCGTATGCGAGCAGTGGTGATCGGTTCCGTCGTAACGTGCCTATTTTCTTCAATTGCATTTGCAGCGCCAGCGCCGGTGCTTCCTGTCGCACCACCGCTGTCTAAGCAGGCCGTGGCAACGATTGAGGCGCGACGCATGTCGGATGCCTTTGTTGCGGCGGCTGAAAAGGCGAGCGCAAGCGTGGTGCAGATCGAAGTGACGACGCGTTCCGAGGTGCCCGAAGATGTTCGTAACTTCTTTGGCCTCGAAGAGGGCGACCAGCCAACGCAACGGGGGATGGGCTCGGGCGTTGTGTTTACTGCCGACGGTGCGATTCTTACGAACAACCACGTTATCAGCGATGCCGTGACGATGAATGTGCGTCTGCGCGATGGCCGCATGCTCAGTGCAAAGCTGGTCGGTCGTGATCAGGCGACCGATCTCGCGGTGCTCAAGATCGACGCAACTGGACTCGTGCCCGCAACGTTTGCAGATTCGAATGCCGCGCGTGTTGGAGAGTGGGTTGTCGCGATCGGTTCTCCGCACGGACTCGGCCATACGGTGACGGCCGGTGTTGTGAGCGCTAAGGCACGAGGCGATATTGGGGCAAGCGCGATCGAGGACTACCTACAAACCGACGCGAGCATCAATCCGGGCAACTCCGGTGGGCCGCTTTGTGATCTCGACGGTCACGTGCTCGGCATCAACACGCTGGTCCTGCGCACCGCACAAGGCATTGGCTTTTCGGTGTCATCGAATCTCGCACGCCGCGTTGCTCAACAGATTCTCAAGAACGGATTTGTGCAGCGCGCTTGGCTCGGCGTTGCGCCTCAACCGCTCACGCCCGACCTTGCAACCGCGTTCAAGGTGCAAGCAAGCGATGGTGTTCTTGTCGGCTCTGTTGTCGATGCGGGACCAGCCTCGAAGGCGAACATGAAGTCGGGCGACGTGATCGCGTCGGTTGCGGGTAAGAAGGTGCACACTCCAGGCGAACTCACGCGCGAGGTCACGACGCACGAAGTGGGCGACGTCATCGACGTCGAAGTGATTCGCAACCAGCAACGTTACGTAACCAAGGTTACCCTTGGGACTCGGCCCGACAAGCGCATTCCGATTCCGGCGCAAGCGCAAACGGCGCCCCAAACAGGGCTCGGTTTTTCCGTCAAAGAACTCACGGCGGAGCAGGCGCAAAGTCTCGGTCTGCCCGCAAAGGCGGCCAGTGTGGTGAGCAATGTTGCGATGGGCTCGTCGGCCGATCGGTCGGGTCTTCGGCCGGGCGATATCATCGTGGAGGCAGACGGACTTGCCGATCCGGTTCCTGCGCAGGTGCAAAAGGCGGCGTCCGATGGCGAGCTGCTGCTACGCGTTCGGCGGAAGGACACGTTCTTTTTCGCGGCGCTTCGAAAATAATGGTCGAGGGGGGAGGAAGCCTTCCCCCCTCGAGCTCCCCCAGCCGGGGCGCGCGATCGATCGCTTCGCGGCGAGCATCGCGCAACCATTAATGCGCCCCACTGGGGTGAGGGCGCATTAATGGTTCGCTTTGGAGTGATCTCGTCAGAGATCTTGTGAGTGGGTGCTGGGGGAGAGTTCGAGGGCGGCATTAATGGTTCGCTTTTGGAGTGATCGCACCCGAGATCTTGAGGGGCGATTCATTCCGGGGCGGAAATAGACTAGGCCGTGCTTATCGGCATGGTTGTTATCGAACATTCTCCAATGGGCTCGTTGCCTAGTCGCCTCAAGCGCGACTTTTTAGGTGTCGTCAATTCGATTTACCAATCGGATAAGGCGTATGTGCGTCCCCTCGATATGGAGGTTGGGCAACGGCTCGATCCAAAGAAGAACCCCTTCTTTGAACATGGCGAGGGCGTCGTCTTCGTGGCGTACAAGGACGGTAAGCCCGTCGGACGCGCGACGGCATCCATCGATCGCGAACACCTCGCAAGGTATGGCGACAACGTTGGCTTCTTTGGCTTCGTTGACACGATTGACGACGCGGAGGTTGTGCGTGCGCTTCTCACGCAAGCCGAAGCGTGGCTCAAAGAGCGTGGCATGAAGACCATGCGCGGGCCGATGTCGCTCTCGATCAACGAAGAGATGGGTTGCCTCGTCGACGGATTCGACACGAAACCATTTGTGATGATGCCCCATCATCGGCCCTATCAGGCTGGCCTCATCGAGAAGGCGGGTTTCGAAAAGGTCAAGGATGTTTACGCTTGGAGCTATCGCATTGGCGAACTCAACAAGCGCACGCAGCGCGCGCAACGCGAGATGTCTGCGCTGCCCGAGGTTGAGTCGCGGATGGTGGACCGCAAGCATCTTGAGCGTGACGTGCGGTTGGTCGTCGATATCTTCAACGATGCATGGAGCGAGAACTGGGCGTTCGTGCCGCTCACGCGAAACGAAGTCGCCAAAATGGCCGAAGACTTCAAGCTGCTTTTGGTGCCTGAGCTCACGCGGATTGTGTCGATTGAGGGGGAGCCTGCCGCCGTATCGCTTGCACTTCCGAATCTCAACGAGATGATCGGCGATCTCAACGGCAAGATCTTGCCGTTTGGAATTGCGAAGTTGCTTTACCGTTTGAAGGTGAAGGGGCCAAAATCAGCGCGCCTCGTCATTCTCGGCATTCGCAAAAAGTTCCGCATGCAACGGCGGTACATGCCTCTCTCGTCATTCCTTTATGCAGAGATGAACGAGAGCGCCAAGAAGCTCGGCCTCGAGCATGGTGAGCTCGGCTGGACGCTCGAGGACAACCACGCCGTCAACGCGGGCATCAAGATGATGGGCGGCACGGCGTACAAAACGTATCGCGTGTATGAACGCCCGATCGGCTAGTCAGAGTTCGAAAACGAGGAGATGAAGTATGCGTGTCTTGCTCACGGGTGGCAGCGGTTTTTTGGGAAGCCACATTGCGGAACAGTTGTCGGCCGCGGGCCATCAGGTTCGCGCGCTCGTGCGCAAGTCGTCAAACAAGAAGTTCCTCGAGTCGCTTTCAAACGTCGAGTTCGCTTTCGGATCGGTTGAAGACGCGGCGAGTGTCGCTTCGGCCGTCGAAGGTGTGGACGTAATCATCCATTCAGCGGGTCTCGTCAAAGCGAGGAACGCGGCAGAATTTCACGAGGTGAACGTGCTCGGCACGCAGCACCTCCTTGATGCAGCGCTTGCGCGTGCGCCCAAGTTGAAGCGCTTCGTCCATGTCTCGAGTTTGGCGGCGGTCGGGCCTTCGCCGGATGGCCGACCTGTCTCAGGCGAGAGAGAGCCCAATCCAGTGACGAATTATGGTCGATCGAAGCTTGCGTCTGAGCGCGTCGTTCGTGCCGTGCAGCATTTGCTGCCCGTGACAATCATTCGTCCGCCCATGATTTATGGGCCACGCGACAACGAATCGTTCGCCTTCTTTCAGTCGATCCAACGCGGCGTGCTGCCGCTTTTGGGCGACGGACAAAATACGCTCAGCATGATTTATGTGACCGATGCCGCGTCGGCATGCGTTCGCGCGATCGACGCCGATGTTCCTTCCGGTTCGTCGTATTTCGTTGAAGACGGTGTTGTTTACGTTTGGAAGGAAGCGCTCGAGCAACTTGAGGCGTCTCTTGGCAAGCGAGCATTCTTGCGCGTCGGCCTTCCGCTCGGCGTACTCAAGCTTGCCGCGATGGGGAGCGAAGTTGTCGGCAAAGCGCGCAACCAAGCCGTCATGCTCACGCGCGACAAAGTGAACGAGCTCAAAGAACGCCATTGGGTCTGCGACGCGACGAGCACCCGCAAAGATCTCGGCTGGGAGCCTAAGGTCAACTGGCTTGACGGTACGAAGACGGCAGCCAAGTGGTACAGAGATAACGGGTGGTTGTAGCGAGCGAGCCGCTTCAGCGGCTCTTGTAGCGTGCGAGAGCTTGGACGCTCAGCGTACTATCGTGAGGCATCCGATCACGATGTCGACCTTCGCGTTTGGGTCGCGTTTCACGCGCTCGCACGCAGGACCTATCAAGATGACCTTTTTGGGATCGCTCGCATTGTCGAACGACCATCCGTCGGTTCCGCTCTGCGGAAGGACCGTTTGCGTACCGTCGCTTGCACTGTAAACAACATTGACCTTTGTCGGATCGAGCGTGCCCGCGCTGCGATCGAGCTTGAATTCGCAGCTCGCCGCTTGAACGCGAATATCGTTAATCGCGCTGAGGAAGTCGGTCGTGAGCGCTTCCTTTGTCTTGCCGCCGGGTGTGATCTGAAAGTGACACATCTTCTTCGCGTCACTCGTTTCGTTCGGATCGCAACCCGCTCGTGCGGTGCTGCCTGCTTGCGCAAGCTTCGCCATGAACTTGGGGTCGTAAACTTCGGGTGCGTTGAGCGAGCCGATGCCAACGGAGAACGTGAGAATCGAATCGCTCTTTTTGGCCCACTCTTCGGCGAGCTTGATCGAATAGGCCTGCTCGTTTGAACCGGCTGGCATGTCGGGATCGGGTACGCCGTCGGACAGAAAGACGAGTACTTTTTTCCCGCCAACATCGATCGGGCTCTGCGGAACGTATTGCCCAAGCAGCGGGTATTGTCCGCTCAACACTTCATAAGTTGGCGTGCCGGCGTAGGGTTCAGTCGTTTCGACGCGCTGCCTTAGCGACGCGTGCTGCGGGACTCCGACGAAACCGAGCTGAACGTCGATTTTGTTGTAGGGCCCAGCGGAGAACTCCCCAATCGTGTAGTCCTGCCGATCGGCGAAAATCGTGAGGCCTACCGCGAGTGAGTTGCTCGATAAGCCTTTGAGCTCATCGAAAACTGAATTGAGCGCGGTCACGGCCGAAACCCACTTGTTGTCGCTGATCATGCTGCCCGAACCGTCGACGACGAAGAGCATGTAGGCCGGAATGCGGCTCGCCTTCCCTTTGGCGGATGCGCACGTTTCGGCGATGAGATCTTGAGCGCTGGGCAGCGATCGAGGGTCGCGCCCTGGTGTGCCACTGTCGGGGCCGGTCGTTCCGCTATCGAACTTGCTCGCGTCATCTGTTTCGCGACAACCCTGACCAAATGTGCAGGCAGCTACCCCGGTGAGAAGCACAGTCGCGATCAACCCATTCTTTTGCGCATTGAATCGCATGTCGTTCACCCCAGTTTGCCGACGGAATTTGACCCAAGCCCGAACGAATCGTCCCTAGAATGACGCGTCGGCACTGTCCGCGCAAACAAGCCGCGGTCACTTGTCGAACTGTAAACGGCCGCGAGGCGCTTCAACTAAAGCAATCGTGGTTAGTCTTTCATTTTCTGGGGCCGGCTATTTCGCCGAAATTGCCTCGTTCTATGGTTTCTGTGTCGATTGACTGAGGAGTCGCGGATGTTTGGCTGGGCACTAAAAAAGATTCTTGGAACGTCTCACGAGCGCGAGATCAAGCGCTTGCGCCCGCGCGTCGATGCGATCAACGCACTCGAGGATCGCGTGAGCGCGATGACTGATGCTGAGCTCCGCGGCAAGACGGCCGAGTTTAAAGAGAAGCTCGACAACGGCGCGACGCTCGACGACATCTTGCACGAGGCGTTTGCGGTATGCCGCGAAGGCGGCAAGCGCGCACTCCGTATGAGGCACTACGACGTGCAGCTCATTGGCGGCATGGTGCTTCACAACGGCAAGATCGCCGAGATGCGCACCGGTGAAGGCAAGACGCTCGTCGCCACACTCGCGTGCTACCTCAACGCGCTCGACGGTAAGGGCGTTCACGTCGTCACCGTGAACGACTACTTGGCCAAGCGCGACGCCGAATGGATGGGACGTCTCTATCGTTTCTTGGGCCTCGAAACAGGTGTCATCCACCATTCGCAAGAAGACTCCGACAAGATCAGGGCCTATCGGTCCGATATTACGTACGGCCAGAACAACGAGTTTGGCTTCGACTACTTGCGCGACCACATGAAGTACTCGGCGTTGAGCTACACGCAGCGTCCGCTCAACTACGCGATCGTCGACGAGGTCGACTCGATTTTGATCGACGAAGCGCGCACGCCACTCATCATCAGCGGTCATGGCGTTCCGTCGAGCCACAAGTACAAAGACGTCAACGAGATGATTCCGCGGCTTCGCAAAGACGAGCACTACGTCGTCGATGAGAAGGGCCACTCGGTTTCGCTCACGGATGAAGGCGTCGACGCCGCGCAGAAATTGCTCGAGATCGAAAACCTCTACGACCCCGTTAATCTCGAGGTCT
>JAHFDZ010000298.1 GCA_023248745.1 Myxococcales bacterium | reverse complement strand
CGGAATGCGGTGCCTTCGGATAAGAGCCCAAAGACGCGCGATTCAAACAGCTTCACGTCGAGCCCGGCGGTGGCGTGCGCGCGCGATGACGAAGTGAGGAAGCGCGTTGGCTCGACGTAGCTTCCGGCGCGTAGTTGTAACCAATTGGGCATCAATTCTGCCTCGATTCCGAGGCGCGGCGTAAACGTGGCTTGCTGCCCAGAGCGTTCGACGGTCTGTCCCAAAAAGCCCTCGAAACCTATTGCGTTTCCGACCGGTCCTGTGACGAGCAACGCGGCCGTAACAAGAACTTTCTGGCGTGGAAGTGCCCGATAGCGCGCGCGCAAGAGGCGAGTCGCAACATCCGTATCCGACTCGTACATTTTATTGACGATTTTCCGCTCGGCGTCGATGAGCGATTTGGGCACCGTTTTTACGTGGCGCCATCCCAGGTTGAGCGAGCGTGGACCGAGCTGCCATGCGAATCCAACTTCGATCTCCCATGGCTGCTCCACCGATTCGGGGATGTGAAACGTTCGTCCGTCGACGAGTGCGGTATCGCTGCTCGCGCGATCGCTTGAAACCGCGGTACGACCTGAAATGCCGAAGCGAACGGAGTACCTCTTCGGCATGTAGACGGCGCCTGCCTGCGCACCAACGCCGGCCATTGAGATGAGCGGCGCCCCGAAGAAATCGTTCACCACGTTCATGCTCACAACCCGCAACCCTCCGCCGACGACGAGTTGCTCGTCGAAGAACGAGTGGGCGAACACCGCGCCAATTCGATAGAGACGAAGTCTTCCGTCGCGGGCTTGGCCGTTGCGTTCGACGGAACCTATTGCGTATTGCTGCAGGTCAACCGTCGCGCCCACGCCCCAAGCGTTGTGTTGAATGAGGCCCGCAGCAGTGGCGAAAACGAAGTTGTTGTAGACAAAGCCAAGCTTGCCGTTGTTGTCGAAGTCGGTGTTGCGAAGGCTCGACGGAAACGTTGCTCCGGCCGTAAGGTCGTAGTCGTCGTTGTTGGTCGAAAGCGGGGATCGAAGGGCGGCCGCAGCGGGGTTAAAGCCGAGCCCTTCTGCGCCTTCACCAAGGGCTACGTAAGCTCCGCCGAGTCCTGTTTGACGACTGGTGGCGAGGAGTGGTCCGCTCGCAAGGTCGATACGGTAAAGCGAGTTGACAATCGGCGTGCCGTTTGATCCGACATCGGCGCTCGCAAATCGTGCGAGCGAGGATGCGCCGACGACCGCCAAAAAAAAGGGGCTACGAAACGTGCTTCTCAACAAGCTTGCCAAGGCGCGGTACGGCGGATTCAACGTTCTTTTTCGCCATCCCGCGAAGCTTGTCGTACGCGCCTTTGACGACGGCGTTCTTCGCGCGTTGTGCTTTGGCGTCGGTGATGGCGAGCAGCGCATCGGCCACGCGGCTCGCGTTTTGTTCAAGATACTTGCCGATTGCCGAGCCCTTGTCCTGCGCTTCGGCGATCAGGGGGCTTAGCCCGTTCGCAAATTCGGGAAGAAGATCGCTTACGACGTGGCGCACGAAGCCGGGCCTGATTCCTTTAACTGCGCCGTAGCCGGCCTTGATGGCGAACCCCGAAATGCCACCCTTGTCGCTTACTTCGGCGTCGAGCAGCACCACGCACTCGTCGACGATCTGGTTCTTCTTTGAATCATCGTTCAACACGTCACTCAGATTGGCCATGATTCATACCCTTTCGGTACTTGATCGCCGATCACACTAACATCAGAAGGCGGCGCCCATCGTGACGAAGACGCGTGGTCGAATGCCTGAGCCGATGACCAGGTTCAGGACCTGGGCGCTCGCGGGTTCGAAGGTAAATTCTTTCTCTGAAGCGCGAACCTCGACGCCGCCCCCTACGCCGAGAAGCAATGGGCCCATGAGTGCTTGAAAGCCGCTCTCGAGCGCACCACCGAACTGCAACTTATCGTCGTTGAACACCAGAGGACACGTGGGCGCTCCGCAGCTCACGTCCGCGTAGTCGTAGTAGCGATAGTGCCCAAACGTGAACGCGCCGCCGACGAAGAAGCCGTCGGGTCCCGCTGTTGTGCGAAAGAAATAGCGATAGCCCAGCTCTGCGCCGACTCCGTTGAGCAGATCGCTGCGCCCAAGCAAGGTGTACGAAATATGAGGCGCGAGTGTGAGCGCGTGGTGGGTCGTCAGCATGTATTCGATGCCAAGCGCGTAGCGACCAATGACGAATCCGACCGGGTAGATCTCGATCGCGAGATTGCGAAAGCGCTCACCTTCGACGGGGTAGCTTGCCGTGAACGGCTTGCTTGGCAGTTCTCGATGGGTCGCAACACGCGCAAGCCCATCCCCCGAGAGCAAAGCGATCGCGATCAGAGCGGACGACATACTCGGCCTAGACTACGCGAAACGTGTCGCATATGGCGAAGGCGCAGCCTCCCTGGTAGCCAAATGGCAAGCCAATGACGCGAACCGTTGTTCTTCTCCTCATCGTAGGTTGCTCAACGCATCCATCGCTGACGCCACCGCCCGCCGATGCGGCAACAGATGCCGAAGTGCCTCCGTCGCCGCCAGTCGAGCTTGGGCGACATCGGGTCGATATTGTAACAACGCGACAGGTCATTCCGGCGGGCGGTCTTCCAAGCGAAAGCAAGCCTCAAAATTCAAACAACAACCTCGACGTCGTGCGTCACCAAGGGCGCGTCTATTTGGCTTGGCGCACTGGGCCTGATCACTACGCGTCGCCAGACGCCTCGATCTATGTCGTCAGTTCGCTTGACGAACAGACTTGGACCTACGAAGCGAAATTTTCGCTTGGTGCTGATCTGCGCGAGCCACGCTTGTTGTCGATCGGTGATTCGCTCTTTTTGCACGTCGCGCGACTTGGGACAAATCCGTATGCCTTCGAACCCATGGGCATCAGCGTCGCCGAACGTCGCCAAGACGGCACATGGACCGAGCTGGCCGAAACGTACGAACCCGGCTTCATCGCTTGGCGTACGAAGAGCGAGCGCGGAAAATCGTACATGCTCGGTTACTTTGGCGGTGAACACATCTACGACTTCTCCATCAAGCCACTTGAAGTCGTGTTGCTGACGACAGAAGACGGACGCGCTTGGAAGCCGGTTGGCGCAAGCCGCACCTTGCTTCAAGGCGGTGGTAGCGAGACCGACTTTGCCGTTGGCGACGACGGCACGTGGTTCGGGGTTTCGCGCAACGAGGCCGGAGACCAAACGGGTTTCGGATCGCACGTGTGTCGTGGCTCCGCCAGTTCACCGTCAGAGTGGAAGTGCAATCACGACCCTCGCAAGTACGATTCGCCGCTTATGTTTTGGCACGATGGCGAGGTCTATTTGCTTGCGAGAAGAAATGTAACAACTAGCGGCAACTATGATCTCGGTCCAGGCCCCCACGAAACGCCGTACACCCTGACGGCGCAATCACTTCGCAACCAGCTTGATTACAAAATGCACCCGAAGCGATGCTCGCTTTGGCGATACGTGCAGTCAGACGATCGCATCGCCTTTGTTACAGACCTGCCTTCGCGTGGCGACACTTGTTTTCCTGGCCTCATCTCAGGCAAGCGCGCGGACGAATTCGTCGTCTACAACTACAGCAACGATCCTGCGGGTGAAGATCTCAGCTGGGGGCAAGGGCAAGTCGCCGCGACGAATATCTATCGGCACGAGTTGCGATTCACGCGCCGTTAATATGTGAGGGCAAAATCGATTATTGAACGATCACAATTGAATCGGATCCGTCTTTGACTTGATAGCTGCCATCCAGGGGTCTCTGAAGTTGCCACTCGCTCGCATCTGCGCGAGCACCGCAAAGAGACCCCACTGAAGTCGATTCAGAAGTAGCCATTCACGCGGCAAGGTGAGGGTGAGCTTGTTCGGATTCTTGAAGAGCAAGTTGTCGTACGTCTCCTCAATGAACTTCGGCGTGAACGTGAACTCACGGCTGAGAAACGGTAAGTAAAGATGCCTGACGGCTCCCCACTGGTAGTCGTAGTCGAATTTTTTAGGGTTCGGGACGAACCCAACATCGGCCATCGCATCTTTGTACTCGGCGCGATCGTCGTTCACGATGATGGTGGCGAGCCGCTTCCAGTTGTCGATGAAGGTGGCATCGAAGGTGCGTACGGAGCCGAAGTCGAGGAAAGTGACGTTGCCCTCTTGGTCGAAGAGGTAGTTTCCCGGGTGTGGATCGCCGTTGAAGATGCCGCGGTGAAACAGGTTGAAGAAGCACGCGTTGAAAATGGCAACACCCGCGACGTTCTGCGCAACGCGATCGGCTTGCGCCAGGAACGCAGCAAAGTTAAGGCGCTTGACGAACTCTGACGTGATGACCGTCGTGCCACTTCTCTCGGTTACGAGCCTCGGCGTTGATGCATTGGGGATGGCTGAGAGGAGCTCTCGAAACGCGAGATGGTTGCGTGCTTCGATGCGGTAGTCGCACTCTTCAAGGATGCGCTCTCGGAGCTCTTCCGCGAGCTCGGTGCCGCTTGATGCTGCGCCCGCCATTCCGATCTTTGCCATAAGTCCGACGTTGCGAAGGTCTTGCTTCATCACGTCGAGGATGCCGGGATACTGAATCTTTACCGCCACTTCTTCGCCTCGAAAGACGGCGTGGTGCACTTGGCCGATCGAGGCTGCGGCGATAGGGTCGCGACCAAATGACTCGAACAGTTGGTCAAGCGGCTTACTGAACTCGGCTTCAATGACCGCGACAACAGCATCGAAAGGAAGCGGAGGACTCGATGCTTGGAGTTGCGCGAGAACGCCTTGTGCTTTGCTTCCCACGTTGCCCGGCAGGTAGCTCGCCATCTGCCCGAATTTCATCATCAGGCCCTTCATTCGCCCGAGTTGCTCGACGAGTACCTCGGCTGCTTCGGTTTGCGCGTTCTCGCCTTGCTGAGCAGGGGCGCCACCGATCGATCGCCGTGCATAGCCGACGCCCACTTTTGCAGCGAGTTTGAGTGTGGTTAACGTGCGACCCGTAAATCCTGAGGGCAGCTTTGATGACATGAGCGTTTCCGTTCTTGTGGGGGCTCGCTCCCGGACGGTCAAGCTGCTACGAGCACGTCGCCATGATACCGCGTTA
This sequence comes from Myxococcales bacterium, assembly GCA_023248745.1. Taxonomy (GTDB): domain Bacteria; phylum Myxococcota_A; class Polyangia; order Polyangiales; family Polyangiaceae; genus JAHFDX01. The sequence goes on along the minus strand of JAHFDZ010000298.1, from coordinate 1,884 downwards.
CACGCCCGCTAAGTTTGCGGCCCTTTGGTCTGATGATCATCGTTTCGAAACGTGGCTCCTTGTTGAGCTCGCCGCTTGCGATGCCATGGAGCGTGCGGGCCTCGTTCCAGCCGGAACGGCCGAGCTTATTCGCGCAAAAAACATTACATTAAACGCTGCGCGCATCCTCGAGATCGAACGAACGGTAAAGCACGATGTGATCGCATTTCTGACGCACGTTGAGGAGCTTGCCGGTCCTCCCGCAAGGTGGCTTCACCGTGGCATGACGTCGAGCGATGTGCTCGATACGTCGTTCGCGCTTTTGCTTCGCGAAGCAGCCGACATGCTCCTCGAGCGAACCGATGCGCTCCTTGTCGCGCTTGCAAAGCGCGCGCGCGAACACGCGAAGACTCCGATGATCGGCCGCAGTCACGGCATCTTTGCAGAGCCGGTTACATTTGGCCTCGCGATTGCTGGGCACCACGCCGAAATCGCACGTGGCAAAAAGCGCCTCGTTGCAGCGCGAGAAGCGATTGCCGTTGGGAAGATCGCTGGTGCGGTTGGTACCTACGCTCACCTTACGCCTGCGATCGAATCGGACGCTCTCGCGCGACTCGGGCTCACGCCTGAAACGGTGAGCACTCAAGTCGTTGCGCGTGATCGACACGCAGAATTTTTCACAGCACTCGCGTTGCTCGCTGCAGGCATCGAGCGTTTGGCGACCAACGTTCGGCATTGGCAACGATCCGAAGTGCGCGAGGCCGAAGAAGCTTTCACCTTGGGGCAAAAGGGCTCGAGCGCGATGCCGCACAAGCGCAACCCGATTCTCAGCGAGAACCTTTGTGGCCTTGCGCGCATCGTGCGTGCTGCCGTGATGCCGGCGCTCGAGAACATAAGCCTCTGGCACGAACGAGACATTTCCCACTCGTCCGTCGAGCGCATGATTGCGCCGGATGCGACCGCAACGATGGGCTTCATGCTCGAGCGCGCAACCACGCTGGTCGATGGTCTCGTCGTCTACAAAGAGCACCTCGCAAAGAACCTCGACGCAGCGGCCGAACTTTATTGCTCCGAGGGCGTGCTGCTCGCGCTCGTGGAAGCGGGCGTTCCGCGGCAGGAGGGTTACGTGCTCGTGCAACGCAATGCGATGCGTGCGTGGCAGGGGGACGGCCGGTTTCGCGATCACATCGTCAATGACGTTGACATTAGGAAGTTGCTCTCCGCTGACGTCATTGCGCGCGCGTTCGATCTCGACCACACGCTTGCGCACGTGCCTGCGATCGTCGACCGGGCGCTGTCAGCGGGTGCGTGAGACAGCGGCGCTAACCCTGCGCAGCCCCGCGCGAGCGATGAGCCAAACAATGCGCGGTACGTGCCGTGCTCGAAGACCGCTTGTTTCGTCGCGATAGATCGGACGCACCGGTCTTTCGGCGATGCGCATGCGTTTTGCTGCCAGCTGACCGAGCAGATCGTTCGGGTATCCGTAGCGTGGCCAGAGGCTCTCGATGTCGAGCGACGCGCACGCCTGACGCGACAGCGCCGTAAAGCCGCACTGTGTATCATGCAAGCGTTCGCCGATAGCCGCCGACGTGAGCCAAGACAGCACGTGTCCGCCGACGTACCGCGCTCTCGGCATGGTCTTGTCGACGCCTGGCCATGCAAAGCGATTGCCTTTGACGTACTCGGCCTCGCCGCGGGCGATCGGTTCGACGAGGGACGGAAGATCGTCGCCACTCATTTGATCGTCGCCAGCCATGACAATGAACGCCGCGCGAGGGTTGGCTACGCTGCTGAGCGCTCGCGCATAGCCGGTTGCGATTGCGCCGCCGACGCCGCGATTGTCAACATGCCGAACAACTTCTACACGGCCGCCGAATGCGCGTGCCGCGGCACCTGTGCCATCGC
>JAHFDZ010000053.1 GCA_023248745.1 Myxococcales bacterium | reverse complement strand
GGCCTTGAGCATCTGAAGGGTCTGACGATGCTGCAGACGCTCGACTTGGCCGGCACGCAGGTGAGCGACGCAGGCCTTGAGCATCTGAAGGGCCAGACGATGCTGCAGACGCTCGACTTGAGCTTCACGCAGGTGACCGATGCGGGCCTTGAGCAGCTGAAGGGCCTGACGAAGCTGCAGACGCTCGATTTGCGTGACACGAAGGTGAGCGATGCGGGCCTCGAGCATCTGAAGGGTCTGACGATGCTGCAGACGCTCGACTTGCGCCGCACGAAGGTGAGCGCGACGGCTGCCGCGCAATTGCGCGCTCGAGGTATCGAAGTCTTCTGGGACGGTCTTTGAGGACGCTGCGCGTTTGCCTCATTTCTTTCGATGTTGCGATTTGATTGCACACAGTAGGAACAGCCTACCGGTCTGGTGCGCCGGCTCTTCGCGCCGATATCGGTGGTGCGACATCTTTGATACCTTGCGGCGATGGCCCTCATCGCGCCCTTTCGTCCGCTTCGCTATGACCTTCAAAAGATCGATCTGTCGCGGGTGGTTGCGCCGCCTTATGACGTGATTTCGGACGCGGGACGACAGGAGCTGGGGGCGCGCGATGCGCACAATGTTGTGCGGTTGATTCTTCCCGAGGGTGAGGGAGATGCTCGGTACGCCAACGCTGCGGAGACGTTGCGGGCGTGGCAGGACACTGGCGTTCTTGTTCGCGATGATGAGCCTGGGTTCTATCGTTACGATCAGACGTTTGTGCCGCCGGGTGGAACGCGTTCGTTCAAGCGATCGGGCTTTTTGGCGCTTGTGTCGACGCATCCCTATGAGGATCGCGTCATTCTCCCTCACGAGCGCACGCTGTCTGGGCCGAAGGAAGATCGATTGAAGCTCTTTCGATCGACGCGAACGAATTTGAGTCCCGGGTTCATGCTGTATCGCGACGCTTCGCGGCGCGTTGACGCTGCGCTCGAAAAAGGTAAGTTACTTGCCGAATTTTCTACCGCCGACGGTGTTGAGCACGGCCTTTCAAAAGTGAGCGAAGCCAGTGCCATTTCAGCGATCGTGCGCGCGATAGAGCCGCTGCAGCTGCTCATTGCCGATGGGCATCATCGATACGAAACGTCGCTGCGTTATCGCGGCGAAGTAGAAGCCTCGCTCAGCACGGCAAGCGACGCGAGAGCCGAGCATCGCTACTTTATGGTGTTTCTCGCCAATGAAGCCGACCCTAACTTGATGGTCTTCGCCACCCACCGACACGTGCACTCGCTCGAGACTTTTGACGTGGCAGGCATGAACGAGAAGGCACGTGAGTGGTTTGCGGTGACGGAACTTGCGCAAGGCGCCGATGCGCGTTCGCTTCAAGCAAAAATGAGCGTGACTGGTTACAAAGGATTCGTCGGCGCGCTTCCAGACGGACGCAGCTTCTCGTTCGAATTGCGAAAGGATCGCAACCTAGCGTCCCATCCACTCTTGGCGGCGATGCCAGAGGCGCTCCGCACGACCGACGTCACGCTTCTTCATTCCGTCCTCTTCGAGGACATTCTTGGCATTTCAGCCGAAGCTCAGGCCAAAAAGACCAACCTTCTGTATCCGCAAGATGCGCAGGCGGCTCTTGGCAGTCTTCGCGGTGGCGTGGGTCAACTGCTCGTCCTGATGAACGCGACGCCGGTTGGAGAAGTTCGTGCTGTTGCAGAAGCAGGAGAAGTGATGCCGCAAAAGTCGACGTTCTTTTACCCCAAAGTGCTGACTGGGCTCGCGATTCACACACTTCTTCCGACACGGCTCGTGTCGTGACGACCGCTCGCAACGATCCAGCGAAGGATGCAAGCATCGTCAAGTTTGTTGGCGAGTTGCGTAAGCTCGTTGACTCTGCGGGGTTCGCGCTCGCGGATCATTGGGCAGACGATCCTTTCGCGATCGGTATCGCGAGCCGATCGGATCCGCGCCGACTGGTGTACGTCTCCACGTTTCAGAAGGAGCCCCTTCGCTATTATGTGGAGCTCGAGTTTCCTCCGGAAGAAAAGAGCGACCTACCTTTCAAGAAGGGGACGCACGCAGAAGACGTCGGATTCGACACCGCGGTCGAAGTCATCGTTCGACACCTTCACGCTGCTCGAGTGACGAAGAAGTAACGCCGCCTCAGACCATTGCGGGCGGCATCGGAGGGCCCCATGGCGTGCATGCAACAGGAATTTCGTTCTGTGGGATCTTTGCGTTCGAGCAGCAATAGCTGATCAAATTCGTTTCGTTGCCCCAGTCGAAATCGCGCGTGAAGAACGCCTTGCAGCAGGCTTGCGAATCGGCAAGGTCCAAAGGAGAACTGGCGCCCTTGTTGATCGCGGTTTCAAACTCCGCGCATGACGCTTTTGTGGCGTCGACCACGGCCGATTGATCGGCAACCGCATCGATCACGATGGCGTCAGGTGACGAGTCGACTTGTGCGGCAGCGTCATAGGCTGAAGCGGCATCTTGATCCGTTGCACCATCTTGCTTACCGGCCGCTTGTGGATCGCCGAGCTGTACGCTGCAAGCGGCGACCGCGACGAAACTCACTTGTTGCGCGGCCCGAAGGGCGCGTCGCTTTGTGTCATTCAACATGGGATCACCTCAAGAGGACGAAGGCCAAGAGCGCTTAGGTTTGGAAGAATTGCAGTGCGGACCGTTTCAAAGAAAAGTTCGCGAGCATCTTGCCCGTTGCAGAGACCGAGCTCGGCACCGTTCGACGGGACAACGTTGTCGACCGGCAGGTGCTTGAGTTCATGCTCTTTGAGCGCGACGAGCGCGACCGAAAGGTATCGGCACAAGTTGTGTTTTTCGAGATCGGTGAGAAGCGGCACGTACTCACTCAGCAAGCGCCAGCCAAACCGAGCGTGGCCAACTTCGTCGGACCAAATGCCCGTGAGCAACTCGCGCAGGGGACCGTCTGGCATCTCTTCGCGCTCTGCGCCGATGAGTGCGACTGCGACGGTTTCGCTGAGGCAAGAAACACTGAGCACGTTGCGCAGGACTGCTTCACGTTGCGACGCTGCGTCGAGATGCTCGGGAAACGAGCCTTCGTCGCGGAATGCAGCACGCGCTTCTCCGCCGAGGGCTTCGACGACGGCGCCACATAGACGGCCGTGCTCGCGCTCTTCGGCGGCAAAGGCGCGCACCTCGCTCACGAGTTCATCCCTAAATTCAGCGCGAGCCATTTGGTCGGCGAGTGCATCGAACACACGAGACGAGCTGTACTCGTTCACCATGCGACCGAACCAAGTTGCAAGCGCGGCGTCTCTGGATTCACCCGCATCGCGTGCAAGGTGTTGAAGCGACGTCGCGCGAGCCTGGGACTGTGCGCGCAAGTCAAATTGCGAAAGAAGAGCGGCGTGATTCAAAGTCACCTCCGGGGAGGCAACTTAGCGCCGATCGATAGGGTGCATCAGCGATCGTTTCTTTCGAACATAATAAACGAAAGCTTGTCGTCAACTTACTTGAATGAAGGACTCGCGGCGTAGAGGTACTCAGCAGTCGCTTTTTGAGCGCTCTTCAAGGACGTATCGATGGTGGCGACGACGCCGGCGTTGCCTCTCCAGCAGCTTGGCGTGTCGGTGAGCCAGCCTTGCGCCGCGAACCAGCAGCTCCAACTACCGCCGACGTACGCCGCGCGAATGGCTGCTAACATGGGGGTCCACTGCGCCTTCGACGCGCGTGCCGTCGTTTGAAGCACAGCGTCGGGTGTGGATGAGCTCAGCTGAAGCTTGGTCGCATCACTGAGGATGTGGGCGTTTTGGGTTTCCATCGAGTAGCCCTCAACGTTTGCGTGCAACTTGATCGGTCGGCTCGCGCTCGAAAAGTTTGCGGCGTGCATCGGTTGCGTGACGTCGGTGAGGTAATGGAGGGACACGCCCAATCGGTAGCAAGCGTAGTTACGATTTTTTGCGCGCCAATCGCTCGCTGCCGCGCTCATGTAGAGAGACGCTTGGGTGCGCGCGGTAGGGGAGGTTTCTCCTCGGTAGTTCTTTTGAGTGTCTGGATCGTAGAAGTGAGATTTCCACGTGGCTCCGGACGCGAGCAGCGTAAGCGTGCCGTTGCCAGGTTCAGTGTCGTAGACGCCATCGTTGTAGGGCGCCAGATAGTCAGTATCGACGAGGCCTTGTTCCCAAAAGGTTCGGCAGGTGGGCTCGTTCATCGTTGCCACGATCGTTTTCGCCTGTGACTCCGAACGCGCTGCGAGCAACTCAATCGCGCGATCGACAATCCAAAGATGGGTGCTTTTCGTTTCGTCGTTGGCGCTTTGGGCTTCCCAAGCTTCGGTTGACTCGTCGGCTTCTTCAGCCTCTGGGGCAGCAGTACACGCAGCGAGTGATGCAAGTGCGAAAATCGCGGGCTTTCTCAACAGGATCTCCTGAAGTTGTTGCGGGGAACTTCCCTTCAGCACGCGACTTTGACCCCAATTTTGAAACGGTCAACCGGCAATAGCCAATTGGTTCAAGTTCCTAACCACTTATGCCGCCGCTTGCAGGTCGGCAAGCGCCGCCCGATAGCGTGCAAGCAACGGTTCAGCGTCGAATTCCGAAGGGTGAAACGACGGTCGATAATACGCGAGATAGGGTCTTACCAACTTCACCATGCCCCCCGGCGTTATGAAGAGGTGGATGCCCAGCTCGGCCCAATCGCGGCCCGAAGTCACTGTTCCGTTCGAGTGCATCAGCCGCGCTTGATGTTCGAAGACCTTCGCCCAGAAAACGATGCTCACACCCAACATCGTGACCGCGCGTTCGGCGTAAGTGCCCCTTGCGGCCAAAAAAACGTCGAACGCGACGCTTCGATGCTCATTCTCCTCGACAGCATGCCATCGCCAGAGCGCGGCCATCGTTTCGTCGGCTCCGTCAAGGATGCGTGGATCAGAAAGTACCATCTGTCCCATCACCGCTGTGAAGTGTTCGAGCGCACATGTAACACCGAGCTGTAGCCGCGCGGGAAGGATGCGCGTGACACGGTCAAGAATATTGACAACTCGCTTTTCCATGGCGTCCACCGGATACCCGTGCGCGCGGAGACGTGCGTTGTAACGGAGATGTTCTCGCGTATGCAGTCCCTCTTGCTCGACGAAAGCGTGCATTTGCGCTCGCAACTCAGGATCGGTGACGAACTTCTCGTGCGCCCGCACGCTGTTGATAAAAAAGCGCTCACCGGCGGGAAAGAAGATCGAAAGGCCGTCGAGAAATGTGCTCACCGAGCGTCCGCCATTGTGCCAGTACTTCGGGATGCGGCCTTCAAAGCGCAGATTGCGAACTTCCATCGTCATGTGTTGATGATGCAAGAGTCGCGGTTTTTGTGGAAGAGCGGTGTGTCATTCAAAGGTCTACAGCGCGCACACGTTCGCTTGAGACCCTCTCATCGACCTCAAGTGCGGGTAGCGGGAACCCGTTCATAGTCGCAGGGAGAGCTTCATGCGCACGCGTTTGGTTGCGGCAGCGATGGGATTCATGCTTTCGGCGCCTGCGTATGCTGCCCATTCAAAAGAGTCGAAAGAGGCCAAAGAGGCGAAGAGCCGAACGAACACGCCGCTTCGATTGGTAGCGCTGGGTGACTCGATTGTGTGGGGACAGGGCCTTTCTGTGGAGAGCAAATTCGTCAACATTGTTACACAACGCCTGCCGCAGATTGCGGGTCGCGTTGGCAAATCCGAGAACTACGCACATTCGGGTGCGACGCTCATGAACGAGCCGAGTGATCCTCTCAAAGTTCTCGCCACTGCTAACGGCGAGGTGCCGCGCTCATCAAACAGCATTCGGACGCAGCTCGCGGCAGTCACCGACCCAAAGACGGTCGATATTGTGATCGTCAATGGTTGCATTAACGACGTGGGTTCAAACAGCATTGTTCTGCCAGGTCGATCCTCTCAAAGTGCATGGCGAAGCATTGCGACGGAGAGATGCCTTGCGCCCATGAAGACTCTCCTCGTTGAGGTACTGGCAAAATTCCCAAACGCGCGCGTTGTCGTTCCCGGCTACTACCCGATCTTTCTTCCCGACGACGGCAAGTCGAGCTCCTTGAGGTTGAGTACGTTCGGCGCGATTGGAAACTGGGTAGAGGACAAGATCGACGATCTGTCGGATTCGCTCTTGGGTAAGGCGATCGATTCGGCTTGTGGCGATGATACGAAGTGCGAGAAGACGACAAGCTCAAAGACCTTGCGTGCGGGACTCGCGAGCAGGTCGCGCTGGTGGGCCGAGGAGAGTTCACGCGCCCTTCGAGAGGCTGTCGATACGGTGAGCCGATCGAACCGGACGCGCAAGCTTGCCTTCGCGCCCGTCACGTTTAGCTCAGGCGATGGAGTTGGGCAGGCGCACTCAAAACTCTGGAACCCTGGCGAGATCGATCCTCGCTCAAGCGATCGCTCTGTTGAGTGCAAGCGCGCGAGAGAGAAGGCGCCAAAGCTGAACTTCAAGCGCTGCGTTCTTGCATCGAGTTTCCATCCGAATACGCGCGGCGCAAAGCACTACGCCGACGCTGTCGAAACGGCTCTGCGCGCATTGCTCAAGTGAACTGACGATCGTCCACCAAGTTCGTTCACCCAGCGCGTTTCTCGAAATGGGTTGCACGCTGCCCGATTGGAGCCCAACCGCAAGCGGGCGATGTCCCACCATTTATGCGCTTAGGCCACATGGCATGCGCGCTGCAAACCATGATTCACGAAACCTTGACCTAGCGGGGCGAGTGCGCTCCTGCCTGCGCGCCGCGCCAAATTAGTTCACTTCCTTGTCACTTCTTCTCTTTGCGACCAACCGACGCCAAGACCCGTCGGTTGGTCGCCCTTATCTTCGCATCCGCTTTGCATGAACTCGAACTGCTTGGCTTTGCTTCGACTTGTTTGCCTTCAGACCGTTGACTTAGCTTCTTGGCCTAGTCCGTTTGCCAGTACACGACGAAGACTGCAGCGCAACCGATGACGAACCCCAAAGCGCTGAAGACCAGAATGGCGCCAAATAAGTAAATCCGCTTGGCTTGTGTCGCTTCCTTCCCTGTCTTACCGACGAATTCGTAACTACAATATTTGCATTTTAGGATGCCCATGATGCGAGGGCCGACGATTCCACCCCACCAGGTGAAATTCGGGCGCTCAACGTGTGGGCTCGCGCAACGAGGACACTGCTTAGATTGCTGCGTTAGCGGCGCCTGGTACGGATTCATCGATCAGGTCCCTGGGCGCTCAATCGTCACTTTGGCTTTTCTGATGCATCTTCGCCTTCGATGCGCGTGATAGCGGCTGCACCGCGCAACACACCCGTGCGCAAAAATAACTTCTTTCCCTTGATCGTCTGAAGCTCGAACTCATAAGAGCGATCGCTCATTCGCTTTGAGATCGAACATGTCTCGGCGTAGCGCACACCCAAGAGGATGTTCGCCAATTGAATGCTGCCTCCGCGAAGGGGATCAGACCACTCACCCGCGCCTGCATCGGACCACGACTCGTACAAGGCTTCGCTGAGCAGCGGAGCAAGAATGTTGTCTGCGACGTGATCGTCTTTGACCTTTGCACCCAGTACGGCGGCGAGGCACGTCTGGCGGTGCTCGTCTGCGTTGATGATGCGAGGTGTTGCGATGGCGTCATTGATCAACGCGCTTACCCGCGACGCAGGAATTGCAAACGCTGTATTTTCGCGATCGCTTCTCAAAATGGTGTTCACGCCGACGACGCGTTGGGACTTGTCGAGCAGCGGCCCGCCACTACTGCCGAAATGAATCGGCGCCGAATGTTGAACGAACTCAACAGGTCCGAACATGGCCGGTCTAGTGAGCGTGTTGTTGGTAACTGCACCAGTTGCAATTTGGTAGCTGCCTTCAGGAAATCCGACGCTGACCACATCGGAAAGTTCCTTAACCAATCCGTTGGCGACGCCGGCGCCGGCTGCAAATGACCCATCGGGCAATTCGATCAAGGCGAGGTCATGGTCGGAGTCGACCAGCGCGACTGACGCGTTCGAGAACGCGCGGCCATCGCCGAAGACAAGCGAGACGTGCTCAGCAAATCCGACGACGTGTGCATTCGTCACCGCAAACACTCGCTTTTGGGACCCTACGTGAGTGACGAGAACGAATGCGCTACCCGTATATTGGACCTTGTGCCGCGGGATACCCATCGAGACGTTGACTCGCGCGACAAGCGAGCGCGGCGGCGCATTTTCTGCAACGACGAGAGGAGGGGCGGGCAGGCCAATGTCGCGACACTGTGTGAGCACCGAGTTCGCGAGTTGCGACGGTGGCTCTGAGGTTTCGTCATGGCTGGACGGGCTTTCGTCGCTTTTTTCTTCTGGACCGCTCACTGCGTCAAGCAACGTGGCGATGGCGCGTGCGTGGTCAAGATGCTTGATGATGACTGGTGCAAGGCCATCACGCTTGGCTTGCGCGACCCCTTCTGCAGATGCGATCATCCGATCGCACACACTTCGTTTATTGGGGTGCTTCCGACATTCTTCCAACGCGTCGCTCCAAGCCGAGGCGTACTCGTCAAGGACTTTGTAAGGCACTTCCTTCCAGTTGGCCGTGATTGCGCGGTCGATGGTCTCGCTAAGCTCCGGGAATTCCGCGCTCGTCCTTGCAGCCTCACGGTAGCGTGCGGCTCGCGCTGGTGCGCCTCGGAGATAGGCCGGCATTGCTGCCGTTTGAACAACGCTCTCCATCGAAGTCGTGCCTCTGAGGCGTGCGAGGACCTCGTCGCCGAGTTCGCTTTGGTCCAACGACTTGGTACAGGCCGAGTCGCGCGGCGCTGCGTTGCTTGCAGTCCGTGGCGCGTGCGGCGAAGCGCATCCTACGGCGGCGATTAGCCCTAAGAACGTGAGCGACGAAGGAAGCGATCGGAGCGCGATAGTCACAGCAAACCTCTATTCTCGGTCATAGAGCCAGCTCGGTGCGTGATGTCGCACGGTGTTTGGTGCGCGTATGTTGGGAGCGCAAAGCGCAGCGCTCAGACGGTTCGACGCCTTAGCGGCAACACAAGCACGATTCCCGAGAGAAGCCCACCCATCAGGCCTAGCGCTTCGCCAAGAAAGAGTCCCGTGCATCGCATTGAAGCAATGGAGGCGACGCCCAGCCACAAGCCAAATGCCGCTTCGATGCCCGAGCCTGTTCGCGGCCGCGCAAGCGACAGGCCAAGCCCGATCGCCACGCCAACACCGGCGCACATCGACGGCATCGTGCAACAATTGGCGCCCATTGCTTCTACGTCCATGCCAACGCAACAAGGTCGAAGCAAGGCCATTGGCGCGGTGAGAAGCACAAGTCCCGCAATGTAACCACGACGTGCGCCTTTCATCGCGGTTTGCCCGCGATACTCGATAGCGGTGAGGACCAGTGCAGCCACAGGAAATGTCCACCAAGCCGTGAGGGTTCCAGCTGCCTTCACCACAAGAAAAGCGACCCCGACCAAGATTGCCGCCAGAACGGCACTCCGCCCGAGGCGAGCCCATTCGTAGCTGCGTCTGGCTGCAGCAATGTGTGCTTCAGTCCTCATAGAACCCCGCCACAAGTGCTCGAAGGCGAGCGATCGCACGCGACACGCGCTTCCGAAATGTTGCATCGTCAATGCTTGGCCTTGCCCTGTGGCCTAGCAGCGCCTCGATCGCCTCGCGGTCCGCTTTGCCGAGCGCGCGGTGGCTTGCCTGCAGCACGCGAGCGAGCTCTGCTTCGAGCGCTTCATCTTCGGGGCTTAGAATACCCTTGTCGTTCGCCTCAACAGGTCTTGCGAGCCGCGCCTCTCGTCGCCAAACACTGCGCACTTCGTTTGCAACAACGGCATAAAACCAAGGCAATACAGGCTTATTTTTCGTAAATTCACTTGACCGTGAAAATACCTTGAGCATCGCTGACTGCGCCACATCCTCGGCGAGCGAGCCTGTTTGCCGACGAGCCAGGCGGAGCGCCCGTGGGTAGAGCGCATGAAAGAGCGGCTCGAAGGCCGCACGATCACCATCGACGAGGCGATTCATCAGCATGTTGAGCTCGGCCTCACTTGCCACTCAACTTACTTATCGTGATCGGTCGGCCTCGTGGCCCTTGTTGCAACACGCCGCGCCTGGCTTGCAGCAATCGGCGCCGAGTGCGCAACAATCGCTATTCACTTGCTGCAGCTTGAGCGCGGCGCCGCCGATCAAAGCGCCTAGCAAAATACCCCCCGATATCTTCACCCAAAGCGCGTTTTTGAGGTTCATAGGCGGTACTAGCGCGCCATCCTGCGAACGTGACCCAGAAAGGCACAAGAACCTTTGGCGAGAGACGTCAGGCGATGTACTTCTGCCCGCCATGGCTCAGTCCTACAAGCGCCCTCTGGTGTGGCAACTTGTGCACTATGCACTCATTGGAAACATGCTGCTCGAAGTGATCTACGCCGGTTACATGGTGTTCGCGGTCATCAAGCCCGAGGGCGCCGGATCGGGACCTCTTTGGGGGGCAGCCAAGACGATGCCATTCGAAACGATGGTGACGCGTCGCCTTTATGCCGTCGAGTTTTGGATCGCATTCGTGGGGTTGGCGGTTTACCTGGCACTGACCGAGATCAAACCGCGATTTTATCCACGCGAAGAGGCGTAGAGTCGCTTCTTACGACGAGCCGCCTATGCACTCTTTGCAGGAATGAGCGAGAGCGCACGCTCGGCCATCGCGGTGATCGTCAACGAAGGATTCACGCCTGGATTTGCCGACATCGCGGCTCCGTCGACGACGTACAGACCGTCGTACCCAAACACGCGATGGTGTCCGTCGATCACGGCTTCTTTGGCAGACTTCCCAATCACCGATCCACCAAGGATGTGTGCCGTCGACGGAACGCCAAGCAGCGTTTCGGTAAGAAGCGTCATGCTCACGCCGCCAACCTTTTCTGCGAATCGATTCGCAAGATCGGTTGCCTCTTCCATAAACGCGCTTGGTGCAGGCGACCCTTCGGTAAGGCTGCTGACCAATCCGACTTGAAAGCCGGTTCGAGCGTTGCGACCCAGCCGCATGCTGAGCGTGCCTTCGAGCGTGCGCATGTAGAGCAAGATCGCGCTCTGCTTGGCGAAGTCTTTGACGGTTAGCGCTTTCATCCACTTGACGGGTTCGCGAGCGAAGCCTCGCACGGCGCCGGCGAGTCGCGTGATGACTGTCGGCCCTGGTGAATGCGGGAGAGTGAGCGTTCGGAAAAATCCAGAGCCTGCACCGTATCGAACAGGCTCAATATGGCTGTGCTCGTCGGTATGCAAAATGGATGTGATGGCGATGCCCTTGGAGAAGTTCTCGCTTGGCTCGGGCGAGATAACACCGATGAGGGCTTCGCTGTTCGTTCGTACGAAGTCGCCAACGCGATCAGAAAGGTGAGGCAAGCCCTCTGGATCTTCTTTCATCTTGAGAAGCAGCGGAAGCGTTCCCATGACGCCGCCAGCAAAGAAGACGCGATCTGCGGTGAGCTTGTGCGATCGCGCGCTTCCGAATGAGGCTTGGGCCTCGATCACGTAGCCGCCACTTGCGCGCGCGCGGACGGCGGTTACTTCGGTCTCCGCAAGAATCGTCGCGCCCTTCTTCTCTGCAAGGTACAGGTAATTGCGATCGAGCGTGTTCTTCGCACCCACGCGACAGCCCGTCATGCACGCGCCGCAATAAGTACAGCCGACGCGATCGGGACCTTCTCCGCCAAAGAACGGATCTTTCGCTTTCTTGCCGGCTTCGCCGAAGTACACGGCGACGTCGGTCATGTGAAAATGTTCGGGTCGACCGATGTCACCTGCAATCGATTTGAGGACGTGATCAGAGCGCGTCATCAAGTTGTTCTGCGTTGTGCCGAGCATGCGTTTGGCGGTGCGATAGTGAGGCGCGAGCTCGGATTGCCAGTCGGCGACGTGTGCCCATGAAGGGGATTTGAAAAATGCGGCGGTCGGCTCAGGAAGCGTGTTGGCGTATACGAGCGATCCGCCGCCAACACCTGCGCCGTGCATCACGGTGATGTGATCGAGAAACGACATTTGAAACAGACCGCGCATGCCAAGCTTCGGCATCCACATCCAACGACGAAGGTCCCAATTGGTTTCGGGAAAGTCTTCGGGTCGAAATCGACGGCCCTTCTCGATGACGAGAACGCGATACCCTTTTTCGCTCAAGCGCAGTGCCGAGACACTGCCGCCAAAGCCTGATCCGATGACGATGGCGTCGTAGTGGCCTTCAAGCATTGCGCTACGTTAGCCGATTTTTCTACCCTTGCGCTCCACCGTAAGGTGGCTGCTGATGCCCATAGCCCTGGCCGACAGGATATGCCTGCTGCGCGGGTGGCAGCTGCATCCACGCGTACTGCGTGAGCATGCGGAACTTCTTTGTAAAGGTGTCGTAGGCCAAGTAGCCAAGGAGCAAAGCCGCTGGCGCGAAGAGGATGAGAAGAATCACACCCATGATAATGCCGCTTTGATCGAACTCGCCGTACCCGTGAAACCATACTTCGGTCTGTCCGTTTCGATCGGCGATCCGCACATTAAGATGCGGGATGAGACCGTAAGCGGGCATCGCACGACATGCCCATGTTCCGGACCCCGTCGGTTGAATGTAAAATCCGGATTGCTGCAGAAGGCCCATGACAGCGTTTTCGGCATCTAAGGACGAGAGTGCGACGTTCCGCGAATCAGTCTGGTCGAACATGATGCAATAATCGGCGAGACATCATCCTTTGTGCAAGGAAGTCTCTTTCTGGGCTTGCTCCCAGCGAAAAGGCACGAGCAACTGGACTCCGTAGTTTTCTGGAATCGATAGACCCGAAATACCTACGGTCGGCGATGTACCTTCGCGTCCGCGGTAGGCAGTGCCGAAGATCCAGTCCCACACCGACAGGTTCGAACCGTAGTTGTGGTTCGCAATCGTTACATTTTCGTCGTGATGCCAACGATGCAGCTCGTTGAGGCTGAAAATATAGTTAAAAATGCCCAACTTGAGGTCGATGTTCGCGTGTTGAAACAGACCCACGACGACGGTCAAGACACCTTGCATGAAGAACACGCGATCGGGGGCGCCAAGAAGCATGAGCGCCGAGGTTTCGGCGCCGAAGAGGATCAGAAGTCCGAGCGGGTGATCGCGCCCCGCGTTGAGCCAGTAGAGTCGCTTTGGCGAGTGGTGCACCGCATGAAGACGCCACAGCCATTGCGTCTCATGAGCTGCGCGATGAACCCAATATTGGCAAAGCTCGGCTGCAACGGCGGCGAGGATGACTTGCGCTGCGAGTGGCCAAGCCGTCGGCCAAATGGCGCCACCGACAACGTGTTCGAGCGCGCGCGCGACCGGTAGCAACAGGAGTGCGAATGCGGCACGGTAGACGAACGGAAGCGTCAGGTTCGACACCACGCCGTGGATCATGTCGATGCCGACGTCACCTTGCGCGTGGTTCCACTCTTTGTGAAACGGCATCAAGCGCTCCGCTAGCGCGACAACCGCGAGCGTTGCGCCACTGACTGCAACCATGACATAGAATGGCGACAGGCCGCGCTCCCACGCAACTGCCGACGCGATTATCGCTCCGGCGAAGACAAATGGAAACATGCAATATGCAACAATGCGCCGAAGCAACATGGCTCAGTTGGTGCGCGATTTGGCTCTTGTGTCGAGTCCCTGGCGCCTGTGGGGCAGAAACAGGCGTATTGAGGGCTTCGAGCGATAAATGAGGCAAGACAAATGGCGCCGCGTTTCGCAAGGTATGGCGTTTGTCCTAGAACACAGCCGCGATGCCGGCGCTGAGCAACCATGCGTCGAAGTCGGCGCGCGGAGAAGGCATAAGTACCGACGGCGAGATGGCGTTGCGTTGTGATTCGTAACTTGCATCGAAGCGAATTGACGGGACGAATCTCACTTCGAGATCGCGAACGTCTCGAAATGGGATGACTGCGCTTACCGTACCAATGAGCCGCGAGCCTACGCTGTCTTGAGTGCCCTCGGTGATTGCGCGCTTACCCGTTCGGCTTCCGCCATAAAGGAACCCAGCGCGCGCTTGGCCAGACAGAATGAGGTAGCGCCCAACGTGTTGGTCGACCGCCACTTTGAGATGTGTTTCGGCTCCGGAAAGGTCGTTGACCAAATCGCGGTAGTAGGCAATTGGACTTGCAAGGACCTGTACGGTGCCTGTTCGTGTGGGAATTCCGATTCCGATTTCGGCCGCATCAATCGAGAACCGTTGCACGCCCTTGTCGATCAACAGCGCGCCACCGGAGAGCATCAATCGGTACCGACTGGCGGCGCGATAAAATCCGAGGCCAACCAGCGGTGACTCTCCGACCGCGCCACCATACGCCTGCACGTTGTAGGGACCGGCGAAGTGCCATTTCATTGAGGCGGAGCCACCGAAGTTCGTGTTGCGACCCACAGTTTGACTCGTCAAGAAACTTGCCAACATCATGGTGCGAAAGCGCGCGAACTCCATCTCGGAGTCCCGAAGCTGAGCCACTTTGGGAAGTTCGAGCGGCTTCTCGGGTTTGCGCGGGTCGCGTGGTTTGAACTGCTCATTGTACTGCTTGCACGAACCGCCTTCGAAGACGCGTTCTGAGATTCTTCCCTCGGTGCGCGCCTTGTCGAGTTGCGTTTCGTTGCATCCCACGGTTTCTGAAAGCAGCTGCTCAGCCGCTTCGCCTTCGGTGGCTTCGCCGCGTTCACGCAGTGGGCTAAACGCGTGACGAAGCGTTCGAATGCGCTCGGCTCGCGTGTCCCAATCGTCGCAACTTGTCAGGTAGTCGAGGTCGTCGTCGGTGAGGCACTTGTTCAGGCACTTGAGCGTCGCGCGAAATGCGTAGCGCAACGTCAGGCCGGTGAGCTCGCGGTCGGTTACGTAGTCATACTGGCCGAGGCAGTCGACGTCGGTTCGTTTGCTGTGAATCAGAATGCGGACGCTATCGCTGCCGTGGCCGGTGCCAGATACAGCATCCGCTCTAAATGTAACTTGAGTGTTTCCTTTTTCGTGTTTCTCTTCGTAGTGCGGTGGGGCTTGGGCGAGCGCAGCTTGCACAAAAAACACGGCGGGCAGAATCGCGATAAGCCGGCGCGCCGCTTTTGAGTTCGCAGCTGTGGCCATGAGGGCCTTATGCAAGCGCGGCCACCACTTCGATTTCGATTCGCGATCCCTTAGGTAGAGCGGCTACCTGAAATGTTGAACGCGCAGGAAAGGGCGAGGAGAAATACTCAGCGTAAATTCCGTTGACCGTCGCAAAGTCGGCGAGATCCATCAAGAATATTGACGTTTTCACCACGCTCGAGAAGCCCACCCCTGCGGCTGCGAGCACTTCGCGAATGTTGTCGAGCACCCTGCGTGCCTGCGCTGCAATGTCGCCATCCACCAAGTTGCCAGTTGCGGGGTCGAGCGGGATTTGTCCCGACAGAAAGAGGAACCCTCCGGACTTGATTGCTTGCGAGTAGGGACCGATCGCTTGGGGAGCGCTTAGCGTGCTGATGGCCGTCTTCATTTACAGCAGGGTAGTTATAAACGCTGCCTTCCGGCAAGGGCGCGACCCATCGTGATGGGGTCGGCGTATTCAAGCTCGCCACCGTGTGGCACACCGCTCGCGATGCGGCTGGTGGCAACGCCAAGGGGTTCGAGTTCGCGACGCAAGAAAAGCGCGGTGGCTTCGCCGTCAACGCTGGGTGGCGTCGCGAGAATGATCTCGGTCACGTTGTCTTGTCCGATGCGTTGCTTCAGACGATCAACCGGCAATTCTTCGGGGTGAACGCCCTCGAGTGGAGAAAGTAACTTTCCGAGTACGAAATAACGACCACGCATTGCCCCGGTGCGTTCGATCGCCAGCAAGTCTTGTACGCGTGCGACGACGCAAAGAAGGCGTGCGTCGCGCTTGTGATCACTGCAGATGCTGCAAAGCATCTTTTCGGACGAGCCGCGTTCGGCGAGATTTCCGCACCACGAGCATTGGCCGATCGTCTCGCGCAGCGCGATCAGCTCTTGGCCCATTTGTGCGCCGTAGTCGCTGTCGGTTGTGAGCACGAAGAGCACGTAGCGCTGCGCCGTCTTCTCACCCACTCCGGGAAGGCGAGACAAGAGTTGAATGAGAGTGCGTACGCGGTCGGGCAGCATGAGCCAGGTTCACATCCCCGGAATCTTTACTCCGCCAGTTACCTTTTCGACTTCGGCTTCCATGGTCTTGCTGGCCGTCTCGAGGCCCGCATTGATAGCGGCGCAGATGGCGTCCTTCACGAGGTCCGCGCCCTCTTGCTCGACCATCGCCATGTCAAAGTCAATATTCTTGACTTGTCCACCAAGGCTAACGGTGGCTTTGACCTTGCCGCCCAACGATTCGCCGATGACTTCTTGGTCCTTGAGGCCTTCTTTTGCGAGTTCCACCTTGCGTTGAAGGCGCGCCGCTTGGCGCAGGATCTCGTTCATTCCGCCGCGCATGTTCATGGGGTAGGGGTGTAACACAGATCGGGATCAGGGGCAGGGCAGGATCAAGATCAGCCTAGAGGATCAGGATCAGGCAAAAGTAGATGCCGGGGTGGGGTTTACTCTTTTGCGGGTCTCACTTCGCGCACCTCGGCGCCGAAAATGCGAATCGCTTCCTCGATTACGGGATGCGCAAGGACCTTGGCGCGCGCGGATGCGATTCGGACTTCGTCCTCCTTGCGCTCTACGGCGGCGAGGGACGTTGCGGAGTTGGACTTTGTGGTGGACAGGTCGAGTGACACTGCCGTCGGCGCATCAAAGTGTGCGCGGGTTTCACGCGTGAGGAGTTCGAGGCTCTCTGGGTCCTTGGCTTGCTCGGCGAGGAATGTTTCGCTCGCGCTAAATCCAACGCGCACTTCGAGTGGCGTCACCTTGAGCAAGGTGGCACTTCCAAACACGGATGCGAGGCCGGGATTGTGCGGACGCAGGCGATCGATAATCTTGCGCCACGCCTCGAGATCGACATCGTTTGGGCGCGATGAACTCTCCTGCTCGGGAGGTGAATACGTAACGCTTAGTGCTACAATTGGATCGGCAACGGCCGCAAGCGGTGGCGTCGAAGGCGACGGATTTTCAACGAGCGCCAACGCACCATAGGTCTCGTGTTTGCGCACAGGGAGTGCTGCGGGTAACGCCGAGCCAGGTGATGCGAGCGCCGACGAAATGGAGGGCACGCTCGAACGCGATGCGCTTCCGCCGCCGCTGCCGCGTTGCGGTGGTGGTGCTCCCGTTGCCAAGCGACGTTCGAGCTCGCCAAGGCGTCCGAGCAATTCGTCGAGCGGCAGCAGCGTGGGTCTTCGCGCGAGGCGGACGAGCGTCATTTCGAGAACGGTGCGCGGATGGGTGGAGCGCACGATTTCGTCGAAGCTCTTGGAAAATCCTTGGAACAGCCGAAGCAGATCGTCACTATCGGTTGATTGGGCAAGCAAGTTGATGTCTGCCAATTCTTCGTCGGCCAGATCAAGCAAATCGCGACCTTCGGCGCCACACACCTTTGCGACCACGAGATTGCGCAAGTGACGCAACACGTCTTTGGTCACGTGTGCGATGTCGAATCCTTGCGCGGCAATTTGGTCAACTACCTTGAGCGCTGCAGCGGCGTCACCCTTGACGAGCGCGGTCGCAAGCTCGTGGAGCACCGATCGATCGGCAACGCCAAGCACGCGAGCCACGTCGGCGCCGACGAGCTCTTTGCCCGAGTACGCGATTACTTGGTCGAGCAAGCTCATCGCGTCGCGCATCGATCCGGCGGCTTCGCGCGCAAGGAGGGCAACGGCTTCGTTGTCGGCCGTGATGGCTTCTTGCTCGAGGACGTGACGCAATCGCGTGGCGATGACTTGAGTGCTGATCAACTTGAAGTCGTAGCGCTGGCAGCGACTCAAGATTGTGATCGGAACTTTGTGCACCTCGGTTGTCGCGAAGATGAACTTTACGTGTGGAGGCGGCTCTTCGAGCGTCTTGAGGAATGCGTTCCACGCTGCGTTCGACAGCATGTGGACCTCGTCGACGATGTAGATTTTGTACCGGTCGCGGGCAGGCCGAAAGGCGAGGCCCTCTTGCAGTTTTCGAACCTCGTCGATGCCGTTGTAGCTGGCGCCGTCGATCTCTTGAACGTCAAGATCATTGCCGGCTGTGATCTCGGTGCAAGCGCTGCAGGTCTGACACGGAATTGCGATCGGTCCGTTTACGCAGTTGAGGCACTTGGCAAGAAGGCGAGCGCTCGTCGTCTTTCCGACGCCGCGAACACCGGTGAAAAGAAACGCGTGCGCCACGCGATCGGTCGCGATGGCATTGGCGAGCGTGCGCGCAACGTGCTCCTGGCCTGCGAGGTCTTCGAACGATTGAGGCCGATATTTGCGGGCGAGGACGAGATAGCTCACGTCTCGATCGCTAGCGCATTTTGCCTCGCTCAGGGGCGGTTATCTCGTCGCAATGCGTTCGCTTGCGTACTTGATGTGGGTGCTCAATAAACATGGCCCATGAGATGCGCGATCCCATGAGCCATTCGTGGTGCACAAGGTGTGCGCTAAGGCGCTATGCCACGGTGCGTTTCAACTCGCTTACCAACTCAGGAACCGCCGTGAACAAGTCGGCAACGAGCCCATAGTCCGCCACCTGGAAAATCGGTGCGTCGCCATCTTTGTTGATCGCGACAATGGTCTTGCTGCCTTTCATTCCGGCAAGGTGCTGAATCGCGCCGCTGATGCCTATCGCGAGATAAAGGGTTGGTGCGACGACACGACCGGTTTGTCCCACTTGCAACTCCGCGGGTGCAAAGCCAGCATCGCATGCCGCGCGACTTGCGCCGACCGCTGCGCCAAGCAGGTTTGCGAGAGGATCGAGCACTTGAGCAAATTGCTCCTTGAGTGCGCGACCGCCGCTGACGACAACGCGCGCTTCGCCGAGATCGGGGCGCTCGCTCTTGCCTTGCTCGAGCGAAACGAATTCGACCCGCGCGGCTGCTGCATCCGGAGCTGCAATCGTCACGTTTTCGATTGGGCTCGCGCCACCGCTCGGCTCTGCTGCCGTGAACTCAGTTTGGCGTGCGCTCACGACGTGGACGGGCGTCTGCACTTCGCACGTACCGTAAGCGTTGCCTGCGAACATCGGGCGGCGATAGACGCGCTTGTTGCCGTCAACGTGAACGCCGCTAATGTCCGGTGCGTATCCAGCGCCGAGCCTTGCCGCAACACGTGGCGCGAGGTCTTTGCCGTATGAGCTTGCAGTGACGACGACGGTGTCGAACCCACCTTTAGCGACGGCCGCGATGGTCGGTGAGAAACGTTCGCACACGTAGTCTTTGAGCGATGCATCATCGACGACGAGCACTTTGGATGCGCCAAATCCTGTGACTTCAGCGGCGGCTGCAGTTGCGCCAGCGCCGAGCACCAAGATGCTGAATGAGCCACCGACTTGGCGGGCAAACGTGATGCTGCTGAGGGTGCTTTTGCGAACTTTGCCTTCGTGAAGTTCTGCAACGACGAGTGTGTTTGCCATCAGAGCACCTTTGCTTCCGTCCTAAGTTTCTCGACCAATTCGGCAACACTCTTGACCTTGATGCCGGCCTTGCGAGGCGGGGGCAACTCGGCTGTGCCGTAGGTAACTTTGAGCGATGCGTCGCCAACTAAGTCGGCGAGCTTCATCTCAACGAGTGGCTTCTTCTTGGCCGCCATGATGGCCATCAGCGCCGCGAATCGCACGCCTTCTGGGTACGCATGGGTGGCTGCAGTGTGCATGCTCTTTGCGCCATGCGGACTGACGATACGCAAGTCGACAGAGACGACTGCGGGCAGTGTGACCTTGAGGTTTAGGGTGCCACCATCGACTTCCCGACTCACAAGGAGAGCCTTGTCGGCTTCGCTCTTAATGGAGCCTGCGAATGTTGCCTGGGGCCAACCGAGATACTCGGCCAGCAATTGGCCGACCTGATTGGAGTCGCCTTCGACCTGTTGCTTTCCGATGAGAACGAGATCCGGTGCTTCCTTTTCAACGATTGCTTTGAGCGCACGCGCGACCAAGTCGCCGTCCAAGGCGTCGTCTGTCACGTCCACGCGAATCGCGCGATCAGCTCCGGTGGCAAGCGCGCCGCGCAGCGTGGTTTCGACCTCTTTTGGGCCGAAAGTGACCACGACGACTTCGCCGATGCGAGCCTTGGTGTTTGCGCCATTTTCGGTGAGACGCAAGGCGGTTTCAACCGCGTACTCGTCGAACGGGTTCGGCTTGAATTCAAGGCCAGTCGTATCGACCTTGCCAGCCGTGACCTTGATTTTGTTCGCGTTGTCGGGGTCGGCGACCCGCTTCAAGGGGACGAGTATCTTCACAACCGTAACTCCTGTTTTTTTGGGCCCGCAATGCGGAAGCGACACGTAGGGATGATGATACGGCGCGTCAACGCGTACGCGAATTGCCGTTCGTGGACGGGGCACTGAAGCGCCACAACGTGGGTGACGCCCTTGCCTAGACTGGCTTGATTCCTACGGCATCGCACCGATGAAAGCAGACAGCTTTGCGCGATCGTCGGCAGACAACGTTACGCCGGCGGGTGGCATATCGGCTTTTACGACGACGCGCTCGTTGAGAGCAGCCTTACGCGACACCCAACTATTGTAACTCGACAAGTCAATTTTTGCGCTGCCCGTCGGCCCATGGCACGCAGAACATACTTTCGCGTAGATCGGCGCTACGTCGGCTTGCCACTTTTGTTCGAGTGCATTGCCGGCGCTGCCATGACGAAGGCGCGCGACCCCTGAAGGTCTGCTGAGCCATACGTCTCCTGAACTGGACCCGAAAATAACGGCGCCCTCGTTTAGCGATAGACCGGACGTCTTCAGAATGTGGTCGTCCTCAAGCAGGATGAGTTCGGACCCGGCCATAATCCACACCTTGCCGCCAGCAGAGGCGGGAGATGATAAAGCTGACTGATTGTCAACCAGTGGAACGAGTGCGCCATTGGCTTCTCGATAAATTGTGGAGCCAGTAGTTACGACAAGCCGCTTGCTGGTGTCGAACGCCATCCCTTTCGCGCCGGTCACAGCGAAAGCCGTAACGCCACCGGTCTTCGTGTCGAGCACGTGCGCTGCGTCGCTGGTCAAGTATCCGAACTTTCCATCGCCCGAGGCAAGCGAAGACAGATTTGCTTGCGCGAAGAGCTTGACCTCACCTTTGTCGACGATTGCGAAACCACCATCATACTGAAAAGCGAATTGGCTTGCGTCAATTGATACTACGCGAGTTACTTTTTTCGCCTCCAGGCCATATCGCGCCGACACGGACTCCGTGCTGCCATCGTTTGCAAGGCGGAAGATGGCCCCGCTTGCGATCATAATGTCCCAGTCGCCTGCACCTTCCGAGGCGGGCACCCGAGCGCCGCTCTCGCAGCCCTTCGCATCAGCAGCGCGATTGGCCACTACGCCACCGGCCACGAGGACGAGGCTGTCGCTTGTGCATAGGGCAATGCCGTTTTCCGTTTCGTGCACGAATGAAATGGGCGTCGGCCAAGGCGTTGACGCCCATGCGACTGGCTCGAGTGAAAGAGGTTCGGCCGTGAACGTTGGGGCTGGCTGGGGTTCGCTTCCGCATCCAATGAACGCAAATGCGACGATGAACGGGATCGCGCTCCTCATACGAGGATCTCCTTCATGATTTCGCCGTCTCGCACGAACGTGCTCGGTTCGATGCCTGCAGACGAGAGCAACGTCGAAAGAATGTCGGGCGGAGCTGGTGCACGCGCACCGCTCGCAAACGTGCGCGCAGCTGTCGGTAGAAGTTGATCCTTGTCTGAACTGCCGATGACCGTGTTTCCCTTGAATTTGGGGGAGATGATGATGGCGCTGTTGTTCGGATAGTGATCGCGCCCACCAAGCAAATTGATTTGCGGCGTTCGGCAGAACTCACTGACGATCAAGATGTGCGTGTGATCCGCGAGCTTCTTTCCGGTCTTGGTGGGGTGAGGTGTTGAGTCAAGCTGCTTGACCAGCTCGGCGATGGTGTCAAACATGTCTTGTTGCGACGTTGCATGATCGTCGTAATTGTCGGTGTGCGTGTCAAAGCCGCTGAAGGCGAAGCTTAGACAGCGCGAAATGTTTCGCTGCATGGCTTCGAGTGCGAAGGCCGCGTTGATCGCACCGACCGCCTGGCTCGTACCCGTATACGCAAAGCTCGGGTACTTGGCTTTGAGCGTTGCGTCGGTAAACGCGTCTTTGAGGTTGCCGCTCAGAATGCCGCGCAAGGCGTCAAGTTGCAGTCCGAAGTTTGCTTGCGGCTCGGGGTAGAAGGCCTCTTTGGCCAGGTCTTTCGCCTCGGCGCTCAGCATCATCGTGACAGCGTCACGGGTAGCGACCGTTGAGTATTTTGTCGAGCGTGTGAGCACCTTTCCGATCGCGCCGATTGAGTCGACCTTGAGCGGAATTGCGCGAGGGTCGATGCCGTCGACGGCGTACGAAGGGAATCGAATCGAGACCAAAGGAAGGAGCTGCGAAGTGCCGAGCTCGCTCGCAATTATGGTGTCGACGCTCGATGCCGGGACGCGTCCACCAGCAAGGTGGCGGCCCGTTGCGGCGAAGATCGTTCCGTCAGGATGACTGACGGTATTCATCGCGAGCCCATTAAAGAGGGTCATTCGGCTTGCGTAATTGGACAAGTTACCAATTGCGGGACCGAACACGATGTTGCTGCCCTTGGGCTGGACAAGTTGAAAACTCGAGTTGCCATCACCGAGAGGTGCATCGGTCCACAATCGGATACCGGTTTTCGTCATGTTGCCCGAGTGTGGCGGTTCGATGAGACCCGTACGCGTGTTGCGAGGATCGGTGGAGAGCATGACGTCCCATCCGCCAGACGCATGGACGAAGATGAAGAAGTCCTCGGACGATGCTGTGCTGCCGTCAGCGAGCGCTCGCCAAGGAACAAACGACGCGGCAAGGGAGCCGCCGAGAAACTGCAAAAGAGATCGTCTTGTGTTCACTTGCGCCTCGACTCAATAGAGGTGGAATTCTGGGTGACGAATGAGGCCGTAGCAAACTGCCGTCCAGCCTGCGTCTTGGCCGGTGAGTCTCACGCCAGCATCGGCGGCTGTGCCGGAAGCGTCCGAAAAGACCGTGAAAAATCGCGACCCACGGTCTGTTGGCGCGAGCTTAGCGGGGTAGCCGAGGAAGCGGCGGTGCAGCACATCGAATCGTTCGTCGAACTCGGCGCGCGTCGGCATTGTCGCGGTTTTCTTGAAGGTAAAGACGGTTGCCGGAGTGAGGCCGCTTTTGAGATCGTGCTCAGTTGCGCGATCGCACAACGCGACGCCGATGCGTTCGAACGCCGCAATCATGAGTGCGTTCGTCTGAGTGGAGCGCGCGATGTCTTCCCTGTAGTCCGGCATCCCAAGCGCGCCGAGGTAGTCGCTCCACGTATCGAAGAGGGAAGTATCGGCGGTCGTGCCGCTGCCACGGAGGGCCGTCTGCGAATCGATTGGTGAGAGGCCGCCGAAGAGGAAAAGGTAACTGCGAATGTAACTTTCTCCCGAGAGAGTTCGCGGCCCCTCTTTGTGTGAATTGTCGACCTTGAGAGATTCGTGTCCTGGAAGGTCTGAGGCCTTACCCAACACCGGTTCCGCTTTTGCGGGGTCGGGTGTCTTCGAGCAGCCTGCAGCTGCGAAGGCAGCAAACAACGCGAACGCAATTGAGCTTCTCATTGAGCTACTCCTCGCCATTCGCTCGATGAAAGATTGTTGGACGCGCGATAGGCATCACTCTTGACGATCGATCGCACAAGGCTACGCATCTTATATCCGGAGCTCACAAGGTCAGTGGCCCATGAATCTTTGCGCGCTTTGTCGTCCTCGCTAAGAGGGCGACCGAGGAGAGAGCTAGCAACCTGATTGACAACGCAAGAAGCATAGTCAGGATGCTTGACTACGTATTCGCCCATGCCCTTTGGCCCAGCGGCTGTGTTCTCTGCTGAGGAGTATGCGCCGTACAGTGTCGCGCCAGCGTCGCTAGAGAACGCAGGGTCGTAGAAAGACCTGCACGTGACGTTCGGCGATGACTTATTGCACTGCTTCGTTTCGACGGTAGGAAAGTTACTTTCCGGTAGGTAGAGCCAGTCTGACTCGCGTACGCGACTGAAGTACGCAGACAGTGGTTCAAGCGTCGAGTGGCACGTCGAGCATCCCGAACGCTTCGTCAAGTCGGGCTCGGTTGACGGGGTGAGCTCGACACTTTCAGCCACGAATTGTCGACATAGGAAAGCGTTGTAGAGCACGTGGGCGCGCGCGCGTCGCGAACCATACTTCGTGAGAAAGACGGGCATCGTGAGAATGCCCGACGCCAGCGCGCCGCGATCGGCAACCGCACGCCAAGACGTGGTGTCTTGAGGCAAGAGGTCTTTTGGAACCGCGCTGGTATCAAATAGCGGCTTCTGCTCTGTCAGCCCAAAGTAGATGCCGTTGTCGCAGCACGTTGACCCTTGAATCTGGCGATAGAAATGCGCAAGCGGACCGTTGACCCAGCTCTCGCGGCCCGTCAGAAGGTCGCGAAAATCGCGATCTTCTTGCACAACGCTGTCGATGAAGTGCTTTGCCTCTTCTGACCACCAGAAGCGCGACCATTGGGATTGCTGCGCGTTGCTCGCATCAAATGGAGCGTCGATGCCGAGTGGCGACCGCGTGGGAAGAACGAATGCCGCTGGGTCAAATTGGTTTGAACTCCCAGGATGACAGCGCTCTAGGCCTGTGCCGCATCCGCAGTCGGCGGCGTAGAAGGTAGCGGTGTCCGATGCGCACGCCATTGCCTTTCCGCCGTTGCTTGTCGCGAACGCCGAGTCACCAGGCAGTGGCACTACGCGGTCCGCAGGTGTCGTATTGCCGGCGCGACCTGTCTTGAAGACTGTGCCAGTGGAGGCCGTTTGAGCCTCTTCCTTGCAAATGCGCACCGACGTGGTGGGTTGCCCATTCTTTTCGTTCTGCATGTTGTCGACGGGACGAAATTGCGGGTACTTGGTTGCCCACGTCGTCGCATCGTAACGGTCGGTGGGCGTTGCCGATGCGTAATCGCGATAGAGCCACCAAGGCTTAACCAAGACAGTCGCGGCGTTTAGCGCAGCGTCGCTCACGGCCTTTTGTGTGCCGATAGGGGCGCCAATTCGCGGGAACATCTGTCCGGTGTCGGCTTGCGTGAGGCAAAATGCACCATCTGTAGCTACATTTTGGCGTCGCTGTCCGTTTCGGAAGTAGACGAAAGTGACGGACCCATCGGTTCGCAGGATTTCTTGGCGCCGCAAAACGATACCGGACCTGACATACGCGAAAGTGTTCGGTACCTCGAGCCGCAGGAGGTCCATGTAAATTTGTCTAACGCGCTGCGCATACGCCGTGCCCGTGAGGCGCGCGTCGATCCACGCATCGGTGTCGAACTTTGAATCCTCAAACGCGGCGACGTCGTCCACGCTTGGGATGCGGCCTTGAAGGTCGACACTGAGCGACCTAAAGTACCGGTATTCCGCTAGAGATCGTTCCGCCTGGGCCGTGAGAGGCGACAGGCAAAGGCACGCGGCGAGAGCCGCAATGAGTGATCGCATTGGTCCTCGTTTGATAG